>NZ_CATKPT010000002.1:0-152013 GCF_949768125.1 Pseudomonas sp. IT-P253 | reverse complement strand
CGGGCAAGCCTCGCTCCTACAGAAGCGGCGATCGTTTAAGCGTCACTCAGACTTGCGGATCTTCTCGACAATCGCGGTAGTGGAGCTGTTTTCCACCAGCCCCAACACTTTCACCGTCCCGCCGTACGCCGTGACGATGTCAGCACCGACGACCTGTTCGATCCCGTAGTCCCCGCCTTTGACCAGCACATCCGGCTTGACCTCGCGCAGCAGGTTTTCCGGGGTGCCTTCAGGGAAGCTGATCACCCAATCCACGGCACCTAAACCGGCCAGTACGGCCATGCGACGGTCAACGCTGTTGATCGGTCGACCCGGTCCTTTCAGACGGCTGACGGAGGCATCGTCGTTGACCGCAACGATCAGACGATCACCTTGGGCGCGTGCCTGTTCGAGGTAAGTCACGTGCCCCGCGTGCAAGATGTCAAAACAACCGTTGGTGAAGACGATTTTCTCTTTGTGCGCCCGCGCATCGTCGACCGCCAGCAACAACTGCTCAAGGCCAAGCACACCGCGCTCGGAACCTTCCTCACGCTGGATGGCGCGACGCAGTTCCGGCGCGCTGATGGCCGCCGTCCCGAGCTTGCCGACCACAATGCCTGCTGCCAGATTGGCCAAGGCCACCGCGTGGGGCAGTTCTTCGCCGGCGGCAATTGCGGCCGCCAAGGTGGAAATCACGGTGTCGCCGGCACCGGTCACATCGAACACTTCTCGGGCTCGTGCAGGTAAATGCAGCGCCGGATGATCCGGACGCAGTAACGTCATGCCGTGTTCGCCACGGGTCACCAGCAAGGCGCCGAGGTCAAGGTCATGCATCAGCTGAGCGCCCTTGCTCACCAGCTCGTGCTCATCGGCGCAACCGCCGACGATGGCCTCGAACTCGCTGAGGTTGGGGGTGATCAGGCTCGCACCGCGATAGATTGAGAAATCCTTGCCCTTGGGATCGGCGAGCACCGGAATGCCCCGCGCACGGGCGGCCTGGATCAGCACCTGATGGTTTTTCAGCGCGCCTTTGCCGTAGTCGGACAGCACCAACACCTTGATACCTTCAAGCAACTCGTCGACTTGCTCACCCAACGCGAGGGCGTCGGTGGCGAAGGGCTCTTCGAAGTCGATACGCAGCAGTTGCTGGTGACGGCTCATGACCCGCAGCTTGACGATCGTCGGCTGGTGCGCAATGCGCTGGAACAACGCCCGCACGCCAGCGCCCTTGAGGCTATTGACCAGGCTGTCGGCGGCTTCGTCGTCGCCGGTCACACCCACCAGCGAAGCCGGGGCACCGAGCGCGGCAATGTTCAACGCCACGTTGGCGGCACCACCCGGGCGGTCCTCGATTTGCTCGACTTTGACCACCGGTACTGGTGCCTCAGGGGAAATCCGTGAGGTACCACCATGCCAGTAACGGTCGAGCATGACATCGCCGACCACCAAGACAGGGGCTTGATCGAATCGCGGCATCGACAACTTCATGGAGCAACCCACATACAAAATGAACAAGGGCGCGATATTACCACAGGCTTGGCGCTGGCTTGTGCGACGGCTGCAACCGGATAATCCGACCGTGAAAACGGATCATTTATTGAGCAGAAATGCCGACAACTGCAAGCAAGCCTCCGCCAGCTCCCGTTTTTCGGTGTCGATCTCGCACTCGGCAGACAGCGGCGCTTCGTAAGGGCTGTCAATGCCAGTGAAGTCCTTGATTCGCCCTGCCCTTGCCGCTTGATACAGGCCTTTGGGATCCCGTTGCGCACACACCACGAGCGGCGTGTTCACATACACCTCAATGAAATCGCCCTCGGCGAACAACTGTCGCGCGGCGTCACGTTCGGCGCGAAATGGCGAAATGGTCAGCGACAAATTGTAAGGTCTGGCCCCGGAAACCGGCATCGATAGCGCCTTATTCATAACCGAGCCCCTCGTAATCGCGTTGATACGCCCGTCGCACCAGCCGACGGGTACGGACCGAGCAGAAATCACGGGCCAGCATCGGGAGTCGCTGCCGGGAGTCATTGACGTGAGGCAGCACCACAGACTGGCCTAACTGCTCGCAGACAAATTGAAAATCCCGCTCCAGGTGTTCCTGATGCCCTATGAAGTCCAGCGCCAGATGCCCAAGGGAGTCGGTGAGAAAATCCACTTGAGGGGCGAAATGCAGTTGCCTGTGGATGGTTTCCGGGTGAAGCCAGCGACTGACAAAGTCGTCGAAATCGCGATAGTGGCTGACCAGTTTCTGCGCGGCCTGATCGCGCCGGCCCAATTCGTTACCCCGCAGAAAAGCGTAAGCCGAGTAGGCTCTTTCCAAAGGATCGCGAACGAAGGCGAACTTGAAACTGGCTGCGAACTGCTCGGGAAACTGCTGCTCGTACCAGTACAACGGCAAGTGCCCGGGACACCAGTTATCGAACAACGCCGCACAGACGCTGCTTCCGGCGCACTTGGGGACATGGATAAACAGACAGGAGCGCTGCGTGAAGGCCCGGGGGAAATGCAGGTTCGCCGACATCGACTTGTTCACCACTTGACGGTCCACCACCGACAAGCGACCCAGCAAAAAGGCACGTTGCGTTTTGGGCAAAAGTTTCCAGAGATAACGTTGCAGCAAGGCAGTACCCACGCGAAAGGGATGGCCCTCTCGATTCAAGTCAAAGTTCGATCAGAAACCTTAACAAGCCTAGTCCGGATTTTTATTCAGGTTTGGTCAAGAACGTAAATATCTCGATACAAGTCACCGGGCGCATTGCACGCCCGGTGAATAAAGGTCAGGCGATGTCTTGCGCCGGGGTGTCGAGGCCCATGGCATTCAGTCGGGCGTAGTAACCGTTCTGCGCCAGGAGTTCGGCGTGGGTGCCGCGCTCCACGATCCGGCCCTGGTCCATGACCAGAATCAGGTCCGCCTTCTCGATGGTCGACAACCGGTGAGCGATCACCAGGGTGGTCCGGCCTTTCATGACCTGGTCCAGTGCCGCCTGAATATGCCGCTCCGATTCGGTATCGAGGGCCGAAGTGGCTTCGTCGAGAATCAGCAACGGCGCATTCTTCAACAGTGCCCGGGCAATCGCCAGACGCTGACGCTGGCCACCGGAAAGCAATACGCCGTTCTCGCCGACCTGGGTGTCCAGGCCTTCGGGCAGTTGCGCAATGAAGTCCATCGCGTAGGCATCTTTCGCGGCCTTCTCGATGTCCGCACGAGGCGCGCCGACCAGATCGCCATAGGCAATGTTGTTGGCCACGGTGTCACTGAACAGCGTCACATGCTGGGTCACCTGGGCAATGTGCTTGCGCAGGTTAAGCAGTTTGTACTGCTCCACTTCGACACCATCGATCAGGATCTCGCCCTTGTCATGGTGATAGAAACGCGGAATCAGGTTGGCCAGGGTCGACTTGCCACTGCCCGAACGTCCCACCAGCGCCACCATTTGCCCGGGCTCGACCGAGAAGCTGATGTCATCGAGCACCTGGCGCTCTGTGTCAGGGTAAGTAAAGCTGAGATGACGCACGTCCAGGCGACCGCTGACGGCATTGCGCTCAACGGTGCCGGTATCGACTTCAGGCGCGACGTCCAGTTGTTCGAAGATACTCTCGGCACCGGCCACACCTTTCTGGATGGTCGAGCTGACTTCGGACAATTGACGGATCGGCTTGGGCAGTAAACCGGCCAGCGTGATATAGGCAACCATGTCACCGGCGGACGCATCACCACGCAGGTACAGCACCAGGAACATCAACACGGCCATGGCGGTGTAGATCACCAGTTGCAGCAGCGGTGTATAGATGGCACCCGTACGGGTCATGCGCAGTTGCTTGTCGGTGTTGCCCTGGCTCGCATCAAAGAAGCGTTTCTCTTCGTAGACTTCGCCGCCGAAACTGCGAACCACGCGATACCCCTGAATGGTTTCCGAAGCGACATGCGTCACGTCGCCCATGGCCACCTGGATTTTCTTGCTCTGCTTGCGGAATTTCTTGCTCGCGGTACGCACCATGATTGCGATCATTGGCAGGATGGCGATCATGACCAACGTCAAGCGCCAGTTCATGAACAGCAGCGAGGCGAACAGGAAGATCACCGTCATGCCTTCACGAATTACGACCTTGATCGCATCCGTGGCCGCCCCCGTGACCATGGTCACGTTGAAGGTGATACGAGAAATCAGGTGACCCGAGTTATGCTTGTCGAAGTACCGGTTAGGCAATACCAGCAGGTTGTTGAACAACTGAACCCGCAGATCATGGACGAGCCCAAGGGAAACCTTGGCCAGAAAGTAGTTGCCCAGATAAGATCCCAGCCCCTGCCATGCAGCGATCAGAACGATCAGCAACGGCACAGCCTGCAGCAATGCCAGATCACGCAGGTAAGGCACGCTTGGAAACAGCACGGCCTCAGGGTTGGAAAGGCCATCGACGAAGTACTTGAGAATGTAGCCCAGCATGGGTTGCGTCGAAGCGAAAATCAGGAAACCGACAATGCTGATCAGGAATAGACTGATGTACGGCCGGACATAGCCGAGCAGGCGGAAGTAGATTTTCAAGCTCGATGGGCTTGCGGAGAGACTGGAGTCGGTCATATCACGCGAATGTCGATAAAAAGGACGCTGACTTTAGCACAGCTTCTTCAGGGTTCCGGCAAACGCATGACGGCACATAGTGTGACGTATGAGAACATACATCAAATGGCCATCACCCTCAGATGGTTGTTTAACTCAGGAATGAATCACTCAGCATGCAATTAAACGGTTTGAACAACACATCCAATCGAGTCTTCGATTTCATTTGCCTGTGGATCCTCCCGCTCGGTTACTTCTTGCTACTGTGTGCACTTTTTTTCCTGCCGGGCCGAAGTCAGCACCACAAACTTTATTACGGTTTGTTCAGCATTCCCGCGCTGATAGCACTATGCCTGCGACCGCAGATGATAAAAGAGTTGCTACGCGAGCCCATCATCATTGCGGCATTACTGTTCGTGGCGTGGGCCCTGCTCAGCCTGTGCTGGGGCCCCCCTGATGACGACATCGTCGGCGAGTTCAAACCACCGCTGCATACCCTTTTTCTGTTCGTAGGCTGCTACCTGCTGGTGCGCTATCGCAGCGAGATCATCCAGCCTCTGCTGTTCTGCGCAGCGATGGTGGCGTTGGTCGCCTCGGCCTACAACCTGTACATGTTTGCCCGCGTCTACGAACCGGGCATGCGCCTGATCGGTAGTGGCGCCTTCGACAATCCGCTGCTCAGCTCCCACGTCTTCGGCTTTTTTTGCGCCTATTGGCTCAGCGTGAGCATGACCTGCAAGCGTGGCCAGCTACTTTGGCTGAGTATCCCGGCAATGGCGGTCATGTTCGCCGCCGTGATTGCTACCGGCTCCAGGACCCCGCTGGTTGCTCTGACGCTGGCGGCGCTCTGGCTGAGCCTCATTTGCTGGAATCGACGCTCCGTTGTATTGCTTGGCACTCTGCTCACCACGGGTGCCGCCGTTGCCGTGGTGTTTTCGCAGATGATCAATGGACGGGGCGATTCCTATCGCTTGGAGATTTGGCAGTTGGCCCTGCAAAAGATTGCCCATCATCCGTGGATAGGTCATGGCTTCAACGCCGACCTGACACTCGATCCCGGCATTGGCTACCTCCTGCAGGAGCCCCATAGTTTCGCCCTCGGAGTGCTCTATTACGTCGGCATTGTCGGTTTCTTGCCATGGCTGTTCATCCAGATCGTCGGTTTGCTGAGCAGTTGGCGCTATCGGCTTCAACCACTGTTTATCATCGCTTCAGCCTGGCTGGCATTCGGTATCGGTGCAGGCCTGACCGAAGGTGGGGGGATTATTTCCCGACCAAAAGAGCACTGGTTTCTGTTGTGGATTCCTCTGGCACTGATTGCCGCATTGAGCATCAACCAGCGAGCCAGACGCTTGCTGGTCGCGCCGATCAAAACGGCGACGCCAAGCGCTCTGCATCAGCTCACTGCCAACGCCCAAATCATCGAAGAAGATGGTTTGGGCCCGAAGGTCCTGCGCCTGATCGACGGCAGTTTCCTCAAACTGTTCCGCCGTCGTCGCTGGTACACCTCGGGAAGTTTCAACCCGTACTCAGAACGCTTTGCCATCAATAGCGTTCAACTGCGCAACATGGGCATTCCAACACCGCAAATCCTCGACCTGTACCGGCTCGAAGACGGCAGTACCGCCGTGCATTACTCACCCTTGTCAGGGCACACGCTGCGCCAGGTCCTGCAAGGTATTACCGCCCCGGCGGTACGTCAGGCATTGGTGGAACGTTTCGGCAAATTCATGGCGCAGTTGCATGAGCAAGGTGTCTATTTCCGCTCCCTCCACTTGGGCAACGTATTGGTACTGGATGATGGTGAGTTCGGCCTGATCGACCTGGCCGATATGCGCATTTACCCTTCTTCATTGAGCTCTTCCCTGCGCCTGCGCAATCTGCGCCATATGCAGCGTTACACCGTCGATCGTCGCTGGCTGTTCGAGGATCATTTCGAAGCATTACTCAAGGGATATGCAGCGAAGGCATCGAAATCCGACGTGGACAATCTGCACAGGCAAGTGATGGCGGGCAGCTCCCCGGCCCGGGCTCACTGATGTATGAAACCAATCCGATTATTGCGATAGCGGCCTACCTGCTCGCGATCGTGACCGCCGCCCTGGTGCTGCGCACCGTTCCGAAAATTGCCGATCATCTGGAGCATGCTGGCAACCGTCGCTTTGCCAGCATTGATGGCCTGCGCGGATATCTGGCGTTCGGTGTATTCGTTCACCACTCCATCATTACCTGGATATTTCTAAGCACGGGCAAAATAGATTTTCCGCCAAGCAATTTCTACTCGCAGCTTGGCCAGGGCAGCGTTGCACTGTTTTTCATGATCACCGGATTTCTGTTCTGGGACCGATTGCTTACCCAAGGGCGGCAACATGACTGGCTGGCCTTTGCGGTATCGCGACTATTTCGTCTCTACCCGCTTTACCTGCCATTGATGACGATCGTCTTTGTAACGGTGTTTTATCTGCAGAACTGGCAACTCAAAGACCCTGGCATCAAGGTCATCGGCCAGATTTTTTCCTGGCTGAGCTTCGATCGACCGGATGTCAATCAGTACCCCCGGACCGGGATGCTGATCTCCAATGTCACCTGGACCCTGGCTTACGAAATGTTCTTCTACCTGGCCCTGCCACTGATAGCCTTGATAGTCATCTATCGCGTCAGCTGGCTGCAAACGGTGCTGTGCCTGATCGGCATTTACACCCTTTACCAGGTGGTCGGCTGGGAGCACTCACTGAAGAAACATATCCTGGCCAGCTTCCTCGGCGGTATTGCAGCCGCCTACTGGATTCGCCGGCCGCAGTTGGTAGCCTGGAGCAAGACCCCTCTGGCGGGGGGTATTGCCTTACTGGCATTGGCCATTGCATTTACGGCATTCGACCGCGCCTTCAGTCTGGGACCGCTGCTATTGATTTCGGTGTGTTTCGTCATCGTAGCCTCTGGAAACTCCCTGTTTGGAGCTCTTGGACTACGCAGCATCCGCTGGCTCGGAGAGATCAGCTATAGCACTTACCTGCTGCACGGTTTCGTGATCTGGGTACTGGTGCAGCAACTGCCACGGATGCTGCATCTGGACGCCCGGGAAAGCTGGATATTCCTGCCGCTGCTCGCCCTGAGCACCTGCCTTCTGATCATCATCAGCAGCCTGACCTATCTGTACATCGAGAAGCCGGGCATCAATGCGGGCAAGAAAACCCTGCACTGGCTACGTCAGAACAGGAACGGCCAGATAAAACGCTCGCAGAAGGTCGTTCAACAACTCTGAACCCTCACTGTGGCTGCCGCTGACGGACATAAGCCAGGAACCCTTCGATATCATCGCTGCAGGGCTTGTCCCGATAACGCTGAATCCAACCCATCGCTCAGTCTTGTTTCAACCGTGAAAAAAACAATCGCCCCAGGCCACGCCAGGTCTTTTTGTTCCACGCTTTGAACGGGATCTGGGCCAGCAGTTCGCGCGCCAGCTTGCGGTCTCGATTGGCAGTCTTGAGAAACATCGAATTGAGAAACTTGTAGCGCACCTCGTCGTACAACGGATGGTCGCTGAACAGCGCGTAGGAACGCAGGATGTTATCGACCATGAAGCGGTGGTTCTTGTAAGAGTTGGTGGCGTGCTTGCGATAGCGCGCCATCAGCACATTCAGACCATCGATAAAGTAACCGGCGTGAGTCACCTTCAGTTCAATCAGCAAGTCCTCCAGACGAATGTTCGGGTCGAACCCGCCGACCTTTTCCAGCGCTTCGCGGCGGATCATCAAGGTCGGCGCCGGCGGATAGGGCTTGCGCTCCAGGAACATATCATCGAAGTCCAGTCGGCGGAACGGTACCTCGCGGCGCTGACGCTTTTCCGGATACAGGTTTCCGTCGGCGTCGATCAGCTCGATGTTGCCGGCACAAATCCCGACTTCGGGCTTGCCGTCCATGTACGCGACCTGGGTGGCAATGCGCTCCGCCAGCATGATGTCGTCGGAACCGAACGGTACGATCAGGCTGCCTTTGGCGCGAGCAATCGCGCCGTTGAGCGTGTTGGTCAGCCCCTGATTCTTCTGGACGCGAAAATCGAAGCCGTGGCGGGCCTGCAAGGCGTTGATCCGCTCGACACTGTCATCGGTCGAACCGTCATCGACCACCAGCAACTCGATGTGCTGATAGGTCTGGTTGAGGACGCTGAGAATGCTTTCCTCGATATAACGACCGTGGTTATACGACGCAATGATGACCGTTACGAGAGGTTGCGCATCGCTCATGGTTGTTCCTTGCGGGCTTGTTCCAAGCCGGAGTCAATCAGGTCCAGGTACTCCTGCCGGAACACCTCGATGTCGTGTTGTTGCTGGAGATAGCAGTAGGCCTGTTCGCCTTTGGCCTTGAGCTCGTCGTCCGAAAGGCCGAGGTAGTTATCCAGCGCCGCGACCAGGGTTGGCACATCGGCAGGCGTAATTGCCAGACCTCCTGCGCCCTGGATCAACGGCAGCATGGCCGGCACGTTCGACGCGATGACAGGCAGATGGCCGCTCATGCCTTCAAGCAGCGCCAGACCCAGGCCTTCGGCCAGCGATGGCATGGTCCAGATGTCGAACGCGCGAACGTACTGCAAGGCGTTTTCCTTGAACCCGAGCAAATGTGCGCGTCCCTTCAGACCCAGGCGTTCAATCTCAGCGGCCAGGCGCGACTCTTCACGTCCGGCACCGATGATCGCCAATTGAGTATTGGGATATTTGTCTTTAAGCGCAGCAAACGCCTGCAACAAATAGGTGTGCCCCTTGACCGGCACCAACCGGCCCAATGCGCCGATCAACCGCACCGACGGATCAATGCCGAGCATTTCGCGAGCGCGCTCGCGGCTGTGCTGCAAGCCTTCAGCCTGCTCGATATCGATGGCGTTGGTGATGGCGTAAGTGTTCTGGTCGGTGAAGCCGCAGTCGCAGTCCAGCAGGTACTGCTTGACCGCCGGCGACACACCGACAAAGCGCCAGTGACGATCGATCAGGCGCTGGGTCTGGCGGCGTCGGTAAAACCGGTCGTACTCGCCAAATCCGTGGGAAATGCCAATGCACAACGGTACTTTCAACCAGCGATTGAGCATCAGCATCATGTTCACCGGTTTAAAGCGGTTACAGATCACCACCTCGAATTTTTCTTTACGGCAGAACTGATACAGCCGCCACATGGCCCGCAGGCGCATGCCCTTGAGGGCCTTGTCGGAAAATTCGAAATACACCGAGCGATCGGCACGGCTCACTGCGTCGCCTGGCCCGGGCTTACCCCTCAAAAACGCAGCAGTCACTTCATAGCGATCGCCTGGCAGAGCCTTTACGATCTGCTCCGCGAGGTCGGCAAAATCATGGGCTTTGACGTTGTAGTCAGGCTGCAATTGCAGAACCTTTGACCGTTGACTCATAACGCTCCCCGGCGAAAACCAGCCGCATCGATGACCCAGTCAGGCTCGGCGGCGAGGCGCCGGACCTCCGCCGGGTCGGGTTGAGGCAACCGTGACCACTCGTTGCGCTTCCAGCAGACAAAGTGGAAATACGGAAACCGGCGATCGCCATCGCGATCATTGCTCAAATGGCCGTCACGCCAATTCCATTCGAGCGGAAAAATCTCCGTGCCGTCATGCCACTTGATGCAGCCACCCGGCGTACTGAATGCCTCGGTGAACTCGCTGCGTCGACGCCACGGGTTGAACTTGCCCACCAGATTGAACAAAGGTTCGGGAAGATTCTTGCGCCAGAGAAAGATTCGACTGAACGCGCCTTCGTCCAGCGCGTGATGCTTCTGGTCTGTAAATCGCGCTTTCCAGTCCTTGATCTGCCTGAACAGCTCACGCTTGCGGGCTATGTTGCGAATCAGGCACAGATGCCCTGCCACTCGCCGCTCGTGGGTGGAAAACAGGTCATAAGAGGCGAGCCGATCCGCAGTGAAGTAACTGCGCAGATCACCGTACACCAGATCAATATCGCCGAATCCCCAGAAATCATAGCCTTGCAGGCGGTCGGCATGGATATGCCCCAGCGCAGGCCTGATATCGCACAGTTTGTAAGCCTCTTTCGGCGCAAAGTCGATGTCCAGCCGCCGGGACACCAACCCACAGTAATCGCTGAACATCATGCTTTCGACGGTGACGTTCGGCGGCAGATCATCGGGAACCCCGCAATCACTGAACAGCAGCCAGTCAATGTCGGCATTGCGACGGCAGCTCTCGAGAAAAAACGGCATCCAGAATGGCCAACGGCCGAAATAAGGCATCAGAAACAAGATACGCGGGCATGGGTTGATCACTGAAAAACTCACTGTCAATGCTGAAAACGCCGTCAGGTTAGGCCACGCGATACGTCAACTCTGCTTCGCAGAAGTTTCACCATGCTTCAGAAGCCAGAACAACTCTTGGCGCCTGACTGCCTTGCGAAAAAACTCATTCTCTCCATAGATGGGCTGCACTCTACTGGCCAAGAGACACTGCATCAACCGCCGCAATCGCCGCTTGAACGGCATCGGCGTTTGCAAGTCATGCATCATCCCCAGCGCCATGGCTTTGTCACGCTGGATCCCCAGAGGCATTGCCAGGCTGCATGGCTGCATCGGCACCGAGACGTCGAAGGCGGGTGGCAGCGCTATGCCATGGCCTGCATCGCCCATCGGCCAGCGATCGTTGTCGTGCAGATGGTTGGCGTAACCGAGCAATGTGGTCGGCTGCCACTCCAGGCCTCGCAGCGCTTCAAGAACCGCTGCCTGCGCGCAAATGTGGTCCGGATGAGGATCGAGGGTCGGGTGCGGCAACACGATGACGTCAGGACGCGCCCGTAGCAGCAACTCGCGCAGATCGGCCAACAGATTGTTCCAGGTCGGCAGGCCGTCGACGTCGCCCGGCAGGGCAAAGGAATTCAACTGGCGGAACAGGCGGGTGTCGTTCAGAGCCGCTTCCCGCGACCCCACGGGCTGAGTCGGCGCGGCCTGCATCGCCGCCAGTTGCAGACAGAAATAGCCCAACTGCACACAATGAGCTTCGGGCACCCCGGCCCAACGCGGCACGACAATGCTATCCCAAGCCCGCAGTCGGCCCTTGAGGCGCGACGCTTCGACGGTGTTCATTCCCATCTGCTGATAGTGTTCAGCTTCGATTTCACCGGCCGTGAGGGTGACGATCCAGGCTTCGTCGGCCTGACTATACAGACCGTAGGCCGCCAACTCGGCATCGTCGGCATGGGGCGCGATGACCATCACCCGCTGACGCCGGTAATCCGGATGCTCGAACACCCACAGCACCGGCTCGCCGAGTAATCGGCAAAAACGCCCGCGCAGACGTAACTCACCTTTGGACAGCACTTGGGCCTGCCCACTCAGATTGAGGTAACGCAGGCCGTTTACGCCGCGCTCGAACGTTTGGCGGTCCGGGTTATCGCCACCTGACAACTCAACCACAGGGTCGATAAAGCGTCCCAGCCAGGTGCTTTTTATCCGCAGCGCCAGGACCAGCGTCGCGTCGTCGACCAGCATCACGCCCTCGTCCAGGCGCAAACGCTCACCGTCCAGGTAAACCTTGGGGTTTTGGGTATACGGTGGGAAGTTGTACTGATAATCGTCTTTCGGCGAATAAAACAAATGGTCGGCAAACCACGCCTCATGAGCGACCCAGCCGAGGACCGCGAGCAGCAACGGCAACCACCAGGCCACCAGCACGCCGCAGGCAATCAACAGCGCCAGCGCGATCAACAGGCTGATGCGCTTGTTGCGTCGGTGGCGCTTGAGCAGTTGTTGTTTGCGACTCATGGGCTCACTCATACGGTGAAGACCGGCACAGGGTTGCACCAGCGTTCCTTGTATTCACGGTCGGCGCGCCCGAAGGAAAAGCGCAAGGGCTTGTCCAGCGCCCGGGCATGCTCCCAGGCGCTTTGGGTGTTGAGAAAACTCAGCACGCTGCCGGGACTGAAATCACGGGTTTCGGGATCGACGCCGCCATTGATGTACTCGACGCTGATCCACTGCGGAGTCTCGACTCGGTAGACCAGTTGAATCGCTATCGGCGCATCGTTGAGGAAAATCACCGAACCGATCAGCAACTCACGCAGCAACTCGATAACCTCGGCCATACGCTCGGCGCCTGTTGCCGGGAATCCCCAGCGACGCTGGAACAGATCGCAATAGATTGCCGCCAGCTCGGCGCTGGAAAACTCGGCGACCGGCCGCGCCACGCCACCCGCCTCTTCCAGCAAGCGCAATTCGCGGCGCTGGTTGTAGCGAAACTTTTTCGACAGCTCTTCCGGTGTCCGCGCCATGGCCAACTGCTCGGCCTGCAACTTGAGGCCGCAGAAGCGCCCTTCGTTCAGCACCGAGAGATAGCGCGCGCGATGGCGCAACGGGGCTTGGGCATCGTCAGAGGCGGGCAGGATCAGCTCGGCATTGCCCAGGTCAAACAAGCCTTTTTTACCGCTGCGCTTGAGCACGTCCTTGGACAAGGCGAGGTCTCGACCCCAGGTCGGGATCGCGGCTTTGACGTCGCCATTTTGCTCCCAGGCCAGATAACGCACCGGAATGCCGGCCAACTGCGCCAGACGCTCGACCACCAATGGATGAGTCGCGACGCTGCCGCCATAACGCTGCCAGGCCTCGGCATAGGTCGGGGCATCGACGACCGCCCAGCCACGCTCACGCCAGCCTTGAAGTCGATTGAGCATCAGCCCCTCGGTGCCAGTTCGGTAACCTGCGGCAACCGCCAGAACGCGTCGCGCACCGCGAGGTCGGAGAAGCGCTCACGCAAGCGGTCAAGCATCAGTCCTGCACACTGGTATCGTTGCTGCTCATCCATCGCGGCCAGGTGTTGCAGCCCCTGAGCCAAGCGCTCGGCATCGCCCAGCGGAAACAAAATGCCCACGCCTTCGACCACTTCCTTCGCGCCGCCGCAGGCGGTGGCGAGCAACGGCACGCCAGCGGCCATGGCCTCCAGCAGCACCATACCGAACGGTTCGTAATCGGAACTCAAGGCAAACACATCGAAGGCACGGAAATAACGCCGGGCTTCGGGCACCTGGCCGAGAAACAGCACGCGGTCGCCGATACCCAGCTCACGGGCGCGGGCCTTGAGCTCCGACTCCAGTCGACCGGTACCGAGAATCACCAATTGGCTGTTGGACGGCAAGCCCGGCAGCGCTGCGGCAAAACCCTCCAGTAGCGTGGCCTGATCCTTGTCCGGATGCAGCCGCCCGACATTGCCGACCACCCAGGCATCCATCGACAAGCCCAGGGTTTCCCGAGCTTCGCGAGCGGACACCTGGCTGTCCTGCAAGACTTGCACATCGATACGGTTATAGAGCGTCTGAATCCGTGCGGCCGGCCATTTCGGCAGGCAGCTGCGCATGTCGTTGCGCACTGCATCGGAGACCCCGAGCAGGCTCAGGCGCTTGCGGAAAATATGCACAAAGAGTTTGCGCGTGCCTCTTTTGTAATCGCCAAACGCGTGGTGCACGCCAATCACCGGCAACGACGTGCCGAGCAAGGCGATGTAGATCGGCTTGAAACGATGGGCAATGCAGAAACTGAAGTTACGCGAAGCGGCGATCTTGCGCAGATCGCCAATGGCGCCCAGCTTCAGGCCACGGATGGCCTTGGAGCTGTATTCCATGAACAGCACTTCATCGCTAGCGCAACTCGCGGCGACTTCGGCATCGGCAACCCCGGTCAGGAAGACCGTGGTCACGCGGTAACCAGTTCCCGCGAACAGGCTGGCATACTGCCGGGCGCAGTCCAGAAACGGTCCGTCATAACCGTGACAGAACTGCAGCACATGGCGTTCAGCCGAGCGTGTCATATGCGTCCGCGCCCTCTTTGACCACCAGAATGTCTTCCATGATCAGGTACTGTAGATCGGAGCCAAAGAACATGTTCAAGGCATCCGTCGGCGAACAGATCATCGGTTCGCCACGGCGGTTGAGCGAGGTGTTCAGCGACACACCGTTGCCGGTGAGTACTTCCAGCGCCTTCATCATGTCGTAGTAGCGCGGGTTGTATTCGCGCTTGAGCACCTGGGCCCGCGACGTGCCATCTTCGTGGACGACTTCCGGCACGCGGGTCTTCCACTCTTGCGCCACTTCAAACGTGAAGGTCATGAACGGCGCCGGGTGATCGATCTTGATCATCTGCGGTGCGACGGTGTCGAGCATCGACGGGCAGAAAGGCCTCCAGCGCTCGCGGAACTTGATCTGATGGTTGATGCGGTCAGCCACGCCAGTGGCGCTTGGGCAACCGATGATCGAGCGGCCGCCCAGTGCACGCGGACCGAACTCCATGCGGCCCTGGAACCAGGCCACCGGGTTGCCATCGACCATGATCCTGGCGATGTTTTCCGGCATGTTCTGGAGCTTGCGCCATACCGGCTTGCTCGGGTGACGGGCACACGCGGCCAGTACGTCTTCATTGGTGTACGACGGGCCGAGGTAGACGTGTTCCATCTTCTCGACCGGTACGCCACGGGCATGAGACACGTAAGCCGCAGCCCCCACCGCGGTGCCGGCATCGCCGGACGCTGGCTGGACGAACAACTCTTTGACGTCATCGCGGGCGATGATTTTCTGGTTCAGCTTGACGTTCAACGCACAGCCGCCGGCGAACGCCAATTTGCCGGTTTCCTTGAGCACATCGCCCAAGTAGTAGTCGATCATCTGCAGCGAGATCTTTTCGAACAGCGCTTGCATGCTCGCGGCGTAGTGGATGTATGGCTCGTCGGCGATATCGCCTTCGCGCTTGGGACCCAGCCACTCGATCAGCTTCGGCGAGAAGTAGAAGCCTTTGCCTTTTTCTTTATAGCGACGCAGGCCGATGACGTTGGCGTAGTCGGTGTTGATCACCAGCTCGCCGTTTTCGAACGAGGCCAGGCGTGAGAAATCGTATTTGCTGGCGTCGCCGTACGGCGCCATGCCCATGACCTTGAACTCACCGTCAAGCATCTCGAAACCGAGGAACTCGGTGATCGCGCCGTACAGGCCACCCAGAGAGTCTGGATCGAAGAATTCCTTGATCTTGTGGATTTTGCCGTTTTCGCCGTAACCGAAGAAAGTCGTGGCGTACTCACCTTTGCCATCGATCCCGAGGATCGCGGTTTTTTCTTTAAAGCCGGAGCAGTGGTAGGCACTGGAGGCGTGGGCCAGGTGATGCTCGACCGGCTCGATCTTGATTTTTTTCGGATCGAAGCCCAGCTGCTCGAGGCACCAGACAATCTTGTTGCGATAGCGTTTGTAGCGACGGTTACCCATCAGGATCGCGTCGAGCGCACGATCCGGGGCGTACCAGTAACGCTTGGCGTAGTGCCAGCGCGCCTTGCCGAACAGGCTGATCGGCGCGAACGGAATCGCTACCACGTCAACGTCGGACGGCTTGATGCCCGCCTGTTCGAGGCAGAACTTCGCCGATTCGTAAGGCATGCGGTTCTTTGCATGTTTATCGCGCACAAAGCGCTCTTCCTCAGCTGCCGCGACCAGCTTGCCGTCGATGTACAAAGCTGCGGAAGGATCATGGCTAAGGGCGCCGGACAGGCCAAGAATCGTCAATGCCACAGGGGTCTAGCCTCTTTAGTCTGCATGCAGGCGCAAGGCGCCTCAAAAATTAATGTGCCTCTCAAGGGGCGAGAGACAGCTAAAGGGCGGGATTATAGCGTAAACATGGCGGGAATGACCCTACGGTTATCAGCGCCGCCAAGATGGCATCCGCAGCGAAAGCGTTCACTGCGGCTCAGCCACCGGCTCACTGCCAGTAAATCCGGATGCTGCCATCGACGCCCTGCCGATAAATCGTGTACGGCAGGGCAACGGTGTCCAGAGCGCCGGACAAGGTCATGTCCAGCAAGACGAATGGCACCAGAAACCCAGTGGCGTCCGGCGGCGCATGCAAAAGACAAAAATCGTGGGCCAGACCGCTATAGACGCGAGGAATGGACTGACAGTAGGTTTTTTGCCGACGCAGGGTCTGAGTGGCTGCCGTGTCATCCTGCAGCACCGTGGTGGCGGTCCCGCAACCGGCCAGAACCAGTGAAAGAGCGCCTGATGCGACTGCCATTTTTAAAGTCAAAATCTGCCCTCCGAGAACGTCAGGCAAACTAGCATCGTGGCAAATCAGGGCACAGTTCACGGGATCTGCAGATCATGTAGGACATTTCATAAGAACCTGTCCCCTAATCCCGGGCGGCGCTCCGACGAAAGGGTCGAAGACCCGATTCAGGCAGCGCTGGAGATGTCTTTGGGAAGACGCTGATCAATGACTTGATACAGCGCACTGCCCTGCGGCCAGTTACGCATGAACCGCGCCCGATCCCGCGCATACGCGGGGGCAAAACTGCCCACCGAGCCATGCTGACACATCGAATCGAGATCGATCAGCGCCCAGCGATCCTGCCGCCAGAACAGATTGTGACCCTTGAAATCCCCGTGACTGATCCGTTCGCGAATCAGTTCGGCAAACAAATGATCCAGCGCCAACAGTTCAGCCTCAGGCGCCTCGCCGCTCTCAACATACGGTGCAAATCGCTCAATGATGTCGGGGCCCGCCAGGTACTCGGTTACCAGATATGCCTTACTGCGCAACCACAGAAAACGCTTTTCCAGCAGCGCCAACGGCTTGGGCGTGGCAATTCCGAGAAACGCGAGGCGATTGCCTTCGCGCCAGGAATGCCAGGCCCGGCTCGGGCGCCAGAAGCGCTTTAGCCAGTGGGAAAAACCTTTGATGTTGTAGCGCTTGATCACCAGCGTCCGACCGGACACCGCGACTTTTCCGACACTCGCCGCACCGCCGGTCTTGTACAGATGCCCCTGATCGAGCAAGGCATCCGCCTGCTCCAGCACCGGCAGCATCGCCGCCTCTTCCTCGCGACGTATCGCCCGCAAGCCAAACGCACCGCGCTGGACACTAAACAGTGTGCATTCGCGACCGACCTTGGCCAGAAAGTCCTTGAGACGCCAGCTACGAACTTTATTGATCTGCTTCTGCAACGCCTCCATGGGCAAAGCGTGTTCGCCATTGCTCAAGAGGTAATACACCAGCAATTCTTCGGTGAACGGCTCCAGCGTCTTGGGCAACTGGGCGAAAAACACACCGAGATTTTCCAGGACCTTGTGCCGCGATAGCGGCTGGCCCGGTGTTTCGGTCCGGATCCCGGCGCCGTCGATCAAATACAGCCGCCCCCCCTGGCGCAACAGGTTGTCCAGGTGCAGGTCTTCCTGCCACAGCCCTTTGCGGTGCAATTGACCAATCGCTCCCAGGGCATCGGCCAACACCGCCGATTGCTCATCCGCCAGCATGGGCAAGTGCTCAACCTGTTTCCAGGCATCCCCCAGGCTTTCGGCGCCCTCCAGGAAATCGAACAGCAACCAGCCGCCCTCGCCGTCTTTGAGGCCATCGGCCAACAGCTGCGGCGTGGTCAGCCCCTGATCGGCCAACAAACGCACACCGTCCAGCTCACGCTGAAAATGCCGCGCCGCCTTGCTGCCAACCAACAACTTGGCCAGCACTGGCCGGCCACGCCAGACTCCGGCACCGACATAGCGTTGCCCGGGCAACACTCGCAGCAGGCTCAACAACTGCAACTCGGCGGGTCCGGCAGCATCGGCCAGTGAAACATTCAGCGGCAGGCCTGGGTTGCGACCAGCGCGTTTCAGTTCAGACAAACGCATCAGCTCGCCTCCTTGTGTAGCGCACGCTCTTCAGCGGCCAGAAAGCCAGTCATTCGCGCCCCTCGAAAAATCTCACCACGTGCCGGATCCGTTTTTTGTCAGCGGCATCGAGCCGTGTCCGTTGGCGGTATTGCAGATAAAAGCGCAAGCGCTGTGTGGCCGACAGGTGATATTTGGCCACCTTGTCGAGGCAGGCCAAGTCTTTGGTGATCCGGTACTTGAGCCAAAAGCCGCGCCAGAAATCACCATTGGGGCAATCGATCAGGAATAGCCGAGCGTCGTCATCGACCAGCAGGTTGCGCCACTTCAAATCGTTATGGGTGAAACGGTTGTCGTGCATGGTCCGGGTGTAGACGGCCAACTGACGACTGACAATATCGACCCAGACACGGTCCGACAGCTTGGGATCATGCCGATTAGCGAGTATCGACAAATCTTCGGTGTTCGGCAGCTCGCGGGTGATCATCGCCCCGCGATTGTACGTTGCGCCACGACGCTCCAGCCCCCAGGCCACCACTTCGGCGGTGGGAATGCCCCATTTGGCGAAGCGCTTGAGGTTCTGCCACTCCGCTTTTACCCGAGGCTTGCCCAAGTAACGGCGCAGGCCTTTGCCAGCACCGACGTAGCGTTTAACGTAATAGTTGACGCCCTTGCGCTGGACACGGATGACCTCGGACAACGGGTCGAGGGTCAGGCGTTCGCCCTGAAGCGCAAACACCGCTTCAAGGCTGCCAAAGTCTTCCGCCAAATCGCTGTAAGCAGGCTCCAGCTTCCAACCCGGCATCAGAGCGCATCCCCGTATCGCTGTTTACGGTCGTAGAGTTTGTTGGCTTTGCCTTCCAGCCAGGCGAGCAAAGGCGCTTCTTGCGCCAGAATCTGGCGCAGCGGCTGCTGAAAGTAGCCCTTGAGGAAGCGCAGTTTGTCGCGTCGGGTCAGGCCGATGTCCAGCGCCGAAAAGTACAGCGCCGCCAGATCCTTGTTGCGCCAGCGCTGGGTGATCGCCGGGCGGGTCTGGGCGCGGTGCAGGTCGATCACCGAGAGTTTGAAATCCTCGGCCGTCACCGGTTTATCGGTGTGCAGCAGGAAATGGCAGATGTAGCAGTCGCGGTGATTAACACCGGCGCGGTGCATCATCCCGGTCATGCGCGCGACCTCTGCGATCAGTGCACGCTTGAGTTTTGGCTCCGGCGGCTGTTTGACCCAGTCAATGCTGAAATCTTCGAGGCTGACCGTCGGCGCCAATTCTTCAGTGACAATGAACGAGTGTTGATCCGCCGGGTTGCTGCCCTTCTCGCCATAAGCGACGGCGGTCATGGTCGGCACGCCGACGGCTTGCAGGCGCTGAATGGCCTTCCATTCCTGCCCCGCACCAAGCACCGGCAGTTTGGCCGTCAGGAGGTTTTTGAAGATCTCGCCCCAACCGATGCCACGGTGGATCTTCACGAAAAAACCATCGCCATTCACTTCGGTGCGCAAGGTCCGACGCGCTTCCAGTTCACGGTAAACCTCGCCCTGGAGGCTTTCGACTTCGGTGAACGCATCGCGTCCGGCCCAAAGGCTCTTGAACGGTTCAGCCAGCATCAACTTCATTAAGCGTGCTCCGCCAGAATCACATCGGCCGCGTGCTGCGGCATGCTGTAGAGGTCGGCCGTCTCGGCGTAGGCCAGACCGTTGCGGCTCCAGGCCGCCCGTGCTTGAGCGTCGTTCAACATACCGGTCAGGTATTGCGTCAGTTGCGCCTGATCGAAGGGCTCGTCCAGCACCAGGCCGGCATCGGCCTCGGCGATGTAATGGGCGTAACCACAGACCGCGCTCACCAGTACCGGCAACCCGGCCACCAAGGCTTCGAGCAACACGGTCCCGGTGTTTTCGTTATACGCCGGGTGGATCAAGAGATCGGCGCCGAGCAGGAAACGCGGAATATCGCTGCGCCCCTTGAGGAACGTCACATTGTCGCCCAGCCCCAAGGTCGCGCTCTGCATCTGGAATAATTTGGGGTCATCCTGGCCAATTACAAACAGCCGGGTGCGCTTCTTCAGATCAGCGGGCAACGCGGCCAGCGCCTTGAGGCTGCGGTCCACGCCCTTGGTCTTGAACCCGGAACCGATTTGCACCAACAGCAGTTCGTCATCTTTCAGGCTGAATTCACGACGGAATTCGGCACGGATCTCGGCGGCATTGGCTGGCGCGCGACGGTCCTGAGAGATGCCCGGCGGCAGCAAATGAAAGCGTTCCAGCGGCGTGTCGTAATGCTTGATGAACAGCGGCTGCTGGACCTCGGAAATCATCAGTACTTCCGTCTTGGCGCCCTTGGCGAACACCGCGCGTTCGTACTCGGCGAAGTGCCGATAGCGCCCCCAGCGACGGTACAGCGAATTGCGCAGGTTCTGCGCTTTGTCTTCGAAGCAGCCGTCGGCCGCGTAGTAAACGTCCAGCCCCGGCATTTTGTTGAAGCCGATCAACCGGTCCACCGGACGCTTGGCCAGATCCGCGTCCATCCACGCGCTGAGTTTTTCGTTACGGCGATGGTTGAAGAGCGCTTTGACGGGCGCCACCAGCACTTCAAAACCCGGCGGCACATCGCCTTCCCAGATCAGCGTGTACACGCGAATCTGATGGCCGCGCTGCTGACATTCCAGGGCGATGCGCATGAAGTCGCGCTGCAAGCCCCCGAATGGAAAGTACTTGTACAAGACGAATGCCAATTGCATCAGCGCAGCTCCTCAGCCAGTAACAACGTGCTCAGTCGGGTCGCGACACGCTCGGGATTCAGGCGCGTGAAGCACAGCGGCCACTCGCGCTTAAGGTCAAACCGACGGGCGTCATCGGCCGTCGGTTGATAGGTGCATTTCTTTTGCAGGCACGGCGCGCAGGGAAAGTCACTGGCCATGTGAATCTGCGCCTTGCCGTAGGCGCCGGTCAGGCCCGGGTTGGTCGGGCCGAACAGCGACAGCGTCGGCACGTCCAGTGCAGCGGCGAGATGCCCCAGGCCGGTGTCCACCGCCACGCAGGCTTGTGCGCCGGCCAGTACTTTCCCGACGCCCGCGAGATTCAGCTTGGGCAACACCTCGACGTGTCGCATGCCTTTGGCAATGCGCTCGGCCCGGGCTTTTTCGACGGGATTGCCCCACGGCAACTTCACCGCGACGCCGAGGTAGCCGACGCGTTCGGCCAGTTCCCGCCAGTAGGCTTCAGGCCAGTGTTTGGTGTCCCAGGTGGTGCCATGTAAAAACACTACATACGGATTCTTGCGCGGCAACTCCACCAGTCGCTCGACGCTCAGGCCATAGTCGCCCAACCCTTTTGGCAAGTCGTAACCCAGGGCCAGGGCGAACAGCTGGCGCACCCGCTCAACCGCGTGCTGCCCACGGGCCACGGCCAGACGACGCGAATAAAACCGTGCTGCTATCGGCTCACGCGCGGAGTTCTTGTCGAGCCCGGCCACCGGCGCTTTGACATAACGAGTCAGCAACGCGCTTTTCAGCAAGCCCTGGGCATCGATCACCAGATCATATTGAGCGGCGCGAACGCTTTGCTTGAAGCGCTTCCACTCACCACTCTTGATGGTCTGCCAGATGTTCTTGCGCCAGCGACGGATCGCCACCGGAATCACCTTGCCCACCGCCGGGTGCCAGGTCGGGATTTCGGCGAAGCCTTCTTCCACCACCCAGTCGAACTTGATGCCGGGGATAGCCCGTGCCGCGTCGGTCAGCGCCGGCAACGCGTGAATCACGTCGCCTAGCGAAGAAGTCTTGATCAGCAGAACCCGCAAACTATTTGACCTCGACCACAGTGCCCTGCAACCGCTGCAAGGCTTCGTTCACCGCTTGCGGCATGAGCTGGCGCAGGCAGTTGTAATGACCGAAGCGGCACGTGCGGTCGAAGCACGGGCTGCATTCGATGCCCAGGCGCACGATCTCGACGTGCTCGGCCAATGGCGGGGTGAAGCCAGGCGAGGTCGAGCCGTAAACCGCCACCAACGGGCGATTCAACGCCGCCGCGACGTGCATCAAGCCAGAGTCATTGGACACCACCGAATCGGCGCAGGACATCAGGTCGATGGCTTCAGCCAGGGAGGTGCTGCCACTGAGGTTCACCGCCTCTTCGCGCAAACCGGGAATCAGCCGCGAACGGATGTCTTCGCCGACGGCGTGATCATTTTTCGAGCCGAACAGCCAGACTTGCCAGCCTTCGCGAATCTGCGCTTCGGCCACCTTGGCATAGTGCTCGGATGGCCAGCGCTTGGACTCGCCGAACTCGGCACCGGGGCACAGTGCCAACACCGGGCGGTCGAGGGCAAGACCGAACTTGGCCAGTGCTGCCTCGCGGGTGACCGGGTCAATTTGCAACGCCGGGCGCGGGTAAGGAGTCGGCAGTTCAATGCCTGGCTCGTAAGCCAGGGCCATGAAACGCTCGATCATCAGCGGGTAACGCTCTTTATCCAGCGTGCGCACGTCATTGAGCAGGCCGTAGCGGAACTCGCCGCGCCAGCCGGTGCGTTTCGGGATGCCGGCAAAGAACGGCACCAGTGCCGACTTCAGGGAGTTGGGCAAAAGGATCGCCTGGTCGTACTGGCCAGCCAGGGATTTGCCAATGCGCCGACGCGTCGCCAGCTCCAATGCGCCATGGCCAAGCGGGAAGCTCAAGGCCTGACGCACTTGCGGCATGCGCTCAAGAATCGGCCGGCTCCACTCGGGGGCCAGCACGTCGATTTCGCACTGCGGGTGGCGTTGCTTGAGACACTGAAAAAGTGTCTGCGCCATCACCATGTCACCGACCCAACTGGGCCCAACGATCAGAATTTTCATGTGGTTTCCAAAAACGAACCGGGGAGGCATATGCCTCCCCGCCTCGAGAATCATTGCAGGAACATACCAGCTTGCGATGGGTCATCACCTTCAACATTGCTGTCGACTGTCACTCCGCTATCGCGAGCAAGCCCGCTCCCACATTGGGTATTGGTGCACATCCAGTGCGGTGCAGCTTAGCTCTTTACCTGCTGCCTTCAATCAACAAAACACCGCAAGGCCACTGTAGGAGCGAGCTTGCTCGCGATGAACCTGACAACACCGCGAGGTGTCAGGTCTGCCGCGATATCATTGACGACCATCGCGAGCAAGCTCGCTCCTACAGGCCCAGCTCGCGCCAGATCCGCAATACCTGCCGCCGTTCGTCCGCGAACTGGTCGCCCGGTATCACCCCGGCATCCTTCTGCAACGCTTGCCGGTGAGCGGCGGAGCGGTAGGCTTTATAGGCCTCGCGCAACAGTGCGGCGTCTTCGGCGGGCATCAGGCTTTCGTGCTCCAGCTCTTCCAGAATGCGGATATTGTCAGTCCAGCGCAGCAATGGCGGGTGTGTTTCGGACCACGCCAGGGCCGCGTATTGCACCATAAATTCAATATCGACGATACCTCCAGCGTCCTGCTTGAGATCGAACGGCGCCGTAGCCTCGAAGGCATTTGCCCCGGTGCCGGCTGCGGTGCTCTTGCTGCCCAGATTATCGCGCATCTTGGCGCGCATCTCGCTGACCTCCTGACGCAGGGTCGACAGGTCCCGGTGCTTGCCCAGAATCGCCGCGCGCACCTTCTCGAACGCCTGACCGACATCCTGACTGCCCACCAGCACCCGCGCCCGCACCAGCGCCTGATGCTCCCAGGTCCAGGCTTCGTTTTCCTGGTAACGGGCAAATGCCCCCAGCGAACTCACCAACAAGCCCGACGCACCAGACGGTCGCAGGCGCATGTCCACTTCATACAGCTGGCCGGAGTTGGTCTGGGCGGTCAGCAAATGAATGATCCGCTGCCCGAGCCGGGTAAAGAATTGCGCGCCATCGATCGGCTTCGGTCCGTCGGTTTCCGCCTGGGGATCGCCATCGTGAATGAACACCAGATCCAGATCGGAACCATGCCCGAGTTCCAGGCCACCGACTTTCCCGTAACCGACAATAATAAAGCCGGGATCGCACAACGTGCCGTCGGTGCGTAGCGGCGTGCCGTATTTGGCCACGGTCTGGCGCCAGGCCAGGGCCAGCACTTGCTCGAGTATCGCTTCGGCGAGCCAGGTCAGGTAATCGCTGACTTTCATCAACGGCAGGCTGCCGGCGATTTCCGAGGCAGCGACTCGCAAGCGGTGCGCCAGTTTGAAATGCCGCAGCGCTTCCATTTGCTGTTCGAGGTCGTCCTCGGGAATTCGCGTCAGGCGTTCGCGCAACTCGGCGGCCAGTTCCGGCGCCAGAGGCGGCTTGAACAACCGGCCTTCGTTGAGCAATTCGTCGAGCAGTAACGGGAAACGGGTGATTTGTTCAGCGATCCACGGGCTCGCGGCGCACAGGGTCAGCAAGCGTCGCAGTGCGCCGGGGTTTTCCGTCAGCAACACCAGATAAGCGGACCGCCGGGCCACGGCCTCAACCAGTGGCAGCACCCGCTCCAGCACCAGATCCGGGTTGGCATGCTCGACAGCCTGAGCGAGCAAGCGCGGAATAAAGGCATCGAGGCGTTCACGCCCCAAGCGTTGCATCGCGCGAAGCTGCGGGCTGCTGCGCAAACCGGCCAACGTTTTCAAGGCCTTGGCAGCATCGGCGAAACCACCCTCTTCCAACTGACGACAAGCGGCTTCTTCGTCCTGGGCCTCTTCCCACAGCGGTAGCCACTCACCGCCCACCACCACTTCGCTTTCAGCGCCTTCCTCTTCGTCTGGATCGGCAATCACCTGACCGAAGTGCCACGCCACGCGACCGCGCCAATACATAAGCCGCTCATGAAAAGCCGCCCAATCGTCAAATCCCAACATAAAGGCAATTCGCGCCTGATCCTGCGCGCCATCCGGCAGCATCTGGGTCTGGCGGTCGGCAATCGCCTGGATCGCGTGCTCGGTGTAGCGCAGGAATTCGTAGCCTTCGCGCAGTTCGCTGATCACCGCCGAAGGCAGATACCCCTGACCTTCCAGCGTGCTCAGTACTTTTAATAACGGACGTTGCTGCAGGCTCAGGTCGCGACCACCATGGATCAGCTGGAACGCCTGGGCGATGAATTCCACTTCACGGATGCCGCCGGCGCCGAGCTTGATGTTGTCGGCCATGCCCTTGCGTCGGACTTCCTGCTGGATCAGCTGCTTCATGGTGCGCAGCGCTTCGATCGCCGAGAAGTCCAGATAGCGTCGGTAAACGAACGGCCGCAGCATCTCTTGCAATTGCGCACCTGCGACCTGATCGCCGGCCACCACCCGCGACTTGATCATCGCGTAGCGCTCCCAGTCACGACCCTGGTCTTGGTAATACTGCTCCAGCGCGTTGAAACTCAGCACCAGCGCGCCGGCCGAACCGTAGGGGCGCAAACGCATGTCGACGCGGAACACGAAGCCATCGACCGTCATCGGGTCCAGGGCCTTGATCAGGCGCTGGCCGAGACGAATGAAAAATTCCTGATTATCCAGCGAACGTTTCACGCCGACTGTTTCACCGCCCTCGGGGTAGGCGAAGATCAGGTCGATGTCGGACGACAGGTTCAACTCCACCGCGCCGAGCTTGCCCATCCCAAGGATGACCATCTGCTGTGGCTCGCCACTGCGACGACCGGTCGGTACGCCGAATTGCTGGCAGTGCCGCGAGTACAACCACTGATAGGCCTGATCAATGCAGGCATCGGCCATGTCCGAGAGGTCGCGGCAGGTCTGCACCAGATCCGCCTGGCGGGTCAGATCGCGCCAGATGATCCGGACTTGATGGCGGGCGCGCTGGCGGCGCAGGGCACGACCGAGTCCATCCTCGCTGTCCTGCGCATTCACCGCGGTCGCGATCTGTGCGCACAACTCACCGGGCGCAAAGTTGCGATCCAGCTCGCCGGACTGCACCAGCTCCAGCAACATCAATGGGTCACGCACACTCTGTTCAACCACGTAGTCGCTGGCTGCGGTGACGCGGGCCCATTGCGCCCAGCGTTCAGGCGTCCACACGGATAAATCATGTTCATCGCCCAGTCCTGCGACGGCAGTGCGCAACGACTGCTCGGCGCGGGAGACAAACGGCAGGAGAGTGCCGGGCAGTTCGGCAAGCGAAGGGAGGCTCATGGTCTATCCTTGATCGGCGTGTAATGGACCGCATGTAGTGAATTCTGATAAAGCACTACCTGAAGGACTGTCGAACAAAGGTTAGAAATAGCTGAGATTTCTGTGTTTTTGGCAGCCAGCATCAAGCTTTCACCTTTCCTGGTTGGAAAAAGACCAACCTTAACGATTATTCTCACAACGCAGCCGGAGGCCACAAGCCGCTCATCTGTAGTTTTACTACTCGTCTATACATTCGAAAGGCTGAAATGCCCGAAGATTTGTAGTAAAACTACACGCCGCCGGAACAACCTCTCGGCAATCCAAGAATTTATATCGTCTGCCCACAAGGCCAGTCGCAAACTCAGGCAACCGATTCTGGAAGCCTTTCCGCCCTGGAGCAAGCCATGCAAGACCTCGATCCCGTCGAAACCCAGGAATGGCTGGACGCCCTGGAATCGGTTCTCGACAAAGAAGGCGAAGACCGCGCTCACTATCTGATGACCCGTATGGGCGAACTTGCGACCCGCAGTGGTTCGCAATTGCCTTACGCCATCACCACGCCATACCGCAACACCATCCCCGTTACCCACGAAGCACGCATGCCTGGCGACCTGTTCATGGAACGCCGCATTCGCTCGTTGGTACGCTGGAACGCGATGGCCATGGTGATGCGTACGAACCTGAAAGATTCTGACCTGGGCGGTCACATCTCCAGCTTCGCCTCCAGCGCAACGCTGTATGACATTGGCTTCAACTATTTCTTCCAGGCCCCGACCGACGAACACGGCGGCGACCTGATTTACTTCCAGGGTCACACCTCGCCAGGCGTTTACGCCCGTGCGTTCATGGAAGGTCGCATCACCGAAGACCAGATGAACAACTTCCGTCAGGAAGTCGACGGTCACGGCCTTTCGTCCTACCCGCACCCATGGCTGATGCCTGACTTCTGGCAGTTCCCGACCGTATCCATGGGTCTGGGCCCGATCCAGGCGATCTACCAGGCACGCTTCATGAAGTACCTGGAAGCCCGTGGCTTCATCCCTGAAGGCAAGCAAAAAGTCTGGTGCTTCCTGGGCGACGGCGAGTGCGACGAGCCGGAATCCCTGGGTGCCATCTCGTTGGCTGGCCGCGAGAAGCTCGACAACCTGATCTTCGTCATCAACTGCAACCTGCAGCGCCTCGATGGCCCGGTTCGCGGCAACGGCAAGATCATCCAGGAACTCGAAGGCGTGTTCCGCGGTGCTCAGTGGAATGTGACCAAAGTCATCTGGGGCCGTTTCTGGGACCCACTGCTGGCCAAAGACGTCGACGGTATCCTGCAACGTCGCATGGACGAAGTCATCGACGGCGAGTACCAGAACTACAAAGCCAAAGACGGCGCGTTCGTACGTGAACACTTCTTCAACTCGCCAGAACTCAAGGCGATGGTTGCTGATCTGTCTGACGACGAAATCTGGAAACTCAACCGTGGCGGCCACGACCCGTATAAGGTCTACGCGGCGTACCACGAAGCGGTCAACCACAAAGAACAACCGACCGTCATCCTGGCCAAGACCATCAAAGGTTATGGCACCGGTGCCGGCGAAGCGAAAAACACGGCGCACAACACCAAGAAAGTTGATGTTGAAAGCCTGAAGCTGTTCCGCGATCGCTTCGACATTCCGGTCAAAGACGAAGAGCTGGAGAACCTGCCGTTCTTCAAGCCAGAGCCAAACAGCGCTGAAGCCCGTTACCTGAGCGAGCGTCGCACTGCACTGGGCGGTTTCGTGCCACAGCGCCGCGCGCAGAGCTTCAGCGTGCCGACCCCGTCGCTCGATACCCTCAAGGCCATTCTTGATGGTTCGGGCGACCGTGAAATTTCCACCACCATGGCGTTCGTGCGGATCCTCGCGCAACTGGTCAAGGACAAGGAAATCGGTCCACGCATCGTCCCGATCATCCCGGACGAAGCCCGTACCTTCGGTATGGAAGGCATGTTCCGTCAGTTGGGCATCTACTCGTCCGTCGGCCAGCTCTACGAGCCAGTCGATAAAGACCAGGTGATGTTCTACAAAGAAGACAAGAAGGGCCAGATCCTCGAAGAAGGCATCAACGAAGCGGGCGCCATGAGCTCCTTCATCGCTGCCGGTACTTCGTACTCCAGCCACAACCAGCCAATGCTGCCGTTCTACATCTTCTACTCGATGTTCGGCTTCCAGCGTATCGGCGACCTCGCCTGGGCAGCTGGCGACAGCCGTACCCGTGGCTTCCTGATCGGCGGCACCGCAGGCCGGACCACGCTGAACGGCGAAGGCCTGCAACACGAAGACGGTCACAGCCACATCCTGGCTGCCACCATCCCGAACTGCCGCACCTTTGATCCAACCTACGGCTATGAGCTGGCGGTGATCATCCAGGACGGCATGAAGAAGATGACCGAAGAGCAACAGGACGTTTTCTACTACATCACCGTGATGAACGAATCCTACCAGCAGCCAGCCATGCCGGCCGGTGTAGAGGAAGGCATCATCAAGGGCATGTACCTGCTCGAGGAAGACACCCGCGAAGCGGCGCACCACGTTCAGCTGATGGGCTCCGGCACCATCCTGCGTGAAGTTCGTGAAGCAGCGAAGATTCTGCGTGAAGAGTTCAACGTCGGCGCTGACGTATGGAGCGTTACCAGCTTCAACGAACTGCGTCGCGATGGCCTGGCCGTCGAGCGCAGCAACCGTCTGCACCCGGGCCAGAAGCCTAAACTGAGCTACGTCGAAGAATGCCTGAACGGCCGTAAAGGTCCGGTCATCGCCTCTACCGACTACATGAAGCTGTTCGCTGAGCAAATTCGTCAGTGGGTCCCGTCCAAGGAATTCAAAGTCCTGGGCACCGACGGTTTCGGCCGCAGTGACAGCCGTAAGAAGCTGCGTCACTTCTTCGAAGTCGACCGTCATTTCGTGGTGTTGGCAGCCCTGGAAGCCTTGGCTGACCGTGGTGACATCGAACCCAAGGTCGTGGCTGAAGCCATCGCCAAGTTCGGTATCAACCCGGAAAAACGCAACCCACTGGACTGCTGAGGAGACACTCTGTGAGCGAACTCATTCGCGTACCTGACATCGGCAGCGGTGAAGGTGAAGTAATTGAACTGTTTGTGAAGGTCGGCGACCGTATCGAAGCCGACCAGAGCATCCTGACGCTTGAGTCGGACAAGGCGAGCATGGAAATTCCTGCGCCCAAGGCCGGCATCGTCAAAAGCCTGAAAGTAAAAATCGGCGATCGCCTGAAAGAAGGCGACGAGCTGCTGGAGCTGGAAGTCGAAGGTGCCGCTGCTGCGGCCCCTGCGGCTGCCGCTGCGCCGGCTGCCAAGGCGCAACAAGCGAAACCGGCAACTGCTCCGGCCGCCGCCGCGGCTCCAGCCCCTGCTGCCGCGCCTGCTGCCGCTTCGGTTCAGCAAGTGCACGTGCCGGACATCGGTTCGTCGGGCAAGGCCCAGATCATCGAGATCCAGGTCAAGGTCGGCGACACCGTCGAGGCTGATCAATCGCTGATCACCCTGGAATCCGACAAAGCCAGCATGGAAATCCCTTCGCCCGCCGCTGGCGTGGTCGAAAGCATCAGCGTCAAGCTCAACGACGAAGTCGGCACCGGCGACCTGATTCTGGCCCTGAAAGTGGCAGGTGCCGCGGCACCGGCTGCCGCCGCGCCAGCTCAAGCTGCTGCGCCTGCTGCCGCTGCTCCGGCACCTGCCGCTGCGGCTCCTGCTGCACCGGTTGCCGACAGCGTTCAGGACATTCACGTCCCGGACATCGGCTCGTCGGGCAAGGCCAAGATCATCGAAGTCCTGGTCAAGGCCGGCGACACCGTTGAAGCCGACCAGTCGCTGATCACCCTGGAATCCGACAAGGCCAGCATGGAAATCCCATCGCCTGCCGCTGGCGTGGTGGAAAGCGTTTCCATCAAGCTGGATGACGAAGTCGGTACGGGCGACCTGATCCTCAAGCTGAAAGTCAAAGGCGCGGCGCCTGCTGCTGCCCCGGCCGCTGCTGCACCGAGTGCTCCGGCTCCAGCCGCTGCAGCACCTGCTGCTCCGGTAGCCGCCGCACCGGTTGCTGCGCCAGCCGCTACGCCAACCAAGCCAGGCGCCAAGGTTCACGCTGGCCCGGCTGTTCGCCAACTGGCCCGTGAATTCGGCGTCGAGTTGAGCGCGGTCAGCCCAAGCGGTCCGCACGGTCGTGTGCTCAAAGAAGACGTGCAGGTTTACGTCAAAGCCATGATGCAGAAGGCCAAGGAAGCACCGGCCGCTGCTGCGGGCGCAACCGGCGGCGCGGGCATCCCGCCGATTCCGGTCGTGGACTTCAGCCGCTTCGGTGAAACCGAAGAAGTGCCGATGACTCGCCTGATGCAAATCGGCGCGTCGAGCCTGCATCGCAGCTGGCTGAACATTCCACACGTGACTCAGTTCGATTCGGCTGATATCACCGAGCTGGAAGCGTTCCGTGTCGCTCAGAAGGCCGTTGCAGAGAAGGCTGGCGTCAAGCTGACCATCCTGCCGCTGCTGCTCAAATCCTGCGCGCACCTGCTCAAGGAACTGCCGGACTTCAACAGTTCGTTGGCACCTAGCGGCAAGGCGATCATCCGCAAGAAGTACGTGAACATCGGCTTCGCGGTCGACACGCCTGAAGGCCTGCTGGTACCGGTCATCAAGAACGTCGACCAGAAGAGCCTTCTGCAGCTTGCGGCTGAAGCGGCTGCGCTGGCTGCCAAAGCCCGCGACAAAAAGCTCACCGCTGACGACATGCAGGGCGCCTGCTTCACCATTTCCAGCCTCGGCCACATTGGCGGCACCGGCTTCACGCCGATCGTCAACGCGCCGGAAGTGGCGATCCTCGGTGTTTCCAAGGCAACCATCCAGCCAGTCTGGGACGGCAAAGCCTTCCAGCCGAAACTGATGCTGCCGCTGTCGCTGTCCTACGATCACCGTGTGATCAACGGCGCCGCTGCTGCACGCTTCACCCAGCGTCTGAGCAGCCTGCTGGCGGACATCCGCACCATCCTGCTGTAACACCGGCCGGCCCTCCTTCACCGGAGGGCCAGCTGCGCACCTTGTTTCCGAGCGCCACGCTCGTACCTCAACCCCGCCAATTTGGCGGGGCTTTTTTTGCCCTGCGCAAACGACTTCCTACATCCGTGGCTTATATCGGCCACAACTCAAGTCGACTTCGGCCCGGTATTTTTTACCGACCACTCACTAAGCTTATTCAACTGATTTCTATATAACCCTTGGCAAAAACGCCATCGCTTAGTTAGTTCTACTTCGAATGGATTCGAATATGTTAAAGCCCACCGTCGGCCCGATTATTGGCCACACTACAACACACCACGCACGTATATTTTTGCGCGGTGAATTACAGAACAACGCGCTGGTATTTGCCGGCATTCGTTATCGACGACTCGGTGACGAGCGCTGGTCAAAAGGCACTTTTGCAAAACTGACTCCCTTGCGCGACATGGCCGATGTCATTGCACTCAATGACCTTGCCGCCGGCACCGAGTACGAGTATCAGGCGGGCTGGTTCAGCCCCATGAGCCCGGTGCACACCGTGGAGACAGTCCAGGAGCTGCCGTTGCAATGGCCGCGGGACATCTACCGCCTGCGCACACCGTCCAACGCTGTCACGACGCCACGGGCCTACATCGTCGGGTCATGCCGTTACCTGCGGATGACGCTGGGCATGCCTTCTGACCCCCATCTGGGGGACCGGATTTTCGCCTCGATCACGAAGCTTGCGCAGCGCGCTGTCCCGCCCATCAGCGCGTTGTTGATGACCGGCGATCAAGTCTATGTCGATGACCTGAACATCATTGCCCCCGACCGAAAACTCAAGGAGATACTCCGCAAGTACCGCGCGGCTTTTTCCCAACCAAACATTAAAACGTTAATGTCCAGCGTACCGACTTACATGATCCTCGACGACCATGAAATCGAAGACAACTGGCCGGCCAACAAAGGTAACAACGATGACTATTTATATAAAAATGCCATCGCGGCTTATGAGTTATATCAAGCCAGCCACAGCCCGGCGCACGAGTTCCTGGCCAACTGGCAACCCGATCAACGCCTGAACCGATATTGGTATCAGTTCAGCGAAGGCGATATTGAATGGTTTGTCACCGACAGCCGGACCCGACGCAACCTGTCGGCCGATGACCGCCGCATTCTCGATGCAGGGCAGGAACAGGCCTTGTGCAATTGGCTGATCCACAGCCCGGCCAGAGTTAAATTCGTGGTCACCAGCGTGATGTTCTACCCCGACCGCAAACGCAAGGGCGACGACGCCTGGCAAGCCTTCCCGGAACAACGCCTACGATTGCTGGAGACGATTCGCACGCACCGCATCAAGAACGTCATCTTCATTTCCGGCGATGTCCACGGCTCGCTGACCAGTCGACTGACCCACAGTGACGACCCGGATTTCGAGATTCACACCATCGTTTCGTCACCCCTGTGCAACAGCAAAATGCTGCCATATGCCAAGGCGGCGACCTTCATTCTCGATCAAGCGCTGGCCCGGACAACCGCAGGTGAATATCGGCATGAATTGACCAGCGAGGTGATCAGCCAGGACAACTTTGCGCACCTGATCGTGGATTCGGAACAGATTCGCGTCAGTTACCACGACCGGGACGGCAAGCTGCTGCAATCGACCCACATAAAACTGCGTTGAACTGTAGGAGCGAGCTTGCTCGCGATGGACGTTAACGATGAAGCGTTCTTTGTGAATAAACGCATTGCTCTCTAGTCCATCGCGAGCGAGCTCGCTCCTACAAAGGCTCGAAAACGGTCTTTTAGCCGCTAATTGAAGAAATCTCTTTCCCTGCCGACATATTCTTATAGCACTTAGCCTTCATCTCTCTTGTCAGTCGGTGCCGCAATGATGCAACCTTGCCGCAGACAACAGTAAAGAGGGCGAGAGCCCGGCGCGATCAGCATTTTCGAAGCGAGTTTCCCTCAATGAAAAGCCAACCCGATGCCGCCAGCCGTATGGTGGCCGAGGTAGTGACGCAGTTGCCTGTGCCCTCGCGGCTCGGCATGCTGCGTTTCGAACGGCTGAATGAGGCGAGCTGGGCGCTACTGTTTCTCGATCCCAATTGCGAGCGTGCGTTTGGTCTGCCAGCCGTGGAGCTGTGTGCCCTGGTCGATTCACCCTACGCCAGCCTGATGGAGCCCGAAGCGCGCTATCAACTGCACGACGCGATTCAGCAACAACTCAGCAACAGCCCGCATTACCTGATCCGCTACAAGCTGCACACCGCCAAAGGCTCCCTGAACCTGCTCGAACTGGGCGAAGCTTACCGACAGCACAATCGGCACTTGTTGCGCGGCTACCTGATGGTCGTGGACCGATTGTTCGAAGGTGAACAACTGCTGCCCACGCAGGACCTGGAAACCCAGAACTCGCGCCTGCAAATCGCCCTGGAACTCAATCAACGCGCCCAGCAGGAACAGCTGTTGCACCTGGAACGGGTGCGTGCCCAGCAGGACTTGATCCTGTTGCTGACCCGCCAGCGCTACAGCTCCAACAATTCCCTGCAAGAAGCCGCCGAGCTGATCACCCGCAGCGCCTGCGACATCTACGCAATCGACAGCGCCAGCCTGTGGAACCTCGAAGGTTCGATGCTGGTGCCGATTTCGGCCTATCACCGCAGCAACCGGGAAGATGTATTGCCGGAACCGATCGACGTCAGTGTTTTCCCCGATTACCTCGACGCCTTGCAAACCGGTCGCGCCATTGATGCGCATAACGCCATCCGCGATCCGCGCACCCGGGAAATGGCCGAAAGACTGCGCCAGCGCGACGTAAACGCCATGCTCGACGCCAGTATCCGGGTCGACGGCCAAGTGGTCGGCGTGCTCTGCCTGGAACAGACCGGCGTGACACGCGCCTGGCAATCGGATGAAATCGCCTTTGCCGGCGAGCTGGCGGATCAGTTCGCCCAAGTCATCAACAACCATAACCGTCGTACCGCTACCAGCGCACTGCACCTGTTCCAGCGTGCGGTGGAGCAAAGCGCCAACGCCTTTCTGCTGGTCAATTGCGACGGTGTGGTGGAATACGTCAACCCGAGCTTCACTGCGATTACCCAGTACACCACCGATGAAGTCCACGGTCAGCGACTGTCGGAACTGCCGGCCCTGGAAAACCTCAGCGAACTGTTGTTCGACGCGCCCTCGGCGCTGGCCAAGAGCAATAGTTGGCAGGGCGAATTCAAGAGCCGTCGCAAAAACCTCGAACCTTACTGGGGTCAGTTGTCGATTTCCAAGGTCTACGGTGATAACCGCGAACTGACCCATTACATCGGCATCTACGAAGACATCACCCAGACCAAGCTCGCCCAGCAACGCATCGAGCGCCTGGCCTACACCGACAACCTGACCAACCTTGGCAATCGCCCGGCGTTCATCCGCAACCTCGACGAACGCTTCGCCCGAGACAGCGATACGCCCATCAGCCTGCTGCTGGTGGACATCGACAACTTCAAGCGGATCAACGACAGCCTCGGCCACCAGACCGGCGACAAACTGCTGATCAGCCTGGCCCGGCGCCTGCGCAACAGCCTGATCCCGAGCGGCAGCCTGGCACGCTTCGCCAGTAACGAGTTTGCGGTGCTGCTGGACAACACCGACCTGCACACGGGCCAACAAGTCGCCAACCAGCTGCTGATGACCCTCGACAAACCGATGTTCGTCGACAACCAGCTGATCAGCGTCACCGGCTCCGTGGGCCTGGCTTGCGCGCCGTTGCATGGCCGCGACCCGCAAACCCTGATGCGTAACGCCGGCCTCGCGCTGCACAAGGCCAAGGCCAACGGTAAACATCAGGTTCAGGTGTTCACCGAGGCGCTGAATGCCGAGGCCAGCTACAAACTGTTCGTGGAGAACAACCTGCGCCGCGCCCTGACCCAGAACGAGCTGGACGTGTTCTATCAGCCCAAGCTGTGCCTGCGCAGTGGCCGTTTGCTGGGCATGGAAGCGCTGCTGCGCTGGAACCATCCGGAAAAAGGCATGATTCGCCCGGACCAGTTCATCAGCGTCGCCGAAGAAACCGGCCTGATCATTCCGATTGGCAAGTGGGTCGCCCGCCAGGCCTGCCGCATGAGCAAAGACCTCACCGCTGCGGGCCTGGGCAATCTGCAAGTGGCGATCAACCTGTCGCCCAAACAGTTCTCCGACCCGGACCTGGTGTCGTCGATTGCCAACATCCTCAAGGAAGAAGCGCTGCCGGCGAACCTGCTGGAGCTGGAGCTGACCGAAGGCTTGCTACTGGAAGCCACCGAAGACACCCACTTGCAGCTCGACCAACTCAAACGCCTGGGCCTGACCCTGGCCATGGATGACTTCGGCACCGGTTACTCGTCGCTGAGCTACTTGAAAAAATTCCCGATCGACATCATCAAGATCGATCGAAGTTTCATCCACGAAATCCCGGACAACCAGGACGACATGGAAATCACCTCGGCGGTGATCGCCATGGCCCACAACCTGAAACTCAAGGTCGTGGCTGAAGGCATCGAGACAGCCGAACAGCTGGCCTTCCTGCGCCGCCACCGCTGCGATGTCGGCCAGGGTTATCTGTTCGACCGACCGATCCCGGGCTCCGAGCTGATCGAAAAGCTCAAACGCTACCCGCGCGGCCCAATCCCCTGACAGCTCCCACATTGGGTAGTGCGTAACTGTCCGGCATTAGGCACACTTACGGTCTGTGCAACTACATCCCCAACCTGACTGAGAGGACTGATGATGGTTCTGCGCTCGGAAATCCTGGTGAACAAAAACGTGCTCCCGACTAAAGAACAAGCTCTGCCTGGCCGTGAAACCCCAATGACCGTGCCGGAAAAACACTTCGTCCACGACGCCCCGCTGCTGGGCCCGTTCGTCACCGACGTGGATTTCGCGATCTTCGGCCTGGGCTGCTTCTGGGGCGCGGAGCGCAAGTTCTGGCAGCGCGAAGGCGTGGTCAGTACGGCGGTGGGTTACGCCGGCGGCTTTACGCCGAACCCGACGTATGAAGAAGTCTGCTCGGGCCTGACTGGCCACAGCGAAGTGGTACTGGTGGTCTACGAGCCGGCAAAAGTCAGCTACGAACAGCTGCTGAAGATGTTCTGGGAACTGCACAACCCGACCCAGGGCATGCGCCAGGGCAACGACATCGGCACCCAGTACCGCTCGGTGATCTATGCCACCAATCCGGCACAACTGGAAGCGGCCAAGCACAGCGCGCAAGTGTTCCAGGCTGAGCTGACCAAGGCTGGCAAAGGCACCATCACCACCGAAATCGAAGAAGCGCCAACGTTTTACTTCGCCGAGGCCTATCACCAGCAATACCTGGCGAAAAACCCTGAAGGGTATTGCGGGATTGGCGGTACAGGCGTGACCTGCCCGATCTGATTCAGGCCCAAAAAGCTTCGCGGGCAAGCCTCGCTCCTACGGATCACATCAAACTGTAGGAGCGAGGCTTGCCCGCGAAGGCGTCAGGCCAGACGCCATAGATGCGTCTGATCAACAATCAACTCTCAGCAATCAACCAATCCATCTGCCACCCACCCTGGGTCTGTCCCAACTTCTTGGACAACCACGGGAGCAACTCACGCAATTCCTCTTCCAGCCCCCACGGCGGATTGGCAATGGCCAACCCGGAGCCGTTCAGACTGTTCGGCGTATCCAGCGGATGCACCAGCAACTCCACCCGCAACAACTTCGGTGCGCCCGTACCCGCCAGATCCTGATAAAAACGCCGCAACATGCGCTGGTCCTTCACCGGATACCAGATCGCCGCCACGGTTTGGCGCATCCGGCCAATCGCCTCTTTCAGCGACGCCGCACAGCGCTGCATCTCATCCAGCTGCTCAAACGGCGGATCAATCAACATCACCGCCCGCTTCTCCTGCACCGGCAGCATCGCACGCGGCACATGCCAGCCTTCACCCAGGTGCACCTTCACCCGCCGGTCACCCGCCATGTTGTCTTTGAGCAACACACCATCTTCCGGGTGCTTCTCGTTGAGCATCAGCCGATCTTGCGGGCGCGTCAGACGCCGCGCCAGTTCCGGCGAACCCGGGTAATAGCGCAACTGGCCATCCGGGTTCATGTCGTGCAGCACCTTCATGTAATCGGCGGTCAACGCCGGCAAATCCGGCTGATCCCACAAACGCGCAATGCCTTCCAGGTATTCACCGGTACGGCTCGCCTGATCGCCCTGCAGGTCATACAGACCAATGCCGGCGTGAGTATCGAGATAGGCAAACGGCTGCTCCTTGCGCGACATCAAAGCGATGAGGCGGGTCAAAGTCAGGTGTTTGAACACATCGGCGTGATTGCCGGCATGGAAGGCGTGACGATAATTCATGATTGCTCCTGCGAAGGCCCGGAAGTTTACCTTGTACCGAGCCCAACGTCAGGGCCTCACAGCCGAGCGGCTGCGCTACGCGGTGATCGCACCCCCTGTAGCAGCTGGCGAAGCCTGCGTTCGGCTGCGCAGCAGTCGTAAACCCTGCCTGCACGGTGCCCCTGAAATACCGCGAGTGCTGATTTTACGACTGCTGCGCAGCCGAACGCAGGCTTCGCCAGCTGCTACAAAACGTGCGTCTCCGCCAGAATTGCTTAACTGAACAGCATCAGGGAAAGCCCCTAGGCGCTACTCCGAAGCCCGCGCCCGCAACCGCCGCCCAACCACATCCAGCACATCACACCCATCCCGCAACGCAATGGCACACAGCAACGCAAAGTCGCTGAGGATAAAGGATTCACACTCAATCGAACCCCGCATCGACAGGTTCTCAAGCACCTGGGTGACGGCGCGAATTCGATAGCTGGCTGCGTCATACAAAACATCGAGCGGCGCTTGGGTATCGACGAACAGGGTGGGCATGTCACTGCAATTGCTGGTGAGCGCCATGAAGCGGTTTTCGGGGTGGGGGATTGGTTTTTCGTAGGGTGGATCTGGGTGAAGTGTTGTCATTGATCTGATTCCTAACGTATGAATTGGAACCGCCAGCAATCACTTCCACGCAATAGGTGGCGGCTGTACGCAGGTGTGGAAGACCGAGACGTTAGGCACTCGGCGCACTCGAAAGCGCCCCGCGCACAGCCACCATAAAACACAGACGATAAAAAACGCCGAACTGGTGGCGCTTGACGCGCCTAACGATAGAAGGGCTTCCACGCCCTGTCACTGAATTTGCAGTGACCGCCAAAGACTATCGATGGCGCCCGTTGTGCACCAGTTCATGGAAACCGCTACAACTTGAAGGAAACGTCCGACGACCTTGCCCGGAAATCTTCGTTGCCTGTAAGACCGCCTTCGCGGGCAAGCCTCGCTCCTACAGGGACGAGGCAGCCCACCAAAAATGGGAACGACTTCAATCCTGTGGGAGCGTGGCTTGCCCGCGAATTGAGCGCGAAGCGGTCATAAAATCTATCTGCCTCAAAGATAACAAGCCTTACCAAGTTGATTGATCTTCGAGGCTGGCTTTATGGAGGTCGTCTTTCCAAACCTCTTTCGCCAGCGTGTAGACATGCTGGAGAAACTCCCGAGGGTTCTCCAATTCGTACCACTCACCACGAGGCCAGCTCGCAGCTTCATCCTCGTCAATATCAAACAAACCCTGAAAGTCATAACTTTCGTCATTCAGCTTATTTGCCAAAGACTCCACCAAAACAAATTTATGGCGATAGGACAAATAGTCTAAATCCAAGCTGTATTTTTTGATCAGCTCGGCTCTATCGTCAGTATCATTAGGATCATAGACTTCAAGCTCGGCACCGAGAGTCTCTTCGCGGTCATAAACTCCAAAAACCCCAATAAACCACATTAAGTCCGGCCGAAACTCTTCATTTAAAAATGGATCAAGCAACATTATTTCTTCTCCGCAGGAAAACCTGTAAAGGGTCGCGTCACATCGTATTTATCAAACTTAACTTCAAACCAATTCAAATCTTCATTTAGCTTAGGATTGTCTATATTTTTTTTATTTGGCCTATACCCACGACCTGCGCCAGGAAGCTCCATCCTTACAATCGGATTTTTGTTTTGGTCTTTCCCCGTATGGGGGCTCAACCCCAACCTTTCCCTAGTCAATGCTTTATTCAACGCATTGAAATGAACTCTCCAGTTACCGAACTGAGAGCTTAAATTTCCTTTTGCACCTTTCGGAATTTTTCCCGTATGAGGATCCGTTCCGTTAATAGCTCGCTGCTTTAGCGCGTCATCAGATATTTCTGAGCTGTGTTTTTTGACGGTGTGCATGTCGTATTTTTTCTCCATCGCCATAACCCGCCCCTTCGCATTCGCCTCCGCCAACTCATCAATCCTCGCTCGACGCTGCTCGGCCGTCATTTTCGGCAGCGGCGGCTCACCTTCATCAACCTTAGCGCCAGTCGTATCATCCGGCGCCTTACACCCAGGCTTATTCGGCAGCGGACAATTCCCGCTCAACCCCAACGGATCAACCCACCCCGTCGGATTCGGCGTGTACTGATACGAGTTCAGCCCACCCGCCAATTTGATCGGGTCCGGTGTCAGGTACCGTCCAACCTCCGGATCATAGTACCGATGCCGGTTGTAATGCAGACCGCTCTCGCCATCAAAGTACTGCCCCTGAAACCGCAACGGCTGCTCGAGTTCCTCGCCCCCGCCCAACGCGATCCGGGTGACTTTGCCATAGGCGTTGTACTTCGCCGACCAGACAATCTCGCCACCAAAATCTGTTAACTCCTGCGGCGTGCCGAGGTGGTCGAGTTGGTAGTAGAACGGGCAGGCCTGGCGTGGGCCTTTGCCGTCGAGCATGGCTAAGGGGCGGAAGCTGCCGGGTTCGTAGAGGTAGCTGCGGTAGTGCTTGCGGCTGCTTTCGGCGATGAGGTTGTCGCCTTGCCAGAAGAATTCAGTGGTGTGGCCGTCGACGGTTTTGGCGATGCGGCGGCCGAAGGCGTCGTAGCGGTAGCTGGCGCCACGTCCATCCGGTGTCGTGACGCCGACCAAGCGGTGTTGGCAGTCGTAAGCGTATTCGGTGACGAGTTTCTGGGCGGTGCCACGGCGTTCGCGGATCAGGTTGCCGAAGGCGTCGTAGTCGTAATGCCGATCGCCTTGCATCAGCAGGCGGTTGCCTTTGACGGTCGCGGCGCCGGGGCGGTCCTGCATGATCAGGTTGCCGGCCGGGTCGTGAGCGAAGGTTTCCTGTGGGTCGTCGCGGGTGTGGCGCACGCGGGTCAGGCGATTGAGCGGGTCGTAGTAATAGCTGCGCTGGCCGTGGCGGCTGTCGGCGATGGCGGCGAGGTTGCCGTTGACCGCGTAGCTGTAGTGGCGCAGGTATGACGGTCGGGTCTGCTGGTTGAGCGCGTGGGTGTGCAGCCGGCCTTGGTCGTCGTAGTGGTAGTGGCTGGTGAGCTGACCTTGTTGACGTTGCTGTTCGCGACCGAAGGTGAATTGGTGGGTGGTGAGTCGCGCACCATTAAGGTCGATAGCGGTCAGCGCGCCGCCCTTGGCGTGGTGGTAATCGAGTGTGCTGCCGTCCGGCAGGCGCAGGCGGTTGAGCTGGCCGCAGGCGTCATAGCCATAACGCAGCGTGCCCCAGCCTTGATGTTCGGTGATCAGTCGGTCCTGGGGGTCGTACTCGAACTCCAGCGGATGGTCGTGGCCGTCGTCGACGCCGACCAGTCGGCCAAGGCTGTCGTAGCAGTAGTCGACCTTGATGCCGTCGGGCAGTGTCTTGACCAACAACCGTCCGGCCGAGTCGCGCTCATAAGCGGTAATCAGTTGCGAGCCGTCATCGCCGAACTCGGTTTTCTCCAGCAGATGTCCGTTGAGATCGTAGGCGTACGCCGTGCGCTGCCCGTCAAATCCCGTTTCCTGACGGATCAAGCCGCTGGACGTGTAGTCCAGCCGATAGGTTTCGCCGGATTCGTTTTCGATCTCCGTGAGCAACAGCTGGGCGTTGTCGTAGCGGTATTTGAGCTGGGTGCCGTCGGCATTGATCCGACGGCTGACCAGGTGCAAACCGTCGACGTATTCATAGCGCGTGACGCGGCCCAGCTCATCGCGCTCGGCGGTAATCTTGCCGTAGGCGTTGTAGCTGAAGGCGCGCGTAGCACCGGTGGGCAGCGTCGTCTGAATCAGTCGGCCAACGGCATCCCATTGGTACTGAGTGACAGCGCCGTGTTCGTCCTGAGCGGTAATCCGCCGCCCCAGCGCATCGTAGGAACACCGCCGCTGACCACCGTCCGGCAAGGTTTCTTCGAGCAGTTGGCCCAAGGCATTCCAGACGAAGGTGTGGCGGCTGGTGTCCGGGTAGCGGATCGACAGCAGCCGGCCTTGTTCATCGTAGTGATAATGGGTGACCTGACCGTCGGCATCGGTCGCTTCGGTGATGTCACCCTGAGGATTACGCTGATACTTCCAGACAGCTTTGCCGCGATACCGCGCATGCAGGAAACCGTTGCGGTACTCGTAGGCCGTCGGTTCATCTTCCGGCGGAATCAGCGCAACCAGCCGTCCGACCTCGTCGTAGTGGTATTCAGTGACGGTGCCCAGCGGATCCTGTTCGGCAATCAGCCGACCGTTGTCGTCGTAGGCTTTGAGCTGTTCGCCGCCGTCCAACTCGACCTTGCGTACCAGTCGTGCCCGGTCGTCGTGCTGGTAAACCTCTTCGCTGCCATCGATGTTCTGGACAGTGACGCTGCCCTGGTCATCCCAGACATAACGCGCATCCATCTGCGCAAACGACGCCCAGTGACGGATGCATCGCGCGGCCTTGCCGGATCGTTCCCACGCCCAGAAGAAACTCGCCCCACCGGCCAGTTGCCGCCGCAGGATGACGTGCTGATCGTCGTAGTCGTAGCGTTCGCTTTCGTCGGCGGCGTTGCTGGCTTCGATCAGTTGATTGCGGTCGTCATAGCGATAGCTGACCAGCGTCTGTTCGGTGACCCACGCCTCGTCCAACGTGTCCGCCGGGACAAAACGCTGGTAGTCGACGGCGACCAAATGGCGGCGGTCGTAGCGCAACAGCAAGGCGCGGCCGGCGCCATTGTCGAGGCGTTGGAGGCGGTCCTGACGGTCGCGGGTGATACGTAGCCGGTTGTCGTAAGCGTCGCTGATCGCGGTCAGTCGGCCATTAATAAAGTGATAAAACCGCGTCTCATCCCCCGCCTGGGCGAGGATCAGCTCTTCGGGTTCGTCGCCGAGATAAATCGCCGCGCGCGACAGGCTGTTATGGATCGCCGGGCGCTCATTACCAGGCAGCGGGAAAACGGTGCGCCGGTTTTCGTGGTCGATCCAGATGACCGTGTCGCCATCGATGTCCAGTCGATGGGATAACGAATGACTCCAGCCGAACCCGAGGCCGTCATCGATCTCGGCGGCGCTGGTGCGATAGAGCCGGGTGAAGTCGAACGGCAGGATCCCGTCCAGCGCACCGTCGGTGAGGGTCAGCAGTTCTTCGCCGGTAACCATCGACACCGGGCATTTGTTGGTCGCGGTTTTACCGGCGGTATCGGCGCTGTCGCCGTTGGGGTTTTTCGCCTGAACCGGAACGTCGTCGCGGTGTTCGTTTTGCTTGAGCGTGGTGTTGCGTTTGGCATCCCACCGCAACTGCATCCCGCCGTTTTTCACACCCGCTGCGACACCGCGTGCAGCGACCTTTTTGTAGCGGTCTACGTAGGACATGAAGCTGTTGAGGAGGGTGAAGATGGCTTTGACGAAACCCTGTACGGCGCTGACGATCCGGGCGCCGTAATGGGCAAGACGCATGCTCAGGTAGGCAATGCCCGCCCCCGCCCCCGCGAAGGTCAGGACAACCCCGATCAGAATGTCGATGAGCAGTTGCACCACGACCGTGGCCACGCCCTCGGCCGTTTTGCCGGCGATCACGCTGGGCGGCAGCATCTCCAGCCACAGGCTGGCAGTGCGCAGCAGCAAGCACAATGCGGCTTCATCACTGGCCAACAGCTGGACTTTTGCCATCGCCTCCGGCGCGGTCTTTGCGAGCTTGGCCAGCTCATCGGCGCTGCTGCCCAAGCGCTCAACGAATTTGCCGGGATTTTGCAGAATGTCCGAGAGCAGGCTGATGCTGTCCCACACGCCGATGATCGCGGACCAACTCCCCGCGAACATCCCATTACCCGCCGCGGCAAAAGCCGACTGCGACCACTGCGGTTTGAACCCTTCCCACTCACGACGCAGCCAAGCCTCCAGCTGTTCGGTCAGGCCATCGTAAGACTTGAAAAGCTCATCGATCTGCGTCGGCGTGACGTCACTGTGCACATGAACCCGGTAGAACTTGCCGGGAGTGCCTTCGAACGTTCCTTTACCGTTTTCGTCGAGTGTGACCGGCGTTCTCTTGCCGCCCTCTGCCGCAATGACATCAACCTGAATGTTCCCCAGCGGAATGTCGTAAACCGATTCGAACTTGCTCTCGATCTGCAGAATCCCGCTCTTCGGACACTGCGCAACACTGGAGATAAAATCGTCATCACCACTGCTCACCGACGTGGTGGTATCCCCCAGTTTGATCTGCCGCTCCATGCCCATCAGCGAAGGCATGTCCGTAAGGCGGCTGGCCCTGTCCGCGTTACTGCTTAAAAAGCCTCGCAGTTGTTGGCGATACAAAACCAGCGTGTCATTAAAACCATCCAGCGCCTGCTCAATCCGTACGACCTGATCCATCAGTTCAGCTCCGCCATCAGGTAATCCACCAACGCTGATTTCGGTGCATCAGGCAGACCCGGCGACTCAAGAAAGATCGCGACCTTGTGCTGCAAAACACTTTCGGAAAACGCCTCGTAAAGATCAGGGCGCTCTTCGCTCAACCACTGCATCAGGTTGTTGATGCGGGTGGTTGCGCACGCGAGGGCGAGGTGTTGCAGCAACGGCTCAGTGACTTCCCACCAAGGGAAAACCCTTGAGGTTTTCATCGCGGCACCACCGATCTCGAGCGACTGGCCATTGATCAGGCAACGCCCGATCACCGGCAATAATTGCGCCGCACTGACCTGCGCAGACTGAAGGATCGGCAGCAAATAACGCCCATCCCAAAAGCGAAAAAACACCGCGCTGCCATCGGGTAAAAGCACTTGTGTCAGGCTTCGCAAATGTTCGAGCAGTACTTCTTGAGTCGAAGCAGACACCGCCAGCCAACCCCAGTCGCAAGACTCGGTGCTGGCGACCCACTGCAGAAACTCACTGCCCGGATCGACAATGGCGACATAGGGCATGACCGGTTCCCACTCGGCATACCCGGTGTCTGCCCAGATCGGGCTCGGTGCGTGTACCGGGCTGCATCGCTGCCAGGCTTTAAAGGGTTCGGCGGAACTGGCATTGCCGAAAACGGCGAATAACTGCTCGCCAGGCTCAAGCGGCTGGCACTCCAGCCAAGCGTGTGGCGGCAGGCGCTCAGGCTGCACAGGCGCCCCCTTTGCAGCGCTCACATTCTTCGCAGAACGGCGCATCACTTTTCAGGCTCAGAATCTGTGCCGCGCTAAGGGCCAAGCGTGTTTTTTGAGTCGTCGGGGCGCTCAATGTCGGCATCAACGCACCACCCAGCTCTATCGGTACGCTGCTGAAGATCCCGGCGGGGCCGATATTGATCCAGTGCCCGCCTGCCTGAATCGTGGCGCTGGCACCGCCGTCGATGACCACTTGCTGGCCGGCGCTGACGTGGAATTGCCCGCTTGCCTTGAAGGTCTGGTTGTTGACGTTGATGTATCGGTCACCGCGCACGTGCAGGTGATCGTTTGCACCAATGTCCACGCTGCGCTGGTTTCCGACCTGAACGTGCGCGTCCTGCAACACCTGCTGATTCCAGTTTCGCTGGGCCCGCAGGTAGATTTCCTCGGCACCTTTGCGATCCTCGATGCGCAATTCGTTGTAGCCACCGCCCCCCGGACTGCTTTGGGTTCGGAAGGTGCTGCGGGTCTTGTCGGCGGGCAGCTCCAGCGGCAACGGCGTCGAGGCATTGGGCAGGCAACCCATAACGAGCGGCTTGTCGGCGTCGCCGTCGACAAAACCCACCAGCACTTCCATACCGACCCGGGGGATCAATACGCTGCCGTAGCGGTTGTGAGCCCAGCCGGAAGCAACTCGCAACCAACAACTGGAATGCTCGTCCAACTGGCCGTGCCTGTCCCACAACAGCTGAACCTTGACCCGGCCGTACTCGTCGCAATGGATTTCGCTGTCATTCGGGCCGGTGACGACGGCAGCCTGATAGCCCGCGACATGCGGTTTTTCGATGAGCGGCGGACGGAACGAAACGTCCCACGGTGTCGCCAGAAAGGTGTTGCGATAGCCCTGAAAATCATCCGGGCTGTCGCTGCTCGCTGACTCTTCCAGCACTTGCGGCTGACGACCCCGGTGTTCGATTTCGGTGATCAACCACAGGTCATTCCACGCCTGACGCGGGTGCTCGGCAAGGTGCAGGAAATGCCCGCTGATTAACGCAGATACGTCACTGCCTCCCTCGGCCTGACGGAAGTCCGCGTTGTGACGCTGAAGCGCTCGTTGAGCCAGATCCCTACCCTGTTCACGATCAGTGAATTGGCCAGGAAAGTGATAGTCCTCCAGCACCGGCCGTTGTTCGCTATCACTGCGGCTCTCAAGCGCCAGGCGCGGTTTATGGAAATCGTAATCACGGAGGGTTACCGCCGTGGTGCGGGTTTCCAGGCGCACATTGAAACGCTTGATCGTCGGTGCATCCGCGACCAAGCCGCTGCCGGGGAGGTAGAGGGTCGGCTCCGACAGACGCGGGAAAACGGTCTGGTCATCGCCGAAGACCAACAGATGCCCATCGGGGCTGTGCTGGAAATGGTAGTGAATACCGATCTCGGCACACAGGCGCTGGATGAATGCCAGATCGCTTTCCGCGTATTGCACGCAGTACGCGCGCGGCGAGTAGTCGCTGCCGAGTTGAAACTCAAAGGCATCGCGCTGAATGCCGTGGTCCTTCAGAACCTGCGCAATGATCGCCGGCACGCTTTGGTGCTGGAAGATCCGCTGATTGATGCGCTGACCGAGGTAGCTCAGACGCGGGACCAGGCTGACTTGATAGCGCGTCAGCCGTTGGCCGGTCTCCCCTTGGCCCACTCGAAAAACCTGACCGTGAATACCGCAATCTTGTGCATCGAAACTCAGAAACGCCTGACGATGTAGCAGGCTTTCAAGCTCGATGTCCGGGCGATCGCTGACCAGCTCAAGGTCAAAACGATAGGGCTGGCTGATGGCTTCCTTGCCCGTAAACTCAAGCACCTTGAGGTCATGCCGGTCGCCGTCGACGACCAACGTGAAACGCGGTTGATTAGCAGGAGCGAACATCCGATGTGTCTCTGCAGAACGAAGGCGGGCGATTCTGCATGAGCGACAAGGGGCATTGCGGGAGGGACAGGAAAATCAGATTGGCCCTACTTTTTTAGGGAATTTTCCTTCAAGAATCGGGATGTTTGGCTACAGACATTCCTCATAAGAAGCACTGCAAACACCTGTGGGAGCGAGCTTGCTCGCGATGGCGCCGGGTCAGTCGACATCGTTATTGAATGATCAACCGCAATCGCGAGCAAGCTCGCTCCCACAGGGAAACTTCAATACCTCTGGCTAAGTGCCAACAAAAAAAAAAAACGGCCCGCCTCCAAAGGAAGCGGGCCGTTTTCATGTTCAGTGCAAAGTCAGAGCATCAGCTCTTCCCCGTCACTTGTTCAGGCGGAAATCAGCCTCGGCAGCGGCGAAGCGCTGAAGCATGCCAGAGGTCGGCGTGCCCAGTTTGCTGACGATGTAGATGGCCAGGCTGGCAAAGATGAAACCAGGGATGATTTCGTACAGGCCGAGCAATTCGAAGTGTTTCCAGACGACCACGGTGATCGCGCCGACCAGTATCCCGGCCAGTGCGCCGTTGCGGGTCATGTCTTTCCAGATCACGGAGATCAGGACCACCGGCCCGAACGCGGCACCGAAACCAGCCCAGGCGTAGCTGACCAGACCCAACACGCGGTTTTGCGGGTTGGCGGCCAACGCGATAGCGATCAGGGCAATCAGCAGCACCATGGCGCGGCCGACCCAGACCAGTTCAACCTGGGAAGCGCTTTTACGCAGGAAGGTTTTGTAGAAGTCTTCGGTCAGGGCGCTGGAGCACACCAGCAACTGGCAGCTCAGGGTGCTCATGACCGCCGCCAGAATGGCCGACAGCAGCACACCGGCGACCCATGGGTTGAAGAGGATTTTCGCCAGTTCGATGAACACACGTTCGTGGTTTTCACTGACAGGCATCGCCACGGCAGGGTTGGCCGAGAAGTACGCGATGCCGAAGAAGCCGACAGCAACGGTGCCACCCAGGCACAGGATCATCCAGGTCATGGAGATGCGACGGGCATTGGCAATCGACTTGACCGAATCCGCCGCCATGAAACGCGCCAGGATGTGCGGCTGGCCGAAGTAGCCCAGGCCCCAGCCCATCAGCGAGATGATGCCGATGAAGGTGGTGTTTTTGAGCATGTCGAAGTTGCCGGGGTCTTGCGCTTCGATGGCCAGGAACGTGGTGTCGATGCCACCGGTGGCCAACAGCACAATGATCGGCGTCAGCAGCAGGGCGAAGATCATCAGCGTGGCTTGCACGGTGTCGGTCCAGCTCACGGCCAGGAAACCGCCGACGAAGGTGTAGGCAATCGTCGCCGCAGCGCCGGCCCACAGGGCTGTCTCGTAGGACATGCCGAAGGTGCTTTCGAACAGACGGGCGCCGGCCACGATGCCGGAAGCGCAGTAGATGGTGAAGAACACCAGGATCACGATCGCGGAGATGATCCGCAGCAGACCGCTTTTGTCTTCGAAACGGCTGGAGAAGTAATCCGGCAGTGTCAGCGCATCGCCATTGTGCTCAGTCTGCACACGCAGACGGCCGGCGACGAATAGCCAGTTCAGGTAAGCACCAATGATCAGGCCGATGGCGATCCAGCTTTCGGACAGACCGGACATGTAGATAGCGCCCGGCAAGCCCATCAACAACCAGCCGCTCATATCGGAGGCGCCTGCGGACAATGCCGTCACGACGCTGCCCAGGCTGCGGCCACCCAAAATGTAGTCCGACAGGTTGTTGGTGGAGCGATAGGCCATAAGCCCGATCAGTACCATTGCTGCGATGTAGATCACGAACGTGATCAGGGTTGGATTGCTTACGCTCATTAAGTGATGCCCTGGCTTTGTTTTTATGTAGCGGCGGCGTGCGAAAGCGCCGACAAACGACAATGTTTGTTCAGGCGATTCCGGGGGGCCGCGCATTTATGACTGATGTTTCCCCAGGAAAGCCATCAGCCGGCGCACCTGTATTTTTTATAGGTTGCACCTTGGGCGCGAATCCTATTCAACAAAGCAAATAAGGTGCAACCCATTTCCGAGAATAAGTTGCACCTAGAGCGCAATCCGTGGAAAAGCGCTGTTTTTGCTCCCTTTTAGCGCAGTCAAAGGGTTTTACTAGAAGAAAAAGCACCAAGCAGGAGCGGTACGTTCGTACCGGAATTTATTTCCTGACGAGCTGCGTATTATTCCGACAAAAAAAGGGTTGCACCCGGTTGCACCTCAAAGATTGCACAGCTAATCTTGCCGCCAGCTGATGCCACGCGGTCGTGGCAAACATGAGGATAAAAATATGGCTACCACCACCCTTGGGGTCAAACTTGACGACCCGACCCGCGAGCGCCTCAAGGCCGCCGCGACCTCGATCGATCGCACCCCGCACTGGTTGATCAAGCAGGCCATTTTCAATTACCTGGAAAAACTCGAGGGTGGTGCAACCCTGACCGAGCTGAACGGCTTGACCAAGGATTCCGACGACGTCGTCGATGCGCCTCTGGATCACGCCCACCAGTGCTTCCTTGAGTTCGCCGAAAGCATCCTGCCGCAATCGGTACTGCGCGCCTCTATTACGGCTGCCTACCGTCGCCCGGAACCTGAAGTGGTGCCGATGCTGATCGAACAGGCTCGCCTGCCCGCAGCGATGGCTGAAGCGACCAACAAGCTCGCGTCCTCGATTGCCGAAAAACTGCGCAATCAGAAGAGCGCTGGCGGCCGTGCCGGGATTGTCCAGGGCCTGTTGCAGGAATTTTCCCTGTCGTCTCAAGAAGGTGTGGCACTGATGTGCCTGGCCGAAGCGCTGCTGCGCATCCCGGACAAAGGCACCCGTGACGCGTTGATCCGCGACAAAATCAGCACCGGCAACTGGCACCCGCACCTGGGCAACAGCCCTTCGCTGTTCGTCAACGCCGCTACTTGGGGCTTGCTGCTGACCGGCAAACTGGTCGCCACCCATAACGAAGCCGGCCTGACTTCATCCTTGAGCCGCATCATCGGCAAGAGCGGCGAGCCGATGATCCGCAAGGGCGTCGACATGGCCATGCGCCTGATGGGCGAGCAGTTCGTCACCGGCGAAACCATCGCCGAAGCCCTGGCCAACGCCAGCAAGTTCGAAGCCAAAGGCTTCCGCTATTCCTACGACATGCTGGGTGAAGCCGCACTCACCGAGCACGACGCTCAGAAGTACCTGGCCTCGTACGAACAAGCCATCCACTCGATCGGCAAAGCGTCCCACGGCCGCGGGATTTATGAAGGTCCGGGCATTTCCATCAAACTCTCGGCGCTGCACCCGCGTTACAGCCGTGCGCAGTACGAGCGTGTGATGGAGGAGTTGTACCCGCGCCTGCTGTCGCTGACCTTGCTGGCCAAGCAATACGACATCGGCCTGAACATCGACGCCGAGGAAGCCGACCGCCTCGAGCTGTCGCTGGATCTGCTGGAGCGCCTGTGCTTCGAGCCGCAACTGACCGGCTGGAACGGCATCGGTTTCGTGATCCAGGCTTATCAGAAGCGTTGCCCGTACGTGATCGATTACGTGATCGACCTGGCTCGCCGCAGCCGTCATCGCCTGATGATCCGCCTGGTGAAAGGCGCGTATTGGGACAGCGAAATCAAACGCGCCCAGGTCGAAGGACTGGAAGGCTATCCGGTCTATACCCGCAAGGTGTACACCGACGTGTCCTACATCGCTTGCGCGCGCAAATTGCTGTCGGTACCGGAAGTCATCTACCCGCAATTCGCGACGCACAACGCCCACACCCTGTCGGCCATTTACCACATCGCCGGTCAGAACTATTACCCGGGCCAGTACGAGTTCCAGTGCCTGCACGGCATGGGCGAACCACTGTACGAACAGGTTGTAGGCAAAGTTTCCGAAGGCAAGCTGAACCGTCCGTGCCGCGTGTACGCGCCGGTCGGCACTCACGAAACACTGTTGGCGTACCTGGTACGTCGTCTGCTGGAAAACGGCGCGAACACCTCGTTCGTTAACCGCATTGCCGACCAATCCATTTCGATTCAGGAGCTGGTGGCCGATCCAGTGGCCAGCATCGAGCAGATGGCGACGCTGGAAGGCGGCTTCGGCCTGCCGCACCCGCGTATCCCGCTGCCGCGTGATCTTTATGGCGCCGAGCGCGCCAACTCCAGCGGCATCGACATGGCCAACGAACATCGTCTGGCCTCCTTGTCCTGCGCCCTGCTGGCCACTGCTCACAACCACTGGAAAGCCGCGCCGATGCTTGGTTGCGCTTCCAGCTCCGAAACGCCGGCACCGGTGCTGAACCCGTCCGATCTGCGTGACGTGGTTGGCCACGTGCAGGAAGCCACCGTCGACGACGTCGACAACGCCATCCAGTGCGCCCTGAACGCTGCGCCGATCTGGCAGGCCACCCCGCCGGCCGAACGCGCCGCGATCCTGGAACGTGCTGCCGACTTGATGGAAGGCGAGATCCAGCCACTGATGGGCCTGCTGGCTCGCGAAGCCGGCAAGACCTTCGCCAACGCTATCGCTGAAGTGCGCGAAGCCGTGGATTTCCTGCGTTACTACGCGGTGCAGGCGCGCAACGATTTCACCAACGACGCCCACCGCCCACTGGGCCCCGTGGTGTGCATCAGCCCGTGGAACTTCCCGCTGGCGATCTTCAGCGGCCAAGTCGCTGCAGCCCTCGCCGCCGGTAACCCGGTACTGGCCAAGCCAGCGGAACAAACCCCGCTGGTGGCGGCTCAAGCCGTGCGCCTGCTGCTCGAAGCGGGGATTCCGCAAGGCGTGCTGCAACTGCTGCCGGGCCGTGGCGAAACGGTTGGCGCGCGCCTGGTCGGTGACGATCGGGTTAAAGGCGTGATGTTTACCGGTTCCACCGAAGTTGCTCGTTTGCTGCAACGTAATGTCGCAGGGCGCCTGGATGCACAGGGTCGCCCGATTCCGCTGATCGCCGAAACCGGCGGCCAAAACGCGATGATCGTCGACTCCTCGGCACTGACCGAACAAGTTGTAATCGACGTGGTGTCGTCGGCCTTCGACAGCGCCGGCCAACGTTGCTCGGCGCTGCGAGTCCTGTGCTTGCAGGAAGATTCCGCTGACCGTGTCATCGAAATGCTCAAGGGCGCCATGGCTGAATGCCGCCTCGGTAATCCAGAGCGCCTGTCCGTGGACATCGGCCCGGTAATCGACGCCGAAGCCAAGGCCGGCATCGAGAAACACATCCAGGGCATGCGCGACAAGGGTCGCAGCGTGTACCAGGTGGCGATTGCCAACACCGAGGAAGTCAAACGCGGCACCTTCGTGATGCCGACCTTGATCGAACTGGAAAGCTTCGACGAGCTGCAACGGGAGATCTTCGGCCCGGTGCTGCACGTGGTTCGCTACAAGCGCAAGGACATCGATCAACTGATCGGTCAGATCAACGCTTCCGGCTACGGCCTGACGCTGGGCGTGCACACCCGCATCGACGAGACCATCGCCAAGGTGATCGATAACGTCAACGCCGGTAACGTCTACGTGAACCGCAACATTGTCGGTGCTGTGGTCGGCGTGCAACCGTTCGGCGGCGAAGGTTTGTCGGGGACTGGCCCGAAAGCCGGTGGTCCGCTGTACCTGTACCGCCTGCTGTCGACCCGTCCTACCGATGCGATCGAACAATCCTTCGCTCGCGGTGACGCCATCACCGCACCGGACGTTCGCCTGCGTGATGCCATGAGCAAACCGCTGACCGCGCTGCAAGCCTGGGCCGACAGCAATAAGTTCAGCGACCTGAGCGCATTGTGCGTGCAGTTCGCGGCGCAATCGCAAAGCGGCATCACCCGCGTACTGGCGGGGCCGACCGGCGAGCGCAACAGCTACGCGATCCTGCCTCGCGAACACGTGTTGTGCCTGGCGGAAGTCGAAGGCGATCTGCTGACGCAACTGGCGGCGGTGTTGGCCGTGGGTGGCTCGGCGGTATGGCCGGAAGCTGAAGTGACCAAGGCCGTGTTCGCACGTCTGCCGAAGGACGTTCAGGCGAAGATCAAGCGGGTTTCCGACTGGACCAAGGACGAGGTGCTGTTCGATGCGGTTCTGCACCATGGCCATTCCGATCAGCTACGCGCCGTGTGCCAACAAGTGGCCAAGCGCACCGGGGCGATTGTCGGGGTTCATGGCCTGTCGCAGGGCGAGACCACCATTGCACTGGAACGGTTGGTGATCGAGCGGGCGTTGAGCGTCAACACCGCTGCGGCGGGTGGTAACGCCAGCCTGATGACCATCGGCTAAACAGCACTACGCTTGTGGGAGCGAGCCTGCTCGCGAAAGCGGCCTATCAGTCAGCATCAATGTTGAAACTGACGGCCTCTTCGCGAGCAGGCTCGCTCCCACATTTGATTAGCGGTGCCCGCAACACACCATCACGCTCATCAATCATCCTGTTCACCCCGCCCTCCCCCCGCCTAGACTCGGCCCATCCCAATAAAAGGTAGGCCGCCATGTCCGAGACGTTGCTCAGTTCCCGCAATCTGGCTTTCGAGCTGTATGAAGTCCTCGATGCCGAGGGCCTGACCCAGCGTGAGCGTTTCGCCGAGCACAACCGCGAAACCTTCGATGCCGCCATCGGCACGGCGCGCAACATTGCCGAGAAGTTCTTCGCCCCGCACAACCGCAAGGGCGACGAAAACGAGCCGCGCTACGAAGACGGTCAGGCGATTTTGATTCCAGAGGTGAAACCGGCGGTGGATGCCTTCCTCGAAGCCGGTTTCCTCAACGCTGCGCGCAGTTTCGACGCTGGCGGCATGCAACTGCCCACACTGCTGTCGCAGGCCTGCTTCGCGCATTTCCAGTCGGCCAACGCCGCATCGACCTCGTACCCGTTTTTGACCATGGGTGCAGCGAACCTGATCGAGAGTTTCGGCACCGAGGAACAGAAGCAGCGCTTCCTGCAACCGATGATTGACGGTCGTTTTTTCGGCACCATGGCTCTGACGGAACCGCATGCAGGCTCGTCGCTGTCGGACATTCGTACCCGCGCCGAACCAGCGTCCGACGGCACTTATCGACTCAAGGGCAACAAGATATTCATCTCCGGCGGCGATCACCCGCTGTCGGAAAACATCGTGCACATGGTCCTGGCCAAACTTCCGGATGCACCGGCCGGGGTGAAAGGCATTTCACTGTTTATCGTGCCCAAGTTTCTGGTCAACGATGACGGCAGCCTCGGCCAACGCAACGACGTCGTGCTGGCGGGCCTGTTCCACAAGATGGGCTGGCGCGGCACCACGTCCACCGCGCTGAACTTCGGCGATAACGGCGAGTGTGTCGGCTATTTGGTGGGCAAGCCACACCATGGCTTGAGCTACATGTTCCAGATGATGAACGAAGCGCGGATCGGCGTCGGCATGGGCGCGGTAATGCTCGGTTACGCCGGTTATCTGTACTCCCTGGAGTACGCACGCGAGCGCCCGCAGGGTCGCGTGCCGGACAGCAAAGACCCGAACACCGCACCAGTGGCAATCATTGAGCATGCTGACGTGAAACGCATGTTGCTGACTCAGAAAGCCTACGTCGAAGGCTCGTTCGACCTCGGGCTGTACGCGGCACGACTGTTCGATGACACCACGACGCTTGAGTCCGAATCCGAGCGCAAGCAGGCGCATGAGCTGCTGGATTTGCTGACGCCGATCGTCAAATCCTGGCCGTCGGAGTTCTGCCTGAAGGCCAACGAACTGGCGATCCAGATTCTTGGCGGGCACGGTTATACCCGTGAGTACCCGGTGGAACAGTATTACCGCGACAACCGCCTGAACCCGATTCATGAAGGGACTCATGGTATTCAATCGCTGGACTTGCTGGGGCGAAAGCTGGCGCAAAACGGTGGGGCCGGGCTCAAGCAGCTGATTCGCTTGATCGCGGGTACCGCCGAGCGTGCGCAGGTGTATGAATCGCTGACACCGCTACGTGAGCCGCTGGAAAAATTGGTGGCGCGCCTGCAAACGGTAACCATCGGCCTGCTGACCGACCTGGCCCAAGGCAAGGTCAACAGTAGCCTGGCCAACTCGGCGTTGTACCTGAAAGTGTTTGGACACACGGTGATTGGCTGGCGCTGGCTGGAGCAGGCGATTCGTGCCGAGGAAGGGTTGGCCAAAGGGAATGCGGCGGATGTGAGCTTCTATAAAGGCAAGATGCAGGCGGCGCGGTATTTTCTGACGTGGGAAGTGCCAGGTTGCCACCATGAGCTGGCGATTCTTGAGGCGCGGGATGATGTGTGCCTTGGGATGCGGGATGAGTGGTTTTGATCCGGAATCTTTGGTGCTGCTGAAACCATTCGCGAGCAAGCTCGCTCCCACAGTTGACCGCATTCCAATGTGGGAGCGAGCTTGCTCGTGATGGCGTCAGCGCAGGCAATACATTTATTAGCTCAACTTGAAGCCACCCATCTGCCGCGCCAAATCATCCGCCAGGCGCCGCAAAGTCTGGCAATCTTCACGACAGGCCCTGACTTCTCCGGCCGTCGCCCGGGCCAAATCAGAAATCCCCTGCACGTTGCGATTGATCTCTTCGGTCACTGCCGACTGCTCTTCCGTCGCCGTCGCCACTTGATGGTTCATGTCACTGATGCGCTCGACCTGCCCGGTAATTGCCGTCAACGACGCCCCGGTGCGCTGACTCGACTCAACGCCAGTACCGGTCGCCGCCTGCCCTGAATGCATCGACGACACCGCATTCTCCGCGCCCTGCTTGAGGCTGCCGATCATCTGCTGAATCTCATCGGTCGACGCTTGCGTCCGACGCGCCAGTGTTCGCACTTCATCGGCCACCACTGCAAAACCACGCCCCATGTCCCCAGCCCGAGCGGCTTCAATAGCCGCATTCAGCGCCAGCAAGTTGGTCTGCTCGGAAATCCCGCGAATCACCGCCAACACCTGATCGATGGACGCCACCTGATTGGCCAAATCGCCCACCGCATTGGCGGCGATGCCGATTTCATCGGACATGCTTTCGATGTGACGGATCGACCCGCCCACCACCTCGCGGGCCTGCAGTGCTTCGTCACGAGCGTTTTGCGAGGCGAGCGCCGCGTTGCCGGCATTCTGGGCGATTTCCTGCACGGTCAGGCCCATTTCATGAACCGCGGTGGCGACCATGTCAGTCATTTCCTGCTGACGCCCGGAGCGCTCAGCGGTGTTGTCCACCACGCGCGCCACCTGGCCGACCGCAGTGCGCAAGCGCTCGCTGGTGGTCAGTACTTCGCCGATCATGTCGCGCTGACTGTCCAGAAACCGATTGAAGCCGCGCGCCAGGTCGCCGAGCTCATCGGCGCGACTGGAATCTAACCTGTGGGTCAAATCTCCCCCACCGCTACCGATAGCCACCAATGCCGCTGTTACCTGACGAATCGGGCGAACCAATCCACGGGCCAGCCATACCACCAGCAGAAGGCACACCAGCGCCACGGCCAGGCCGATACCGCTGCTCATCCACATGGCGCGCCGCGCTTCGGCGTAGATCTGCGATTGCGGCACTTCCGCCACCAGCGTCCAGCCCAGATCCCGTAGCGGCAGGCTCAATGCCAGATAATCTTCACCATCGCGCATAAAGCGGCTGCTGGTGGCGGACGCCGTGGAGGTAGAGAGTTGACCCATGACCGCTTGCGCCGCTAACGTGCCGATTTGTTCGGCCAAGGTACGTTTGCCGCTAAATTGCGCTTCGGGATGAACCTGGATCAAACCATCGGCACGCACGAGATAGACCTTGCCGCGCTCACCGAAGTTGAAGTTGTGGATCAGCTCCGACAGCTCTTTCATGCTCAGGCCAAGGCCTGCAACACCCACGACTTTGCCGGCCTGCTCGACTTTAAGGTCGATGAACAGCGCCAATTCTCCGGTCGCAGTGTCATTGTCGATATTGAGGGTCTTGGACTTGTCGCTGTCCAGAAATGAATAGAACCAGGCGTCCTTCGGATTGGAACGGCTGAGGGTCCGGTCCAGGCCTTTTTCAGTGAAATAGTGGTTTGAAGCCGCGCCGATAATCAGTGCGGTGAAGGCTTTGTGTTCCGCGCGAATGCCTTCCAGATAGGTCACAAAGGCGTCGGTCCGGCTACTGTCTTCACCCCCGGCCACCCAGTCGCGCACCATGCTATTGCTGGCGATGTCCTTGGCGGCGGTGAGGGGTTGAACCAGGATTCGTTCGATGTCGTTGCGCATCGCTTCGATGCTCGATGGCAGCGCTTGCTCGACCAGATAGCTCTGGGCGAGACGGTTGACCACGAGGGTATAAATGCCAACCACGATCAGAATACTGACCAGCAGTGCGGACCCCATACTCAGGATCAACTGCCATTGAATACTGCGTCGCCAGAACTGCATGGAACACCCCCAAAGAATAAGAGACTGAAACACTGCAACAGTCGTGCCGATTGTATACAACACAAACGACAACTTATTCTTTGGTTGTGCGCAAAATCGATCAGGCCTGATTGATCGTCTTGGAGATCACTTCAACCGTGGCGCTGACTTGCTCTTGGTAACGGTCGAGTTCGAGCTTGTGCTGCTTTTGCATTTCGATCTGCTGCGAGCACAGATTCATGGCCGCCAACACCAGCAAGCGGTCACCGATCAGCGTCGGGTACTTTCGTTTGGTGTCAGCCAGAGCGGCCTTCAACATTAACGCGGCGTCCAGCAGGGTTTGCTCTTCCCCGGCCGGCGCCTTGATCGAATAGTCCTCCCCCAGGATCGAGACGACTTTTACCCCTGCGGCGCCATGATTCATGCGCTGACCGGGCCGGCGCTGACGCGCTCAACCAGGGCCTGGATGCGTGCGGCCGTTGCACCTTGCTTCTCTTCCTGCTCCATCAGGCTCAATTGCAGGCTTTCGTTTTCATCCTTGGCCTGGGCCAGTTCTGCGCTCAGGGTTTGGTTGGTGCCGAGCAGGCTCTGGTTCTGTTGCACCAGGTCGCTGACCAGCTGTTCCAATTGGCTTAGGGATGCTTCCAACATTTTGATTTTCCAAGCATTTTCAAGGGGCGCGTACGATAAAGAAAAGTCACCATGGATGCCAGGGTTAATCGGGCTCAAAGCCTTGATTTTCCTGGCGGGCGACCTTTCTCGCGATCTTTAAAGACTGTGACAGACGGATCTGGTTCCTGCACTTCGTCTGGTTGGCACTGGACCTGAACATCAGGGTCGGGCGGTTTATCCTGCCCCCCCTGCAGGAGCGAGCTTGCTCGCGATGGACGTCAACGATAACGCGTGCTGCCTGGTTCAGCGCGTCGTCCTTGGATTCTTCGCGAGCAAGCTCGCTCCTACACGGGGTCTGCGCTGACTTAAAACCTTTTTTGACAGCATCACATTTCAACAGGTTAGAATCGCTGGCACGCAGACTGCATGGTCAGTTTGCGCCCGTCTTTCAGCTTTCTGGAGTACTGCCTTTGAATGCAACGACCATCAACAGCCTGTTCTTGATCGGCGCGTTGCTGGTAGGTGCGAGCATTCTGGTGAGCTCACTTTCGTCCCGCCTCGGCATCCCGATTCTGGTCATCATCCTGGCCGTGGGCATGACCGCCGGTGTCGACGGCGCCGGCATTATCTTCGATAACTACCCAACTGCTTATCTGGTCGGCAACCTTGCACTGGCCGTCATCCTGCTCGACGGCGGCTTGCGCACCCGGGTGGCGAGTTTCCGCGTGGCGTTGTGGCCCGCACTCTCGCTGGCCACCGTCGGGGTGCTGATCACCACTGCGCTGACGGGCATGGTCGCCGCCTGGTTGTTCAACCTGAACATCATTCAAGGCCTGCTGATCGGCGCCATCGTTGGTTCCACGGATGCCGCGGCGGTGTTCTCGCTGCTGGGCGGCAAAGGCCTGAACGAACGGGTCACCGCCAGCCTTGAGATCGAGTCGGGTAGCAACGACCCGATGGCGGTGTTTCTCACCGTCACCCTGATCGACATGCTCGCCAGCGGCCAGACCGGCCTGCATTGGAGCCTGCTCACGCATTTCGTGCGTGAGTTCGGTATCGGGGCTGTCATCGGCCTCGGCGGTGGCTGGGTCATGTTGCAACTGGTCAATCGCATCAATCTGGCCAACGGCCTGTACCCGATTCTGGTGATCGCCGGCGGCCTCGTCGTCTTCGCCCTGACCAACGCCTTGCACGGCAGCGGTTTCCTCGCTGTTTACCTGTGCGGCCTGGTGATCGGCAACCGTCCGGTGCGCAGCCGCCATGGTATTTTGCACATGCTCGACGGCATGGCCTGGCTGGCGCAGATCGGGATGTTCCTGGTGCTGGGGCTGCTGGTCACGCCCCACGACCTGCTGCCGATTGCGCTGCCGGCGCTGGGGCTGGCGCTGTGGATGATTCTGTTTGCCAGACCACTGTCGGTGATGGTCGGTCTGCTGCCGTTCAAGGCGTTCCATGGTCGCGAGAAAGCCTTTATCTCCTGGGTCGGATTACGCGGTGCGGTACCGATCATTCTGGCGGTGTTCCCGCTGATGGCCGGCCTGCCCAACGCTCAGCTGTACTTCAACCTCGCCTTCTTTATTGTGCTGGTGTCGCTGCTGGTGCAGGGCACGAGCCTGCCGTGGGTGGCCAAACTGCTGAAGGTGACCGTTCCACCGGAACCGGCACCGATCTCTCGTGCCGCGCTGGAAGTTCACGTCACCAGCGAGTGGGAGCTGTTCGTGTACCGCCTCGGTGCCGAGAAATGGTGCATCGGCTCGCCCCTTCGCGAACTAAAAATGCCCGAAGGCACGCGGATCGCAGCCCTGTTTCGCCGCCAGCAACTGCTCCATCCGTCGGGTAGTACGGTGCTCGAAGTTGACGACTTGCTGTGTGTCATCGGCCACGAACATAACCTTCCGGCGCTCGGAAAACTCTTCAGCCAGGCACCACAACGGGGCCTCGATTTGCGTTTCTTCGGCGACTTCGTGCTCGAAGGAGACGCCCAGCTGGCCGCAGTTGCGGCGCTGTACGGGTTGAAAGTCGAAGACATCGATCCAGACATGTCCCTGGGCCACTTCATTGCTCATAAAGTGGGCGGTGCGCCCGTCGTCGGTGACCAGGTGGAATGGAACAACACCATCTGGACTGTCGCGGCCATGGAAGGGAACAAGATCGGCAAAGTGGGCGTCAGATTCCCCGAAGGAACTCGCCCGGGTCCCGGCTTGTTCCTCTAAACTCCATTCTTCGTCTCGTTTTCGATCGGTCCCTATGTCAACCCTGCGCACCTTTTTCATCATGGCCCTACTGGGCTTGAGCCTCTCCGTCGGTACCCTGCAAGCGGCCGAACCGCCGACCAGCGAAGCCGTGCAAGCAAGCCTGGACAAGATCGCTTCGCGCAAACTGCCGGAGGCCGATCAGAAAACGCTGCAAGCCATCCTGCAAAACACGCTCACCCAGCTCAACAACGCGCGTGATTACGAACAGAAGCTGGCGGATCTCAAGCAGCAACTGGCCACCGCGCCCAAGCAGAACGTCGAAAACCAGCGGGAGCTGACGCGCCTCAAGGCCACCAAAGTGGTGCCCATGGAGCAACGCTTCGCCAACCTGTCGATCCAGCAACTGGAGCAAATGCTCACCGAGCGCTCCACCCAGCAGAGTGATCTGCAGAAAGCGTTGGGCGATGCCAACAGCCTGGTGATTACTGCCCAGACTCGACCCGAGCGCGCTCAGGCTGAAATTTCCACCAGCCAGACCCGCATCCAGCAGATCAACAACATCCTCAAGTCCGGCAAGGACAACGGCAAGACCTTGAGCGGCGAGCAGCGCGACCAACTGAATGCCGAGCTTGCCGCGCTGAACGCCTTAATCCCGCTACGTCGCCAGGAACTGGCCGGCAACAGCCAACTGCAGGACCTGGGCAACAGCCAGCATGACCTGCTCTCGGAGAAATCCGACCGTCTGGATCAAGAGATTCAGGAACTGCAAAACCTGATCAACCAGAAGCGCCTCGCTCAGTCTCAAGAGACCGTGACGCAGCAGTCCATTGAAGCGCAAAAGTCCGGCGGCAGCAGCCTGCTGGCCACCGAAAGCGCAGCCAACCTTAAGCTTTCCGACTACCTGCTCAAAAGCACGGACCGCCTCAACGTCGTCACCCAGCAAAACCTGCAGACCAAGCAGCAGCTGGACAGCGTGACCCAAAGCGATTCCGCCCTGGACGAGCAGATCAACGTGCTCAGGGGCAGCCTGCTGCTCTCCAAGATTCTCTACAAACAGAAACAGCTGTTGCCGCACATCAAACTCGACCGCAATCTGGCCGATCAGATCGCCGACATTCGCTTGTATCAGTTTGAAGTCGGCCAACAACGAGAACTGCTCAGCAGCCCGTCAACCTATGTCGACAATCTGCTGGCGACCCAACCACCGGAGCAAGTCACCCCGCAGCTGCGCAAGAGCCTGCTGGAGCTGGCCACCACCCGCGTCGACCTGCTGGAGCGGCTGAACCGCGAACTGAGCTCGGTACTCAATGAATCCATCACTCTGCAACTCAATCAGAAGCAATTGCTCAGCACCGCGCAAAGTCTCAGGGCTACGCTCGATGAGCAGATGTTCTGGATTCCCAGCAACAAACCACTGGACGTTGAGTGGATGCGTGGCATACCGGAACGCCTGCAACGTCAGGTCACTACCCTGCCATGGGCCTCTAGCCTCAGCGAATTGACCGATGGCCTGATTCAACGGCCACTGCTGTTTCTGCCGTTGGTCCTGCTGATCGGCGCGCTGTTGTGGCGGCGAAAAAGCCTGTATGCCCGCCTGAACAAGGTTCACAAGGACATCGGCCATTTCAAGCGTGACAGCCAGTTGCACACGCCACAGGCGATTCTGATCAATATTCTGCTGGCCATGCCGGTTTCGCTGGGTCTGGCGTTGTGCGGCCTGGCCTTGCAGATCGACGCTCGCGGACAGAACGCCAACATGGGCGCGGCGCTGCTGCAAATGGCCCAGGCCTGGCTGGTGTTCTACACCGCTTACCGAATCCTCGCGCCGGGCGGCGTGGCCGAACTGCACTTCCGTTGGGAAAAACCTCAGGTCGAATTCCTTCAAGGCTGGGTTCGTCGGCTCGGTTTAGTGGTCATGGCGTTGGTCACCGTGGTGGCGGTTGCCGAGCTGCAACCAGCGGTGCTGGCCGATGATATTTTGGGCATGCCCGTCGTACTGACCTGCTACGCCTTGATGGCCTGGCTGCTCAGCCGCCTGCTCGTCAGCAGCCCGGCTCACGAAAACGCTTCACTGTTCCGCAAGGCCGTCGGGGTCATGTTCACGATCCTGCCCGTCGCGTTGTTCGTGGCGGTGTGCTTCGGCTACTACTACACCGCGCTGAAGCTCAGCGACCGGTTGATCAACACCCTGTACCTGCTGATGTTCTGGCTGGTCATCGAAGCGACCTTCGTGCGCGGCCTCTCCGTTGCGGCCCGACGCCTGGCCTACCAGCGCGCCCTGACCAAACGCCAGGCGGCGAAAGAAGCCGGCGATGGCGAAGCGGTCATCGAAGAGCCGACCCTGGACATCGAGAAGGTCAACGAGCAGTCGTTGCGCCTGATCCGACTGGCGCTGCTGGGCGGTTTCATGGCCGCACTGTATTGGGTCTGGTCGGACCTGATTTCAGTGTTCTCGTACCTGGACAACGTCACCCTCTACGAATACACCAGTGGCACCGGCGCCAACATGAGCATGGTGCCGATCAGTCTCCGCGACCTGCTCGGCGCGCTGATCATCATCGGCATCACCTTCGCCCTCGCACGCAACTTGCCGGGACTGCTGGAGGTGTTGGTGTTGTCGAAGCTGAACCTGGCTCAGGGCAGCTCCTACGCCACTACCACGTTGCTGTCCTACGTGATTGCCGGTGTCGGTTTTGTCTCGACCCTGTCGACCCTCGGCGTGAGCTGGGACAAGTTGCAATGGCTGGTCGCGGCGCTGTCGGTCGGCCTCGGCTTCGGGATGCAGGAAATTTTCGCCAACTTCATCTCCGGCATCATGATCCTGTTCGAACGCCCGGTACGGATTGGCGACACCATTACCATCGGCAACCTCTCGGGTACGGTCAGCAAGATCCGCATCCGTGCCACCACCATCACCGACTTCGACCGCAAGGACATCATTGTCCCGAACAAGACGTTCATCACCGGGCAACTGATCAACTGGTCCCTGACCGACACGATCACCCGAGTGACCCTCAAGCTCGGCGTCGATTACGGTTCAGACCTGGACCTGGTGAAAGAGCTCCTGCTCAAAGCGGCCCGCGATAACCCGCGGGTGTTGAAAGACCCGGAACCTCATGTGTACTTCCTGAACTTTGGCGAAAGCACGCTCGACCACGAGTTGCGCATGCACGTGCGCGACCTCGGGGACCGCAACCCGGTGCTCGATGAGGTCAACCGCTTCATCAACCGTGAGTTCAAGAAGCAGCACATCAACATCTCGTTCCGGCAGATGGAGGTCTACCTCAAGAACCTTCAAGGCCAGGAATACAGAATGGTGCCGGTCGAGCCGGAAACCAAAACCATTGTGCCGCCAGCAGAAGACAAACCGCTGCAAGAGCCGCCGGCCACCGAGCTCGACTAACCGCCCTATCCCTAGCAGAATGCTCGGACATTCTGCTGGAGATGGCCGGTGAAAGCCCTCGACGAACTGACCTTCGATAATCGCTTTGCCCGCCTGGGCGATACGTTTTCTGTCCACGTGCTACCGGAGCCCATCGATAACCCGCGCCTGGTGGTGGCCAGCCCTGCCGCCATGGCATTGCTGGACCTGGACCCGGCCGAGGCCGAAACTCCGGCGTTCGCCGAGTTGTTCAGCGGCCACAAACTCTGGGCCGACGCCGTGCCTCGGGCGATGGTTTATTCCGGTCATCAGTTCGGTTCCTACAACCCGCAGCTCGGCGACGGCCGCGGCTTGTTGCTGGGCGAGGTCTACAACGAAGCGGGCGAACATTGGGACCTGCACCTCAAGGGCGCTGGTCAGACACCCTTTTCACGCATGGGTGACGGACGGGCTGTACTGCGCTCCTCAATCCGCGAGTTTCTCGCTTCCGAAGCGCTGAACGCCCTGAATATCCCGACCACCCGCGCGCTGTGCGTGATCGGCTCCGACACCGCGGTCTGGCGCGAGAAACAGGAGCGCGCAGCCATGGTCCTGCGCCTGGCGCCGAGCCATGTGCGCTTCGGCCATTTCGAATATTTCTACTACACCAAACGACCCGAGAAGCAGAAAGAACTCGGCGAACACGTGCTGGCGATGCATTTCCCGCAATGCCTGGAACAGCCGGAACCGTACCTGGCCATGTTCCGTGAAATCGTCGAGCGCAACGCCGAACTGATCGCCAAGTGGCAGGCTTACGGCTTCTGCCACGGCGTCATGAACACCGACAATATGTCGATCCTCGGCATCACCTTCGACTTCGGCCCGTTCGCCTTCCTCGACGACTTCGACGCCCACTTCATCTGCAATCACTCTGATGATCAGGGCCGCTATTCCTTCAGCAACCAGGTGCCGATCGGCCAGTGGAACCTCAGCGCGCTGGCCCAGGCCCTGACGCCCTTCATCAGCGTCGAAGCCCTGCGCGAAGCCCTCGGCCTGTACCTGCCGCTGTATCAGGCTCATTACCTGGACCTGATGCGCCGCCGCCTCGGTCTCACCATCGCCGAAGAGGATGACCAGACACTGCTGGAACAGCTGCTGCAATTGATGCAGAACAGCGGCGTCGACTACAGCCTGTTCTTCCGCCGTTTGGGCGATGAGTCAGCCGACCTCGCCGTTGCCCGGTTGCGTGACGACTTTGTCGACATCAAGGGCTTCGATGCCTGGGGCGAACGCTACGTCGCCCGGGTTGCTCGCGAAGGCGACGCTGATCAGGCGCAGCGCCGCAAACGGATGCACGCGGTCAATCCGCTGTACATCCTGCGCAACTACCTGGCGCAGAAAGCTATCGACGCCGCAGGAAGGGGCGACTATTCGGAGGTTCGCCGACTGCACGCAGTGCTGAGCAATCCGTTCGAGGAGCAGCCGGGGATGGAGGGTTATGCCGAGCGTCCGCCGGAGTGGGGCAAGCACCTGGAGATCAGTTGTTCGTCGTGAGGCTCGTCAATCCAGAGGATCGATGGCACTGACGACTCGAGCGACGATGTCAGCCATCGTGACGTCATCCAGCCGCTCAATGAACCTGGCCGAGCCATCATGGACACGTTGTTCAATGTCAAAACTGCGCACCTGATTGCACACGGCGATGCCGTTCGTTTCGTGACCGGAGACGATAACCGCCAGTCCAGAGTTTCGACTGAAGCTCCCGCCACTGGTCACAGGCACAGTCATACTGACGCCCAGGGCGTTGATTTCCCTTGGGGTTATCACCACGAAGCGATGCCGGTTCATCATCTCTCGGCCCGCAACCGGGTTCGGATCAATCCAATAGACATCGCCCCGCTGCGGGGCCTGCCGACGAACCATCAACCCAACTCCCGGCCAACCGGGTCGCCTTCACGTGCAGATGCGGTCTGCGCGTTCAGTTCAACCATTGCTTCGGATCCTTCAAGTAACTGCGCAAGGCTGTAACGTTTGTGAGGAGCGGGCATGACGGGCCGGGCTATCAACTCGCCATCGACCACATTCAGTTCTAACTGTGCCCCCACTTCCAAATGAAGGAGCTTGAGCAAGGTAGGCGGGAGCGTAATCACCGCAGCCCCCCCTTGACGGCGGATTTTGGAAGTCACGGACATGGGATAACTCCTATCCGACAATTGATCGATATCGACTTCTCGACAAGTGCAACAAAAGTAGCACGCAGCTGAAAGCAAAAGCGACCCCCTCATAAAAATCAAAAGTTGTTGAAGTTGCCTCCAGCGTAGCTATAGGCGCCGGATCGAACGCTTGAGAAATGTGTGCGTTTGCGACAGCCGTTACCCAGCATTGGCCTTTGAATACTTGATAAAGATTTGTTTCGACTCCAGATCAGTGCCATAGACAGCCCTTCAATCAGAGACCGACCATGACCGACCCACTCCTCATCCCCTGCCCTCAATGCAACGGCCTCAACCGCATCCCCGCCGAGCGTCTCAACGACCATCCGAAATGCGGTCGCTGCAAGGCCGAGGTATTGCTGAACAAACCGTTCGAATTGAAGCAAGGCGATTACGCCAGTCAGATCAAGGGCGATCTGCCGTTGCTGGTGGATGTGTGGGCGCAGTGGTGTGGGCCGTGCAAATCGTTTGCCCCCGTGTTTGAGCAGGCAGCCGGGCAGTTGGCGGGCAAGTGTCGGTTGGCCAAGCTGGACAGCGAGGCGAACCAGCAATTATCGGCGCAATTGGGAATTCGCTCGATTCCGAGTCTGATTCTGTTCAAGAACGGCCAGGAAGTGGCACGCCAGAGCGGGGCCTTCCCGTTGCCGCAGTTGATGAGCTGGTTGCGCAGCCAAGGGATCTGAATCTGTCCGTAGGAGCGAGCTTGCTCGCGAAGAACTTAAGAGCAACGCGTTTACTCAGGAAAAACGCCGTATCGTTAACGTCCTTCGCGAGCAAGCTCGCTCCTACATGGATCATGGATGTCCGCCGGGATCAGGCGTTTTCGAGAAGGTTGTGCAGCTCGACGAATTGCAGCGTCAGCTTATGTCGCGGGTCCAGGTGGATCAGCGGTGTGTTGGCCTGGTGGGACTCACGCATGCGCACTGAGCTGCCCAAATACACAGACAGCACCGGCAGACCTTCGGCGATCAGTTCGTCGAGGATTTGCTGGGGCAGGCTGGCGCGGCTCTGGAACTGGTTGACGACGATGCCTTCAACTTCCAGCCCTTCGTTGTGGTCTTCCTTTAATTCTTCGATTTCCGCCAGCAGGCCGTAAAGCGCCTGCCGGGAAAAACTGTCGCAATCAAAAGGAATCAGTACCCGATCGGCAGCAATCAACGCCGATACGGCGTAGAAGTTCAACGCTGGCGGGGTGTCGAGGTAAATTCGGTCGTAGTCTTCGGACAACTCATCGAGCAGTTTGCGCAGCTTGTTGATCTTGTGTTTGGCCTCAAGCTTGGGCTGCAAATCGGCCAGCTCGGCGGTCGCCGTAATCAGGTGGAGGTTGTCGAACGGGGTTTCGTAGATATCGACCTGGTTTTTTTTGGAGAACGGTCCGGAAGACAGCGTTTGCTTGAAGAAATCGGCAATGCCCATCGGAATGTCATCACCGGTCAAACCTGTCAGGTACTGAGTGGAGTTGGCCTGGGCATCGAGATCCACCAACAGGGTGCGATAACCCTCGCTGGCGCTGACCGCCGCCAGATTGCAGGCAATGCTGGATTTGCCTACACCACCTTTTTGATTGAACACCACGCGCCGCATGTCAAAACCTCCATGTATCAAAGAATGACCGAGTGTAGTAGTCCACGGCCTCGCTTTGCTACCTCGTCGGCACAAGGACTACACAGTCAATCGCTGGATCAGGATGAAAAAGCCGAATACTCACGGACTGATTGCTAACAGCGCCGACAGACAGGGCGATTACAATGTGGATAATGGTCAGCCGACAGCTTCAGCCGAACCAACCGGTACATTTGACTGAGCAAAATGTAACCAGCATTTGCTACAGGTCCGCCGCACCGGGATAATGCGCGCCACTCGGCGTTTTGCGTCACGTACGGTCTGTCGCTATCTTTGGACTCACCGCGTCAAGAAAGCCCCGCAGGGGCGGGATGAATGTCTGTGATCAACTTCAACATCGCCCAATGGCGCGCGTGGGCCCCGGGGCTCGAAAGCGTGGACGACTGGCAGGCCTGGAGTCGACAACCGGTCGTGCTTGCGAGCAGCGATGCAGCGCCGGATGTCTCGTTTTTGCCGGCCATGCAGCGCCGACGACTCAGCCGTCTGGCGCGGATGGCGTTCAGTGTTGGCTGGCCATTGGCCGAAGGTCGCCACGACCTGCCGTTGGTCTTTATTTCGCGCCACGGCGAAACACCGCGCACCTTCGACATTCTCCGTGATTTGGCCACCGATCAGCCGTTATCGCCGACCCAGTTCAGCCTGTCGGTGCACAATGCGATTATTGGCCTATGGTCGATCATGCGCGGTGAAACCAGCGAAATGACTGCCCTCGCCGCCGCGGGGGATGGCCTTGAACAGGGCATGCTAGAGGCCTGCACTCTCCTTGAGGAAGGCGCACCCGCGGTGCTGGTGGTGGTCACCGAAGAGCAGCCGCCCGAGGCCTATTCGACCTGGATCGACGATGTGCCATTCCCTTACGCGGTCGGCCTGCTGCTGACCCCCGGTAACGACTGGCAGTTGTCGCTGAACAGCGCCCCGAATGAGTTGTCCAAAACCCACTGGCCCCATGCACTGGATCTAGTGCGTACCCTGCTCGACCAGCAGACCACCTGCCAACATGCCTGGAAAAATCGTGTATGGACCTGGCAACGCAACCTGTAACTGAAAAAAACCGCGACGCCTACTACTGGCGCCTGCTGGCGACCGCCGCAAGCTTCACCCTGTTCGGGTTGGGCTGCCTGAGCCTGCGCCTGGTGTTTTTTCCGCTGTTGAGCTGCCTGCCGGGCAATGCCCAGACGCATCGGCAGCGAGCGCGACATACGGTTGCTCGTCTGTTCTGGTTTTTTGTCCGGTTCATGGCGCGTACCGGGGTGCTGACCTACGACATTCAGGGCGCGGAGAACCTCGGCCGACCGGGTCAGATGATCATCGCCAATCACCCCTCGCTGATAGATGTGGTTTTCCTGATCGGCCTGGTACGCCATGCCAATTGCGTGGTCAAGAAAAGCCTCTGGGAGAACCCCTTTACCCGTGGCCCGCTTCACTGCACCGAATACATCAGCAATGACGGCAGCATGGACATGCTCGACAATGCGGCCGACGCGCTGAAAAGCGGTCAGACCTTGATCATCTTTCCCGAAGGGACTCGCACTGCCCCAGGCAAGGCGCCGGCCTTTCATCGGGGGGCAGCGGCGATCGCCCTGCGGGGTGCGAAAATCCTCACCCCGGTCATTATCAAGGTCAGCCCCACCACATTAACCAAGGCAGAACCCTGGTATCGGATCCCAAAACGTCGCGTGCACTTCAGTTTCCGTGTCGGGGCCGATATAGACCCACAGACCTTCGCCACGCAAGGCCCTGCGCCTCAAGCCTCGCGCAAGCTCAACGATTATTTGCATCACTACTTTATTAAGGAGCTCGCCGAAGATGAGCGAACTGCACCGTGAAATAAAACTGTTAATCATCGAGGCCCTGGGTCTTGAAGACATCAACGCCGACGACATCGGCGATGACCAGACGCTGTTCGGTGAAGGCCTGGGCCTGGACTCGGTAGACGCGCTGGAGCTCGGCCTGGCGATCCAGAAAAAGTACGGCATCAAAATCGACGCCGACGCCAAGGACACCCGTGATCACTTCAAAAACGTGGCGAGCCTTGCGGCGTTCGTCACTGCAAAACAGGCAGCTTGAGACCGGACCATGCAAACTCGTGACGACATTTTCAACACCCTGCGCGATGCTCTGGTGGAACTCTTCGAGCTGGATCCCGAGCGTGTCAGCCTTGACTCCAACCTGTATCAAGACCTGGAAATCGACAGCATCGACGCGGTCGACCTGATCGATCACATCAAACGCCAGACCGGCAAAAAAATCGCCGCCGAAGAATTCAAATCGGTGCGTACCGTCAGCGACGTGGTCGAGGCGGTCTACCGTCTGGTTCAACCGGCCGCATGAGCCGGCTGATTGGCCTTGGTCTGCTGCTGGCGGGCCTGCTGTACCCCTTTGCGGTGTATTTCGGCATGGAGCATTTCGCACCGTGGCAGTTCGGCTTGCTGCTGGGCAGCCTGTGGCTGGCGCGCGCGTTGACGGGCGTGCGGCGACCAGGGAGCCTGTGGATGGCCGTTGTCGCCATCGTGTTTTGCCTGTTGCTTGCAGTATTCGACAGCCCGGCCCTCCTGCGCTGGTATCCGGTGCTGATCAGCGGCTTCATGCTGATGCTGTTCGGGTTGAGCCTGAAATACGGCCCGCCGATGGTGGAACGCCTGGCCCGTCTGCGTGAACCCCATTTGCCAGCCAAAGCCATTCGCTATACCCGCCAGGTCACGATTGCCTGGAGTGTATTTTTTCTATGCAACGGCTTGTGCGCCGCCGCCCTGACCCTTTGGGCGCCGCTGAGTTGGTGGATGTTGTACACCGGCCTGATCTCCTATGGATTGATCGGCCTGATGTTTGCCATTGAATGGCTCATACGACAAAGGGTACGAGGCCACCCATGAATTGGATAAAACTTGAGCAATTGTTGCTCAAGGCTCAACCGGAGCGTGCCGTGACGGCCGAACCGACGCTGAATCACGCGCAGCTCTACGAGCAGGCCTTGAGCCTGGCTGCCGGCCTGCAAGCCCAAGGGGTGCGGCGCATTGCCGTGCACCTCGACGATGCCGCCGATCTCGCGATTGCCCTGTTTGGCGCCTGGCGCGCGGGGGTTAGCGTGCTGTTACCCGCCGACCTGCAACCCCAGACTCGCCAGCGCTGGTCGAGCGATGTCGACCTGTGGCTGACCGCTCAGGCTGACGACGCTCACCTGAGCGACTACCGACATCCGCCACTCCCCGGCGCGGCACTCGACCTGGACCTCTGCTCGTTGAGCCTGTGCACTTCCGGCTCCAGCGGTGAGCCCAAGCGAATCGAGAAAACGTTGCGCCAACTGGCCAATGAAGTCGACGCATTGGAGCAACTTTGGGGGGCTGATCTGGGCCCGGCGTGCATGATTGGCAGTGTCGCCACCCAGCACATCTACGGCCTGCTGTTTCGGGTGCTGTGGCCGCTGTGTGCCGGGCGCACGTTTGTGCGCAAGCAACTGGCCTTCCCGGAAGACTTGCAGCGTGCCAGCCGCGAACATCCGGCGTTTGCCTGGGTTGCCAGCCCGGCGTTACTTAAACGTATGGGCGACAACCTCGACTGGCCGGCCTTGAGCGCGGTGCGCCGGGTGTTTTCATCGGGTGGCGCGTTGCCGGTCGAGGCTGCACAACGCTTGTGCGAACGACTGCAACAATGGCCGACGGAAATTCTCGGCAGCTCGGAAACCGGTGGCATTGCCTGGCGTCAGGGTCACGACCTCTGGCAGCCCTTTGCGGGTATCAAATTGAGCCAGGACAGCGATGGCGCACTGCTCATCGCGTCGCCGTACTTGCCGCCGGGCCATATCGAACACACCGCCGACGCTGCGCGGATAGCCGTAGACGGCCGTTTCGAACTGCTCGGACGACTGGACCGGATCGTCAAACTGGAAGAGAAACGTATTTCATTACCGATGCTGGAAAAGGCGCTGATGGACCACGACTGGGTCGCTGAAGCGCGTCTCGGGGTGGTTCAGGAAAACCGCGCTTCACTGGGGGCGTTGCTGGTGCTGAGCGAGGCGGGTTTGCATGCCTTGCGCAATCAGGGTCGACCCAACCTTACGCAAGCGTTGCGTCAACATCTGAGCCAGCATTGCGAAACCCTGGCGCTGCCACGACGCTGGCGCCTGCTGCGGCAACTGCCGCTGACGCCTCAGGGCAAGTTGCCCCAGGCCGACGTTGATGCGCTGCTTCTGGCGCCCCGCCCCAAGGCACCGCAAGTGCTGGAACAGGTCGAAGTCGACGGCGAGTGGAGCCTGCAACTGGCGGTGCCGCCAGACCTTGCCTACTTCAGCGGCCACTTCCCCAAGGCGCCGGTATTGCCCGGTGTGGTACAGGTGGAGTGGGCGCTGAACCTCGGCCAGCAATTGATGGACCTGCCCAAGAAATTCGCCGGCATGGAAGTGCTGAAATTCCAGCAATTGGTGCGCCCGGGCGATGAAATCCAGTTGCACCTGCGCTTCGACCCGGTACGCGGCAAGCTGTATTTCACCTATCGCAATGAAATCGCCACCTGCTCCAGTGGGCGGATTTTGCTGGAGGCTGCCTGTGGGTAAGTTGAGATCTCCTGTAGCAGCTGCCGAAGGCTGCGTCCGAGCGCGAAGCGCTCGCATCTGGAACAGCCCGGTTATTCTGAACGTCCCCCCACTACCGGATGACGACCGCTTCGCGGCCGGACGCAGGCTTCGCCAGCTGCTACAGGGGCGAGGCGCAACCCAACATGCATAACCCCTGCGCCATTGTCCCCGTCTACAACCACGAAACCGCGATCACCGCCGTGGTCGATGCGCTGACTGCGAATGGCCTGCCGTGCATTTTGGTGGACGATGCCAGCAGCCCCGCCTGCGCAAAAGTGCTCGACGATCTGGCCCAACGCGAAATGGTTTACTTGATCCGGCTCACTGCCAACCAGGGCAAGGGCGGCGCGGTCATGACCGGTTTTCGCGAAGCCTCGCGCCTGGGCTTCAGCCATGCCTTGCAGGTGGACGCCGACGGCCAGCACGACCTGCATGATGTCGCGACCTTCATTGAACTCTCACGTACCCATCCGCGAGCAGTGATTTGCGGTTATCCGCAATACGACGCCAGTGTGCCGAAAGGTCGTTTGTACGCCCGTTACCTGACGCACGTCATGGTCTGGATCAACACGCTTTCATTGCAGATTCGCGATTCCATGTGCGGCTTCCGCATCTATCCATTGCCCCCGACCCTGGCGCTGATTGACTCGGCCAGGATCGGTAAACGCATGGACTTCGACTCGGACATTCTGGTGCGACTGGCCTGGCGCAACCTGCCGATGCAGTGGCTGCCCGTCAAGGTCCACTACCCTCTGGATGGTGTTTCACATTTCCGGATGTTCTACGACAACGTACTGATTTCGAGCATGCACACCCGGCTGTTCTTCGGCATGTTGCTGCGGGCCCCGATGATTCTCTGGCGGCGGTGGCGAGCATGAGCCTCAACGCCGACAAAGAACACTGGGCCGACCGTCAGGAGCGCGGCAGTTTCTGGCTGATGAAGCTCACCGCATTCGGCGCCAAAGTACTCGGTCGCAGGCTGTTGAGCCCGCTGTTGTACGGCATCGTCCTGTACTTTTTCCTGTTCGGGCGCAGCGCCCGCCACAGCGCCTGGCAATACCAGCAGCGCCTCGCGGACTGGAGCGGTCGCAGCGACTTGCGCCCGACCCATTGGCGGGTGTTCGGTCAGTTCATGGCCTTTGCCGACTCCATGCTCGACAAGCTCGACGTGTGGAACGGCAAGTTGAGCATCGAGCAGATTGAAATCATCGACTCGGCCTTACTGCGCAATCAGCTGCGCGGCACGCGGGGGCAGATGCTGGTGGGCGCGCACCTGGGCAATCTCGAAGTCTGCCGCGCGCTGGCAGAGATCGGCGAAAAGGTGACAATGAATGTGCTGGTGCACACCAAGCACGCCGAGCAGTTCAACCGCTTGCTGGGTGAAGCCGGGGCGACCAATCTGCGGCTGATTCAGGTCAGCGAGCTGGACCCGCTGATCATGCTGCAACTGCATGAACGCCTGGAACGCGGCGAATGGCTGGCGATTGCCGGTGACCGCGTACCGCTGCATGGCGGGCGTAGCGTGACCGTGGACTTCCTCGGCCATCAAGCCGCGTTCCCGCAGGGGCCGTGGCTGCTGGCCGGTTTGCTGAAGTGCAAGGTCAATCTGCTGCTGTGCTTGAAGAAGCCGACAGGCGATTATCGACTGACCCTCGAACCGTTCACCGAGGCTGTGGTGTGGAAGCGCAGTGACCGCGAGCAGGTCATTCATCAGTGGGCTTCGCGCTACGCCGAACGCTTGAGTCACTATTGCCTCGAAGCACCTCAACAATGGTTCAACTTTTACCCTTTCTGGAAGACCGATGACGACGCCAACGCTTGAGCCGGTAACCTTCGGCGAACTCCCTTTGCGCATTGAAGACGTGCTGGCCCTGGCCAACCGTCAGGTGCCGACGCTGTTGCAGAGCGATCCCGCGTACCGCGAGCGCATTGCCAAGGGCGCGCGATTCCTCGATTCCCTATTGGACAAGGAAGGCGTGATTTATGGCGTGACCACCGGTTACGGCGATTCCTGCGTGGTTGCGGTGCCGTTGCATCATGTCGAAGCGCTGCCCCGTCACCTGTACACGTTTCACGGCTGCGGGCTGGGCAAACTGCTCGACGCACAAGCCACCCGCGCAGTACTCGCGGCGCGTTTGCAGTCGCTGTGCCACGGCGTTTCCGGGGTCCGTATAGAACTGCTGGAGCGCCTGCAGGCCTTCCTCGAACACGACATCCTGCCGCTGATCCCGGAAGAAGGTTCGGTGGGTGCCAGCGGTGACTTGACGCCGTTGTCCTATGTGGCCGCGACCCTGTCCGGCGAGCGCGAAGTGATGTTCCGTGGCGAACGCCGACAGGCTGCCGACGTGCACCGTGAACTCGGTTGGCAGCCGTTGGTGCTGCGCCCCAAAGAAGCCCTGGCGCTGATGAACGGCACCGCCGTCATGACCGGCCTCGCCTGCCTGGCCTACGCCCGCGCCGATTATCTGCTGCAACTGGCCACCCGCATTACCGCGCTGAACGTGGTCGCGCTGCAAGGCAATCCGGAACACTTCGACGAGCGCCTGTTCGCCGCAAAACCGCATCCAGGGCAGATGCAAGTCGCCGCGTGGCTGCGCAAGGATCTGGCGATCGACGCACCGACCGCGCCGCTGCATCGCCTGCAAGACCGCTATTCCCTGCGTTGCGCGCCGCACGTCCTCGGGGTTTTGGCCGACAGCCTGAACTGGCTGCGCTCGTTCATCGAGATCGAGTTGAACAGCGCCAATGACAACCCGATCATCGATGCCGAAGCCGAACGCGTCCTGCACGGCGGCCACTTCTACGGCGGCCACATCGCGTTCGCCATGGACAGCCTGAAAAACCTGGTGGCCAATGTCGCCGACCTGCTGGACCGCCAACTCGCGCTGCTGGTGGACGAGCGTTACAACCATGGTTTGCCGAGCAACTTGTCCGGCGCCACCGCTGATCGCGCGATGCTCAACCACGGCTTCAAGGCCGTGCAGATCGGCACCAGCGCCTGGACCGCCGAAGCACTGAAAAACACCATGCCGGCCAGCGTGTTCTCGCGCTCCACCGAATGCCACAACCAGGACAAAGTGAGCATGGGCACCATCGCCGCCCGCGATGCGATCCGCGTGCTGGAGCTGACCGAACAGGTCGCCGCCGCCACGCTGCTCGCCGCCAACCAAGGCGTGTGGCTGCGCAGCAAGGCCGAAGACGCGCGCCCATTGCCACCGGCCCTCGCCGCCATGCATGAAGAACTGGCCAGGGACTTCCCGCCGGTCATCGAAGACCGCGCGCTGGAAGGCGAATTGCGCTTGTGCCTGAAACGTATCGCCGAACAACACTGGAGGCTGCATGCGTAGCAAGGGAGTGCTTCATACCGATACGGAAATCCTCGTGCCGTTCTTCGACGTCGACACCATGAACGTCGTCTGGCACGGCCATTACATTAAATACCTGGAAGTCGCTCGCTGCGCATTGCTGGACAAGATCGGCCATAACTACACTGCGATGGTCGAGTCGGGTTATGCCTGGCCGGTGATCGACCTGCAACTGCGCTACGTACGCGGTGCCGTATTCGGCCAGAAGCTGAATGTGCGAGCGAATCTGGTGGAGTGGGAGAACCGTCTGAAAATCAGTTACCTGATCAGCGATCTGCAGACCGGCGAACGCCTGACCCGCGCCAGTTCCGTGCAAGTCGCTGTCGACATGAGCAACCGCGAAATGCAGCTGGCCTCGCCGAAAGTCTTCACTGACGCCGTTGAAAGGATTCTGGCATGAACCCGCTGATGACCCTCTGTAGCAGCTGGCGAAGCCTGCGTTCGACTGCGCAGCAGTCGCCCCGCGTTTCGCCTGATGCACCACAAGCGCAGGCTTTACGACGGCTTCGCCGCCGAACGCAGCCTCGCGGGCTCGGCAGCTGCTACGGGATCGTGGCGGCGCTGGTATTGATGTTGGGTTGCACGTCGCTGGCGCAGGCATTCGATCTGCAACAGCTCAGCGATCAACTGGCGAAACCCGATGTGATCCATGGCAATTTCGTTCAGGAAAAACACCTGCGCGCCCTGCCGCAGCCGTTGACCAGCACGGGCACGTTCGTCCTCGCTAAAAACCATGGCCTGCTGTGGTTGCTGAAAACCCCGCTGCAACAGGATTACCGCATCAACGCCAACGGCATCGCACGACGCGATGCCAATGGTTGGCAAATGCTGCCCGGCAAAAGCGCAGGCGCCGAGCAGAACCGCTTGTTCCTGGCCGTGCTGCAAGGCGATAGCAGCGGGCTGCAACGTGACTTCGACCTGTCGCTGAGCGGCGATGCCCAGAACTGGAAGCTGACGCTGCTTCCTCGTTCAATGCTGCTCAAACAGGTGTTCACTCAAATCAATATCGCTGGCGGTGAGTTGGTGCAGACCATCGAGCTGCTGGAAACCCAGGGTGACAGCACTCTGTTGCGCATGCAGGGCAGCACCAGCGACCGACCATTGAGCGACCCGGAGCAGCATGACTTTGCCGAGTGAACGGAATCTTCCGCGACTGTTTCTGCTCCTGCTGCTGGCGGTGCTCGCGCTCGCCGGTTGGCAATGGCGTAACGGCGCACCGCTGTCGGCCAACCTGATGGAACTGGTGCCCGGCACCGCACCGGACGCCTTGGAACTGCGCGCCGAACAACGCATGCAAGAACCGCTGAACCGCGAAATGCTGGTGCTGGTCGGCCACGCCGATCGCCAGCAAGCCATCACCATGGCGCAGAAACTGGGCGAGCAGTGGCAGGCCAGCGGCTTGTTCGAAAAGGTCCAGTGGACCCTGCAAGCGGACTTGCCGGCGCTGCGCACGCAATTGCTCCAAGGCCGTCTGGCGATGCTCTCGACGGCGGACCGCCAGCAACTGATCGAGCATCCCGACGCGTTTATCCAGCAGCGCGTGCAAGCCCTGTTCGACCCGTTCACCGGCTTCAGTCTGGTGCCGAGCCAGGACGACTGGCTGGGCCTGACCGGGCGCATCCAGAACAGCCAGCCGCAACACGGCTCGGTGCAACTGGACATCGGCAGCGGCGCGCTGGTTGCCGATGCCGACGGCAAGAGTTGGGTGCTGCTGCGGGCACGCACGACCGGCAACGCCTTTGACATGAACCTGCCGCTGCAAGTGGCCGAGTTGCTCAAACACAGCCGCGAAGAAGCCGCCCAGGCGAATGTACAAGTGCTCGCTGCCAGCGGCTTGCTCTATGCGGCCAACGGGCAAAAGCAAGCCACGCGCGAAATCACCTGGGTCGGTGGTGGAGCCACGCTGGGGATTCTGCTGCTGTTGCTGCTGGCCTTCCGGCGTTTTCGGGTGTTGCTGGCCTTCGTCCCGGTGCTGGCAGGCATGCTGTTTGGCGCGGTGACCTGCGTGGCGATGTTCGGCCATATGCATGTGATGACGCTGGTGCTCGGCTCCAGCCTGATCGGGGTTGCAGTGGATTACCCGCTGCATTACCTGTCCAAGAGCTGGAGCCTGAAACCCTGGCACAGTTGGCCGGCATTGCGCCTGACGTTGCCGGGCCTGACGCTAAGCCTGATCACCAGTTGCATAGGCTATCTGGCGCTGGCATGGACACCGTTTCCGGCGCTGACCCAGATTGCCGTGTTCTCCGCCGCCGGCCTGGTCGGCGCCTACTTGTCTGCCGTATGCCTGTTGCCGGCACTGCTCAAGGGCACGGATTTACGTCCCGCGCAGTGGATGCTGCGCGTCTCCGCGTTTTTGGTGAACCTGCGTGAAACACTGCTCAAATACGTGAGTACCCCGATTTTGCTCGCACTGCTGATCGCTTTCTGTGTCGGCGGTCTGGTACAGCTCGACAGCAAAAACGACATCCGCCAGTGGATCGGTACACCGCAACAGTTGACCGACGAGGCCCAGACCATTGCGCGCATCACCGGCTATCAACCCACCAGTCAATTTTTCCTGGTGCACGCGAGCAATCAGCAGCAATTGCTGGAGCGCCAAACCGCGTTGAACGAGCGCCTCGATCAGTTAATCAACCTGAACAAACTCCAGGGCTATCTCTCGCTGAATCAACTGGTCAGCCAGCCGAGCGAACAACGACGAGTGCGTGAAGCGCTGAACAAGCTACCGCTATTCTGGCAACCCCTGCTCAACGTCGGCGTGCCGCTCGCAGCGCTGCAAGCGGAGTTGACGAAGTTGCAGGCGCTGCCCACCGAAGACATCGATTCGGCGCTGGTCGGTCCATTGGCGGAACCCTATCGCACGTTGTGGCTGGGGCTCACCGAAGACGGCGTGGCAGCGATGGTCAGCCTGCAAGGCCTGAACAACCCTGCACTGTTGCAAGCTCAGGCATTGGGCTTGCCAGGCGTGCAGTTGGTGGATCGTCTCGGTGAGTTGAACAGTGTTTTCGCCGCGACGCAGATCAGTGCTGCAGAATTGAAACTCGCCTCCTGCGTGTTGATCGTGCTGGTGCTGATCCTGCCATTCGGCCTCGGCGGCGCGCTGCGAATTGTCGCTCTGCCATTGCTGGCCGCCCTTTGCAGCCTCGCCAGTCTCGGCTGGCTCGGTCAGCCGCTGACACTGTTCAGCCTGTTCGGCCTGCTGCTGGTAACGGCGATCAGCGTCGACTACGCGATCCTCATGCGCGAACAGGTCGGCGGCGCCGCCGTGAGCCTGCTGGGCACCTTGCTGGCGGCACTGACCACGTGGCTGTCGTTTGGATTGCTGGCGGTGTCGAGCACGCCGGCGGTGAGCAACTTCGGTTTATCGGTGAGCCTCGGTCTGGCGTTCAGCTTCATACTCGCGCCGTGGGCCGGTCGTCACGTCCATCCGGCGCCTGTTGCGGAGTCGGCAGCATGACGGTCGTCCTGTTCTGGGTGATGGCCCTGGCGTTATTCGCCGTTGCCACGCGGGTCGGTCGTCACGTTGGCTTGATCCCGATCGTCAGCCAGTTGCTGTTGGCGACCGTCGGCTTGCCGCTGTTGATGTACTTCTGGATCGAACCGGGCTGGCAACTGAGTGGCGCCGAACTGATCGCACCGGTCTGGCTGAAAAACCTCTACAGCCTGAGTTTTGCCTTGCTGCTGGGGAACATTCTCAGCGACGTCATCGATCTGCGACTCGACCGTCAAAGCGTAAAAATCGCGTTGCCGAGTTTCTGCATTCCGTTCGCCTGCGGGCTGGCGACGGCGGTGTGGCTGTTGCCGGCGCAGCCGTGGATCAGCTCGTTGGCGGTCGGCCTGCTGTTCGCCATTACCGCGATTCCGGTGTTGTATTTGTACCTGCGGCACATCAACTACCCGCCAGCCGCCACCCGGCGACTGGTGCAGACCGCGATTCTCATCGACCTCACCTGCTGGACCCTGTTCGCCATCGCACAGGGCAGCTTGCACCTGAGCAGTCTGTTGCTGCCGCTGGCGGGGGCTTGCCTGCCGTTGCTGCTGCGCCTGCTGGGTCTGCGCCAACCGCTGCTGCACACCGGCAGCTTTTTCGCACTGTTGGTGGTCGCTGAACACTTCAAGCTCAATGCGCTGATTTTCGGTATTGGCTATCTGCTATGCATGGCCGCGCTCAAGGTGCCGCTGGTACTGCCGTTGCCGGTGCGATGGATGATTCGCCTACAGACGTACATCGCGATCCCGCTGATCCTCACGTTCGGCATCGTGCAGATCAACGTTCATAGCGCCATGGACAGCCTCGGCTGGGCACAACTGGCGGCACTGCTGCTGTTGCCGATTGCCAGCAAACTGCTGGGCAACTGGCTGGGCCTCGGCTGGGCCGGCGCTTCGTTTGAAGGGGCCAGTCGCTGGCGGGAAAGTATCCTGCTGAACATCCGTGGCTTGAGTGAGATCGTCTTTCTCAACCTGCTGCTGCAACAACAGCTCATCAGCCCGGCGCTGTATTTTGCGCTGATGCTGATGGGCCTGATCGCAACACTGCTGCCGGCACTCGCCGGCATGCACCGAACCCCCATAACCATCGCCGTCCCGGCAAGGAGCCCCCATGCCAACAGTTGAAATGGAACGTCGTCAGGTGGTGGTCATCGGCGCGGGCCCCTCGGGGGCCATCGCCGCGGCGCTGCTCAAGCGCAAAGGTCACGATGTGCTGATGATCGAGCGCCAGCATTTCCCACGGTTTTCCATCGGCGAAAGCCTGTTGTCGCATTGCCTGGATTTCGTTGAAGAAGCCGGCATGCTTGAAGCCGTGAACGCGGCCGGTTTCCAGCTGAAAACCGGTGCGGCATTTGCGTGGGGCGAGCAGTACAGCGCCTTCGATTTCGGTGACACCTTCAGCAACGGCAAGCCGACCACTTTTCAGGTTCTGCGCGCTGATTTCGACAAACTGCTGGCCGATCAGGCCGCCCTGCAGGGTGTGGAAGTTCGCTACGGCGAAGCGATTGTCAGCGTTGACATCGACCGGGTAAAACCGCAGCTCGGCGTGCGCCGTGAGGACGGCAGCGAATACCGCATCGAAGCTGATTTCATGCTCGATGCCAGCGGTTATGGCCGTGTGTTGCCACGCCTGCTGGACCTTGATTCACCGTCGAATTTCCCGGTGCGTCAGGCGGTGTTCACGCACATCGAAGACCATATCGACAGCCCGACATTCGAACGGGAAAAGATCCTCATCACCACGCACCCGACCCAGCGCGATGTCTGGTTCTGGACCATCCCGTTCAGCAATGGCCGCTGCTCGGTCGGCGTGGTTGCAGCTGCCGAACACTTCGAAGGTCGTGCTGAAAACCTGGATGACTGCCTGCGCGGTTTCATTGCCGAGACGCCAAGCCTGTCCGGGGTGCTGAACAATGCGGTTTGGGATACGCCGGCGCGCACCATCGGCGGCTATTCGGCCAACGTCAAAACCCTGCATGGTCCGGGGTTTGCGCTGTTGGGCAACGCGGCGGAATTCCTCGACCCGGTGTTTTCCTCTGGTGTGACCATCGCCATGCGCTCGGCGAGCATGGCCGCTGCGGTTCTACACCGTCAGTTGCAGGGCGAAAGCGTCGACTGGCAGACCGAGTTTGCCGAGCCGCTCAAGCGCGGCGTCGACACGTTCCGCTGCTACGTCGAAGGCTGGTACGCCGGGACGTTCCAGGATGTGATTTACCATGAGGGCGGCTCACCGGATATTCGTCGAATGATCTGTTCGATCCTCGCCGGTTATGCCTGGGACGAGCGCAATCCGTTTGTCACCGAACCGAAACGCCGGCTGCGGATGCTGTCAGAACTCTGTGCCAGGGATGTCACATGAGCTACTTGAGCGACACCTACGTTGAAGAAACCCGCTTCGGTTTGTGGTTCCTGCGCAGCCATACCTGGCAGCACCGTGTGCTGCGGGTCGCGATCAACGATTTGCGCAGCCTGTTCAGCGAGCCGCTGCCTCGCGATGCGGTGCTTTTAGATGCCGGTTGCGGGCAAGGCAAGTCGTTCCAGCACTTGCACCAGACCTTTGCGCCGCAGCGGCTGATCGGGGTGGATGCCGACCCGCACAGCCTGTCCCTGAGCAACGAAGAAGCCATGCGTCGATGCATGGACGTGGAGCTGATCGGCAGCGACTGCGCAACGCTTGCCGTGCCGGATTCCAGCGTCGATCTGCTGTTCTGTCACCAGACCTTCCACCACCTGGTGGAGCAGGAACGGGCATTGGCCGAGTTCTACCGCGTGCTCAAGCCCGGCGGTTATTTGCTGTTCGCCGAATCCACTGAGGCTTACATTGATACGTGGGTGATTCGCTGGCTGTTCCGCCACCCGATGCAGGTGCAGAAGAGCGCTGACGGCTATCTGGCGATGATTCGTCGGCAGGGTTTCGAATTTGGCCCGCACAACGTGTCTTATCCGTATTTATGGTGGAGCCGTGCCAAGGATTTCGGCCTGCTCGAACGCTTGGGTCTGCGCCAGCCAAAACCCATTGGCCAACGGGAAGAAACCCTGGTCAACGTGGTTGCGCGCAAACCCCTGGAAGGTGTTGTTTGATGCTTAGTGCAACTCATACCTGTGGGAGCGAGCCTGCTCGCGAAAGCGGTGTGTCAGTCAATATCATTGGTGAATGTAAGACCGCATTCGCGAGCAGGCTCGCTCCCACAGGGACTGCAAACATTCTGCGATTTCTGCTACTTGGCGCTGTCCTATTGTTGAGTGCTTGCGCCAGCCAGCCGCCGCTGCCCGAGCGAACCCCTAGCCTGTCGTTGCCGCTGCAATTGCACATTCAACGCTTGCAGGCAGATCAACGTCTGGACTGGGTGCTGGTGATCCAGCGTGAAGGCCCTGGCATTCGCTGGTCGATGATGGACCTGCTGGGCATTCCTCAGGCCCGCCAAAAGCTGATTGATGGACAGTGGCAAGCCGACGGCCTGCTGCCGCCCAATCCGGAAGCCCGGGAGCTGTTCGCGGCGCTGCTGTTTGCGTTGACGCCCAAGGATGAACTGTCGGGCAACTACCCCGCCGCCTGGCAACATGGCGCACAAAGAGCCCTCCCAACACGCTGGGATGTTCGTTATTCACAACCCTTGAGCTTTGAATTGAACCTGCCCAAAGGTCCGAAGTATCAAGTCACACCCCTGAGCGGGGAGGCACCATGACCGCCTATCTGAATGCCCTCGGGATGATCTGCGCCCTGGGGCGTGGCAAGCACGAAGTCGCCCGTAACCTGTTTGCCGGCGACTGCTCCGGCATGCGTAGCGAGACCGGTTGGGTCGCGGAGCGAGCGTTACCGGTGGCGGCCGTGCAAGGTGCGTTGCCACCGATACCAGCCGAACTGATTGAGCAAGCCAGCCGTAATAACCAATTGTTGCTGGAAGCCGCGCTGCAAATTCGCGAAGACATCGACCAGGCAATCCAGACCTATGGTCGTGGCCGTATCGGTATCGTCCTGGGCACCAGCACCTCGGGCATTGAAGAAGCCAGCTGCGGGTTGGCCCATTACATCCGCGAACATGAATTCCCTGCCGAGTACAACTATCAGCAACAGGAGCTCGGCGCACCGGCAAATTTCCTCGCCGACTGGCTGCAATTGAGCGGCCCGGCCTACGTGATTTCCACAGCCTGCACCTCCAGCGCCCGAGCACTGATGAGTGCCCAGCGACTGCTGGACCTCGGCGTGTGCGATGCGGTGTTGTGCGGCGGTGTCGACAGCCTGTGCAAGCTGACCCTCAATGGCTTCTCGGCACTGGAAGCGGTGAGCGGGCAGCGTTGCAATCCGTTCTCGGTGAACCGTAACGGGATCAACATTGGCGAAGCCGCCGTGCTGTTCCTGATGAGCAAAAGCGCTGGCGACAAGCCGCCGATTGCCCTGTTGGGCAGTGGCGCCAGCTCCGACGCACACCACATTTCCGCACCGGAACCGAACGGCCGCGGTGCTCAACAAGCCATGCAAAAGGCCTTGGCCCGCGCGAACCTGCAACCCGATCAAATCGGCTACCTGAACCTCCACGGCACCGCCACTCAACACAACGACGCCATGGAAAGCCTGGCCGTCGCGGCAGTGTTTCCTGAAGGCGTGCCGTGTTCGTCGACCAAACCCATGACCGGGCACACCCTCGGCGCTGCCGGCGCGCTGGAAGCGGCGTTCTGCTGGTTGAGCCTGAGCCAGGACAACCGCGGGCATCAGTTGCCGCCACACGTCTGGGACGGTCAACCCGACCCCGAGTTGCCACCCCTGAAATGGGTGACCCCGACCGATCGCCTGACGTCCATTGCACCTCGCTATCTGATGAGCAATTCCTTTGCCTTCGGTGGCAACAACGTCAGCCTGATTATCGGAGACGCACCATGATTGACTGGCCGCTCGCCGAACTGCTGCCCCACGCAGGCGACATGATCCTCATCGAACAGATCCTGTCGTTCGATGACGAGCAGATTTATACCCGTCTCACCGTCAGGCCCGACGGCCTGTTCAGTCTCCCCGACGGCAGCCTGCCGGCCTGGGTCGGCATCGAACTGATGGCCCAGAGCGTAGCGGCATACGCTGGCTGTCATGCGCGCCAGCGCGGCGATGCGGTGGCACTGGGCTTCCTGCTGGGCACCCGTAAATTCGAATGCAACGTCGAGCATTTCCCCGCCGGCACCGAGTTGACGATCCACGGGATTCGCTCATTGGAAGACGACAACGGCATGGGCGTGTTCGAATGTCATATCAACGCCCCCGGCATTCACGCCACCGCCCGTCTGAACGTGTTTCGTCCGCCTCAGGCCGCTCAATACCTTCATGAATCCCCAGGAGTCCAGTCATGACTGAATCCGTACTGGTCACCGGTTCCAGCCGTGGCATTGGCCGCGCTATCGCTTTACGACTGGCGCAGGCCGGGCATGACATCGTGCTGCATTGCCGCAGCGGTCTGTCCGACGCTGTCGCAGTGAAGGCCGAGGTGGAAGCCTTGGGTCGCCATGCGCGCATTCTGCAATTCGACGTGTCCGACCGCGCCAGTTGCAAAGCCGTTCTCGAAGCCGACGTAGAAGCCCACGGCGCCTATTACGGCGTGGTGTTGAACGCTGGCCTGACGCGCGACGGTGCTTTTCCGGCGCTGAGCGAGGATGATTGGGACGTCGTAATGCGCACCAACCTCGACGGTTTCTACAACGTGCTGCACCCGGTGATGATGCCGATGATTCGTCGTCGCGCGGCCGGGCGAATTGTCTGTATCACCTCGGTTTCGGGGTTGATCGGCAACCGTGGCCAGGTCAACTACAGCGCCTCCAAGGCCGGTCTGATCGGCGCAGCAAAAGCGTTGGCGATCGAACTGGGCAAGCGCAAAATTACCGTTAACTGCGTCGCACCCGGCTTGATCGACACCGCCATGCTCGATGAAAACGTGCCGGTGGAAGAACTGATGAAAATGATCCCCGCACAACGCATGGGCACCCCTGAAGAGGTGGCCGGCGCGGTGAATTTCCTGATGTCGGCGGAAGCGTCGTACATCACCCGGCAGGTTCTGGCCGTCAATGGAGGCCTGTGCTGATGAAGCGCGTCGTCGTCACCGGCATGGCCGGCATCACCTCACTGGGCAGCGATTGGGAGACCATCGCCGGCAACTTCGCGGCCAACCGCAGCGGCATTCGCCGGATGGACGAGTGGGATCGTTTTACTGAACTCAACACCCGTCTGGCGGGGCCCATCGATGACTTCAAGGTGCCAAGCCACTGGACCCGCAAGCAACTGCGCAGCATGGGCCGCGTATCGCGCCTGGCGGTCGGCGCGGCTGAGCAGGCGCTGGCCGATGCCGGGCTGCTGGGCGACGAGTCGATCAAGGACGGGCGCATGGGCGTCTCGTGCGGCTCCTCCACCGGCAGCACCGACGAGATCAAGGCGTTCGGCAAGATGCTGCTCAACTCGGTGGCCGAAGGCCTGAACGCCAACTCCTACGTGCGCATGATGCCGCACACCACGGCGGCGAACATCAGCATCTTCTTCGGCCTTACCGGCCGGCTGATCCCGACTTCCAGCGCCTGCACCAGCGGCAGCCAGGGCATCGGCTACGCCTACGAGTCGATCAAGTTCGGCCGCCTGCCCCTGATGCTCGCCGGCGGTGCCGAAGAGCTGTGCCCCACCGAAGCCATGGTCTTCGACGCACTCTACGCCACCAGCCTGAAAAACGACGCCCCGCAGACCAGCCCGCGCCCGTATGACAAAGGACGCGACGGCCTGGTGATCGGCGAAGGCGGCGGCATGCTGGTACTGGAAGAGCTGGAACACGCCCTGGCTCGCGGTGCCCGCATCCATGCAGAACTCGTCGGTTTCGGCAGCAACGCCGATGGCCAGCACGCCACTCGCCCAGAGCTGGTCACCATGCGCCGAGCCATGGAACTGGCCCTGGAAGACGCCGGCCTGCAGCCTTCGGACATCGGCTACGTCAACGGTCACGGCACCGCGACTGAACAAGGCGACATCGCCGAAACCCTGGCCACCAGCAGCCTGTTCGGCGAGCACATGCCGATCAGTTCGCAAAAGAGCTTCCTCGGCCACACCCTCGGCGCCTGCGGCGCACTCGAATCCTGGTTCAGCATCGAAATGATGAATCGCGACCTATACGCCCACACCTTCAACCTCGACGACGTCGATCCGCAATGCGGCAAGCTTGATTACCTGCGCGGCGAGTTTCGGCAGATGAGTAATCAGTACGTGATGAACAATAATTTTGCGTTTGGCGGGGTGAATACGTCGCTGATTTTCAAGCGCTGGGCATAAGCAAAATCAAAAGATCGTCCGAAGGCTCAGGCCGCGTCCGGACGATCTTTTTATGCCCCCAGCAAAAAAATGACATAACCGAAAAACGGAGACCGTCATTTCCGAAACGCACTGTAATGATGGAAGAACTTGATTGAGCCAGGGACGCAGGCATTAAAACAAGCATCCTTTTCACGTTAAGCTGATAGTGCCACTTAAGCGGTGTACTTAATTTAAACAGCTCTTGAAGTGTGGCAACTTTACATCCCGGTAGAAAACTCAGGCGGATGTTTGATTGTCGGTCGTATCGTACTCAAGGCTTCATCGTATTGACAAAGTATATGCAAAGCCCAGTCGGCACGTGCGCGGATGCGCATATCATTTTCGTCTGAAGGACATTCGCTGTTCAACATCGATTCAACGTTTCTTATAATCAATTGTTCAGGCAAATACAGGATCCGGCTATTTTTGTAGCTTGAAGCACGCAACTCTGTAATTGGGTAGGCTCCCCCAAGTCCAGCCGAAACACCCACTAAAAGCGTGGGCTTATGTCCTAGTTCTCCGAGCCCTGCGTACAAAAAGAAGTTCTTCAGGGCCGGGCAAGCCATGCCATTCCACTCAGGGCTAATCACGATCAATGCGGTTGCTTTTTTGAGGATCGCTTGCTGGACACTCCAGACTTTCTGAGTGTCTTCTTCTGGCCAAAGCGGTAGCGGACTAGAAGCCAGGTCTATCAGTTCGCTTGAGTCACAAAGCTCGAGTGCTTCTAATCGGTCGCGCAGATAATTGGCAACCTTGACTGATTGACTGTTGGATCTATTCGATCCAGACAACAGAACGATATGGCGGCTCATTGTGCCACCTTCTGTTTAGCGTTGCTTACCTTGGGTACGGTGCGGTGGGAGCGGACGATTGGCCAGAACAATTCTTCTTTCCAGCTTATCGGTGACAAGTGTTCGATACCGTATGCTGGCGGACGCCTACGGGTAATTTTGGCTGTGCCGAACAACACGTCCCATAAAAATAACATGTTACCGAAATTGCCTTTGTAGTGCGTCACGCCATCCTCGGCAGTCAAACCGTGATGCGCAGAGTGAGTGGATGGCGTGGAGATGGTTCGCTCCAGAACCCAGATAAGTGGGCGAAAAGCGCGGATGCGATAAAGTTTGTCGTCCCACGTAACGCTGCTGTGTGCCGCGAAGATCACAGTCATTTTAAGAATCAAATAAACGTAATAAACGGGTGCAAGCCCCAGATAAATCAACACACCAGATAGCCAGATACCCGGCATCAAAAGGTAGTAGAAACTGTTGTTGCGATAGACGATGCGGACGCTCATATAGGGCGCAGAATGATGTGCACGATGCAATGCATAAAGGGCGGGAACCCGATGAGTCAGGCGATGCCACCAATATTGGGTCATGTCATCCAGCAGTAGAAACAATGCAAATCCTGCAACCCAAGGAATTCCGGACAACGCGCCCTTCATATCCGGGATGGCCTGATTTAATATCGAACCACTTAGCCACATGACTAAAGGGAATGTGACCATCACTAATAAACCGGAGCCGACGACTTCAATGAGTACGTCACGCTTACTACCTGACGACTGACGAAACGAGGAGCAGGCAAGTTCCAGCAAAATGAAGCCAAGGAAAATCCCGGCCACTATCACAGCAGGGTGATTGACGAGCATTGTTATATTCATGGCACTCTCGATTTAGGCCCTTACGGGCAATGCCTTGTCATTAGAGACCCAGGAGCAAGCCCACCCAATGCGCGAAATGGACAGAATTGAGCTAGAACCGGCCAACCACCCGCCCCAGCGCTTTCATCGCGGCAGGCTGGGCCAGGTGCTGGAGCGCTTCCTTGATAGCCAAGTCTTGCGAAAAACCACGGATTACAGCCTGATCGAACTGAATCAGCTATGGCGTGAGGCGGCGCGCATTGACCCGGCTATCGGGTTAAAACTGTTCGCGCTGTTCACGCCTCAGGACTGGCACGTGTTGGCTTATCTTTGCCTGTACAGTCCCGACGTTTTGTCGTCCATGCACCTTTGGGCCAAGTACGCACCGCTTGCCTCAGACACTGATAGTGTGAAATTGGTGAGCGACGAAAACGGTGTCGGAGTCGAACTGTGCGTCGATGCGCCAGGCGAGTTGGCGCGATATGTCGTCGAACACTACGGCGCAATGTCCATCGCGCAGTTACGACGGGGAACGGGACAGGATGTGCAGCCAGTGCTGGCCAAATTCATTCATTCGCGACCCACGTATTACAAACAGTACACCCAGTGGTTTGGCAATCATATCGAGTTTGACTGCACGGCTAACTGCCTCTATTTCGATGCTCGAAGCTTGAGCCTGCCGATGCAGACCCGTCATCACGGGATGTTGGAGTTATTGACTCAGGAGCTGGATCGAAGGATTGCCGCACACCGTAACTTCAGCGGTTGGTCAGCCAAGGTTGCTGAAGGTGCGCGACGGTCTCTGGCGAGAGGTGAAACTCCAAATCTGGACCATCTGGCAAAGGCACTGCACCAGACGCCCAGAACATTACGCAGGCGTCTGGATGAGCAGGGCACGACCTTCAGACAATTACTCGATCAGATTCGCGCAGAACTGGAACTGCATCTTGAAATGCAGGGAGAGTCGTTAACGGAAATTGCAGCTCAATTGGGCTACAGCGATTTGACCGCTTATCTCCACGCAAGAAGTCGATGGCGTGACAGGAAATAAGGTGGCCACCCGAATATTTCGAGCCTGCCATTGATTTATCCTCAGCGTCTCATAAGCCCCTTTCGGGAGTCCCAGTGCCCTGACGCATCAGGGTGGATCTAGGTTATCCAACACACGGTTTACTGCCAGCTCCCCCAACATGATCGACTGCTGAATCCCCAGCAGTGTGTTGCATTGTGATCCTTCCAGATACCTAGCGAAATCACTGGCCATGACGTTGGCTGACGCCAGGGATTCACAGGCGTATTCGAGCAAGGTCTGGTTGTCGATTTCGGGGGCGATGAGGAAGATGTTGCTTGGTTGGCGTGTGTCAGAATCGGTTGATTCAAATGGAGTGACCGGATCAGAGTCCGGTGGGTTCTGGCGTAGTTCTAGGCAACGACGCAACGTCGTGTAGCCCTCAGGACAAGGGCATTTTGATGCAAAACATCGCAGCCCCCAAAGCCCAATACCAGGCCACAGCCAAATCCAGGCAATTCTCCTCGCACCACAGAAACAACATGAAATAGGAAATTTCAGCGCTGCATTTAGGAAACGTCCTAATGCCAGCGCCTGTGCCTCCCCGGTAGGTTCGCTACTCCTACAGTCACATGCAGAAAAACACCTATGGCTCGCGACAAGAACATCCCCCAAGTCTGGGAATATGCCAGTGGAGGTGGTGGTAGTGGAAACGGATCACGCTACCTGCGAGACATGACCCCGACCGAACTCGCCGAACGTGATGCCAGGCAAAAGGCCTACGACGACATGCTCGCCAAGCAACAAGCCTATGAAGATCGCGTCCTCATACAAGTCGAAAAACACAAGCAACTCGATAGCAAAGGTTGCGTGTTCGCCAAAAGCTGCAACCTCCCTGACGGCGTCATCAACCATAACAACCCCGCCGGTTTTGTCCCGGTCGAACCACTGGCCGACTACGGATTGTGGGCCGTACTGGGCACCGGCGCGGCGATTACCACCGAAGGCATACCGCTCAAATGGGTGGCCGGGTCGGCGACGGGCGGCACCCTTGCCCAACGGCTCGGCGGTTCGCTTGCGCTCAATCTGACCGGCTCAGTGGTGGCGGCTGGTGCAGCGGTGGGGATAGTGGCGTTATTGATGCCGAACACCAGCCTTTCTCCCGATAGCGCCTTCTACAAAAATGATCAGTACGCGCTGCTGGATGCGGGTCGAACCCGTGTGCGCATCAACGTAAAGACATTACCTGATGGTTCCGTCAGCGCTTACGGCTTCTACACCGGCGGGAAAAAAGACTGGGAGTTCGTCCCGGTCATCAAGGCAAAACAGCAAGGCGAGAAGTTCGTCGCCGACATCGGCAACGGCATTGGCTTGACCTGGACGCCAGCCGCAAATCCGGATGACGCACCGAGAGTTCCCGCACTGGAAGGCGCCCCGCCATTGCCCACGATATGGGTGTACCCGCCTACAGAGCAATCCAACAAAATATTGGTGAACCCCGAGCATCCGCCCGATTACCAGGATGCAATCATCTGGTTTCCTGCCGATACGGGGCTTGAGCCGATCTACCTAGTACTCAGTGCTCGGTATGACTCCGGTGTCGTCACAGGTGTGGGCGAAGATGTCCCTGGTATTTGGCTTGATGGGGCTCGCACCGGGCTAGGCTCGCACATTCCCACGAGGATTGCGGATGAACTCCGAGGACAAAAATTCAGTAGCTTTGACACATTCAGGAAAGCGTTCTGGATAGCCGTAGCTAATGATTCAGAGTTAAGCCGGCAATTCAGTTCACGCAACCTGTCCGGCATGGTGAACGGCTTGGCCCCTGCCGCCCCCAAAATTGAGCATGCCGGAAAACGAGTTGCCTTCGAGCTGCACCACGTAGAATTAATCAAGGATGGTGGCGCCGTATACGATGTTGACAACCTGCGAGCTGTCACACCAAGGCATCATCTAGACCTACACAGAAAGGCTGAGTAATGGAAATCAAGAGCAATCTTTCCGAGTACACCAAACAGGAATTCAAAGCACTGATTGATGCTATCGACGATGCAGGGACAGAAGAAGAACGAGGGGAGTTGGTGGAACACTTCAACAAGATCGTGCCGCACCCAGCGGGGAGCGACTTGTTGTTCTATCCCAAGGATGGAGCAGATGATTCGCCGGAGGGAGTAGTGCAGACAATCCATGACTACTGCATTTCCAAAGGTTTACCGGGTTTTAGGGGCTGATTTAGGGGGCTAACGTTGTGCCAGGAGCCCAGTCCTGTGCGAAATGATCGGACTCAAAAGCCCTCTATCAGAGTACAAAGCAAGCGAGTTTTCCGAACGGATCAAAGAAGCCCCCGCGCTTTGCACAGGGGCTGTCCTGCGCTTACTGAGCTTGAATCAACTTGCTTTCATTAACGCCAGCGCGACCTGTCTTGTCGTCGACGACTTGCAGACTGTTACCCAACAAAACCTTGAAACTATCGCGTCTGCTTGCGCATCAGCCATTCAATCAATGTAACCGCCCCGCTGACTTTCCTGCGCTGTTCGAGGCAGTTCGGAAATGTCCTACGCCCTTTAGCGAAGCGTCCGCTTTGGCATAGGCAACTGCACCCTTTCTGGTGAATTTGTGGAGGCTTTCGCTCGCTCCCACAGGGGATGGCTGGTGGAGCAGAAATCGTGTTCACACCGCAAAACCCTGTGGGAGCGAGCCTGCTCGCGAATGACTGCGAAGCAGTCACGCTTTCAGCGGCTCGACCTTACGCGTCAACAGCTCCACAAACGCCTTGGCCATCGGCGACTCCACCACGCTGAGAGAGTCGGGTTCGCGTAACGCGCCATGCCTGGCGCACAACGACAAAGGGCGCCTTTCGGGAGTCCTGGTGCCGTGACGCATCAGGGTGGATCGAGGTTATCCAATACACGGTTTACTGCCAGTTCTCCCAGCATGATTGACTGCTGAATCCCCAGTAGCGTGTTGCTTTGCGATCCTTCCAGATACCTCGCGAAATCGCTGGCCATGACGTTTGCTGATGCCAGGGATTCACAGGCGTATTCCAGCAGGGTCTGGTTGTCGATATCGGGATTTATGAGGAAGATTTTGCTTGGTTGGCGTGGAGCGTCCGGATCGGTGTCCGGTGAATACGGTTTAGAGTTACGCATCATTCAGGTCCTCGAGATTAGAGCTACCACCACATCTCTACTAATAAGATGAGGTGGCAGCTGTGCGCAGGTTAGTAGACCGGGGACCCGAGAGACCGGCGCGCCCGAGAGCGCCCTACGCACAGCCACCATAGAGTGCAGGGATGGGAATACCTGACTGTTTGATGCGCTATGCGCCTCGAGTCACCACGGGCTACTAAACCCGATCACTGGAAATCAGTGACGCGAATCAAGTTACCGATGGCCCCAAAAGCGCACAAGCCGGCGGATTCTGGATTAGTTGTAGGCAATGCCGCAAGGCGCTGTGGCCTGTTCGAGACAGTTCGGAAATGTCCTACGCCCTTCAGCGAAGCGTCCGCTTTGGCATAGGCAACTGAACCCTTTCTGGTGATTTTGTGGACGCTTTCGCGAGCAGGTTCGCGAATGACTGCGCAGCAGTCACGCTTTCAGCGGCTCGACCTTACGCGTCAACAGCTCCACAAACGCCTTGGCCATCGGCGATTTCTGATCCTTGCGCTGCACCAGCCACACCGCCGAAACCGCCTCAGGATCGAGCAGGGGCCGATAGACCACGCCATCAATGCGCATCCGCTGATAAGACGCCGGTAGCACCGACACCCCCAATCCCGCTGCCACCAAGCCGATGATGGTCATCGCCTCGCCGGCCTCCTGAGCAAAGTGTGGGCTGAAGCCGGCATCCCGGGCCAGGCTGAGTAATTGTGCGTAAAGACCACTGCCATAGCTGCGTGGGAAAAATACGAATGGTTCGAGGGCCAATGCCGACAGAAACAATCCCTCTTCACTGTCCTTGACCAGCGGATGTTTGGAGCTGAGGACGGCCACCAGCGGCTCACGCATCAGTTCGACCACGCTCAGCGAGTCGGGCAATCCCAGCGGCCGCATGATCCCGACTTCAATCGACTCATCCACCAGTGCATCGGCCACCTGGGTGCTGCTCATTTCTCGCAGGTTCAGGTGCACCGCCGGGAAGCGCTGGCGAAACGAGAAAATCGCCTGGGGAATGGTCGAGTTGAACGGCGCCGACGAGGTGAAGCCAATCTTCAGCTCGCCCAATTCGCCGAGCTGCGCCCGCCGTGCCACATCCGCCGCTTTATCGACCTGCGCCAACACCAGCCGCGCCTCTTCCAGAAACAATCGACCGGCTTCACTGAGCTCGACCCGACGATTGGTACGTTCGAATAGCCGTGCGCCGACCTCCTGCTCCAGCGCCTGAATCTGCTGACTCAAGGGCGGTTGCGAGATGCCCAGCACTTGAGCCGCGCGGCCAAAATGCAGTTCTTCGGCGACAGCGATGAAGTAGCGCAAGTGACGCAATTCCATGAAAACTCCATTAGGTCGCAAAACCTCTCAAACAGGTCGAACAATATATTGGATTGAATCATTAGGCAGCTATATGCTTTTTTCATTGCCTGTCCGGCTGCGCCTCCCGAGGTCTGAAGTGAAAACAGCTGTCGCCCCACTCGCCCATGAAGTTCCACCCGCCGCCGTGGATGATCACGTCTGTGAGTTGAAGGAGATCTACATCGAAAAAGGCACGCCGATGTTCATGCGCACGGTGCTGGCGCTGTTCTCCGGCGGCTTCGCGACCTTCGCGCTGCTTTACTGTGTGCAGCCGATGATGCCGCTGCTGTCCTACGAGTACTCGATCAACGCGGCGCAGAGCAGTCTGATCCTGTCAGTGGCCACCGGCATGCTGGCCATTGGTCTGCTGATCACCGGCCCGATCTCCGACCGTGTCGGACGCAAGCCGGTGATGGTTGCGGCCTTGTTCGCCGCCGCCCTGTGCACCATGGCCAGCGCGATGATGCCGAGCTGGCAAGGCGTGTTGGCGATGCGCGCGCTGATCGGGTTGTCGTTGAGCGGCCTGGCCGCGGTCGCCATGACGTACCTGAGCGAAGAGATCCACCCGCAGCACATCGGTCTGGCGATGGGTTTGTACATCGGCGGCAACGCGATTGGCGGGATGAGCGGGCGCCTGATCACTGGCGTGTTGATCGACTTCGTCAGCTGGCACACGGCGATGCTGGTCATCGGCGGTCTGGCGCTGATTGCGGCGACAGTGTTCTGGAAGATTCTTCCCGAATCACGCAACTTCCGCGCCCGCTCGCTGCACCCGCGCAGCCTGCTCGACGGCTTCACCATGCACTTTCGCGACGCGGGCTTGCCGCTGCTGTTTCTCGAAGCCTTCGTGCTGATGGGCGCGTTTGTCACGCTGTTCAACTACATCGGCTATCGCCTGCTGGCCGAGCCGTACCACATGGACCAGGCCTTCGTCGGCCTGCTGTCGGTGGTGTACCTGTCGGGCATCTACAGCTCGGCAAAAATCGGCGCGCTGGCCGACAAACTCGGACGCCGCAAAGTGCTCTGGGGCACCATCGTGCTGATGATCGCCGGCCTCGCGCTGACCATGTTCACACCGCTGCCGGTGGTGATTATCGGCATGCTGATCTTCACCTTTGGCTTCTTCGCTGCGCATTCGGTGGCCAGCAGCTGGATCGGCCGCCGCGCGATCAAGGCCAAGGGTCAGGCGTCGTCGCTGTACTTGTTCAGCTACTACGCCGGGTCGAGTATCGCAGGGACGGCGGGCGGGGTGTTCTGGCACTTGGGTGGGTGGAACGGAATTGGGTTGTTTATCGGTGCGTTGCTGGTGATTGCGCTGCTGGTGGCGTTGAAGCTGGCGAAGTTGCCGCCGCTTGGCGGTGTAAAGGCCTGACGATTTCCCCTGTAGGAGCGAGCTTGCTCGCGATGGTCTCAAGAGCGCCGCGTTTCGCCAGCAAACACGCGTTATCGTTAACGACCATCGCGAGCAAGCTCGCTCCCACAGAAAAGCAGAGTGTCAGTTAGTCCGTCACATCACTCGTGATACTGCGCCGACAACTCATGCACTGCGCGCAGGAAAGCGCCTGCGTGCTCCGGATCAACTTCCGGCGTGATGCCATGGCCGAGGTTGAATACGTGGCCGCTGCCTTTGCCGTAGCTGGCGAGGATCCGCCCGACTTCGGCGCGAATGGCTTCCGGCTTGGCGTAGAGCACGGTCGGGTCCATGTTGCCTTGCAGTGCGACTTTGCTACCGACGCGATCACGGGCGCTACCGATGTCGCAGGTCCAGTCCAGGCCCAGTGCATCAGCGCCAGCATCGGCGATGCTTTCCAGCCAGAGGCCGCCGTTCTTGGTGAACAGGATCACCGGCACTTTGCGACCTTCGTGTTCGCGGATCAGGCCGCTGACGATTTTGCGCATGTAGGCCAAGGAGAACTCCTGGTACGCCGCCGCCGAGAGGCTGCCGCCCCAACTGTCGAAGATCTGCACCGCTTGTGCGCCGGCCATGATCTGGCCATTGAGGTAGCTGGTGACCGACTGCGCGAGCTTGTCCAGCAGCAGGTGCAAGGCTTGCGGGTTGTCGTAGAGCATGGTTTTGGTCTTGCGGTAGTCTTTCGACGAGCCGCCTTCGACCATGTAAGTGGCCAGGGTCCATGGGCTGCCGGCAAAGCCGATCAGCGGCACGCGGCCGTTCAGTTCGCGGCGGATGGTGCTGACCGCGTCCATGACGTAGCCGAGGTCTTTGTGCGGATCAGGAATCGGCAGGGCTTCGATGTCGGCCAGCGTGCTGACGACTTTTTTGAAGCGTGGACCTTCACCGGTTTCGAAGTACAGGCCCTGGCCCATGGCATCGGGGATGGTGAGGATGTCGGAGAACAGGATCGCCGCGTCCAGCTGCGGGTAGCGGTCGAGCGGTTGCATCGTGACTTCGCACGCGAACGCCGGGTTCATGCACAGGCTCATGAAGTCACCGGCCTTGGCACGGCTGGCGCGGTATTCAGGCAGGTAGCGACCGGCCTGACGCATCATCCACACAGGGGTGACGTCTACGGGTTGCTTGAGCAGGGCGCGAAGGAAACGGTCGTTCTTCAGGGCAGTCATGTCGGCATCCGGAAAAAAAGTGCGGGCATTTTCTCAGAGCGCGACGCAAAAGGCACGGCAAGAGCCGCGCCTTTTGTCTATCGGGTCAATTTGTCGCGGGTTTCATCGGCTGGATTTGCGTTGATGCGACGGGCTTCTTCGCGGGCAAGCCTCGCTCCTACAGGGTTTACGCGATCCCTGTAGGAGCGTGGCTTGCCCGCGAATGGAGCGACGCCGATCCAGCAAATTTACACGCCCAGGTAATCCAGGATCCCTTCGGCGGCGTTGCGGCCTTCGAAGATTGCCGTAACCACCAGATCAGAACCGCGAACCATGTCGCCACCGGCGAAGATTTTCGGGTTGCTGGTCTGGTGCTTGTACTTGCCTTGTTCCGGGGCCACAACGCGGCCCTGGCTGTCGGTCTGGATGCTGAACTGTTCGAACCACGGCGCCGGGCTTGGGCGGAAACCGAAAGCGATGACCACGGCATCGGCCGGGATGATCTCTTCGGAACCCGGAATCGGCTCAGGACTGCGACGGCCACGGGCATCCGGTTCGCCGAGACGGGTCTCGACCACTTTCACGCCTTCGACGCGGTCTTCACCGACGATGGCGATCGGCTGGCGATTGTAGAGGAATTTCACGCCTTCTTCCTTGGCGTTCTTCACCTCTTTGCGCGAGCCCGGCATGTTCTCTTCGTCACGACGATAAGCACAGGTCACCGATTTGGCGCCCTGGCGAATCGAAGTACGGTTGCAGTCCATCGCCGTGTCGCCACCGCCCAGCACCACCACCTTCTTGCCTTTCATGTCGACGAAATCTTCCGGCGACTTTTCAAAGCCCAGGTTGCGGTTGACGTTGGCGATCAGGAAGTCGAGCGCGTCATGCACGCCTGGCAGGTCCTCGCCGGCAAAGCCGCCCTTCATGTAGGTGTAGGTGCCCATGCCCATGAACACGGCATCGTATTCTTCGAGCAGTTGCTCGACGGTCACGTCCTTGCCCACTTCGGTGTTCAGGCGGAACTCGATGCCCATGCCGGTGAAGACTTCGCGACGATTGCTCAGCACGGTCTTTTCCAGCTTGAACTCAGGGATGCCGAAGGTCAGCAGACCGCCGATTTCCGGGTTCTTGTCGAACACCACCGGGGTCACGCCGCCGCGTACCAGCACGTCGGCACAGCCCAGGCCGGCAGGGCCCGCACCGATCACCGCGACACGCTTGCCGGTCGGTTTGACCTTGGACATGTCCGGGCGCCAGCCCATGGCGAACGCGGTGTCGGTGATGTACTTCTCGACCGAACCGATGGTCACCGCGCCGAAACCGTCGTTGAGGGTGCAGGCACCCTCGCACAGACGATCCTGCGGGCACACCCGGCCGCAGACTTCCGGCAGGGTATTGGTCTGGTGCGACAGCTCGGCAGCCTGGAGGATGTTGCCCTCGGCCACCAGCTTCAGCCAGTTCGGAATGAAGTTGTGCACCGGGCACTTCCATTCGCAATACGGGTTACCGCAACCCAGGCAGCGGTGGGCCTGATCGGCCGAATGCTGGGGTTTGAAGGGTTCGTAGATCTCCACGAACTCTTTCTTGCGTTGACGCAACAGTTTCTTCTTCGGATCCTTGCGCCCGACATCGATGAACTGGAAGTCGTTATTCAGACGTTCAGCCATTGTTAAAACCTCATCAAACTCTTCAGGCGCATATCACTGCGGGTTGGCACGGGTGCTGGAAAGCAACGATTTCAGGTTGGCAGCCTTAGGCTTGACCAGCCAGAAACGACGTAGGTAGTCGTCGAGGTTTTCAGCGAGGTTACGACCCCATTCGCTGTCGGTTTCCTCGACGTATTCATTCAGCACGCGTTGCAGGTGGCTGCGATAGGCTTCCATCGCTTCGCCGCTGATCCGCTGGATCTCCACCAGTTCGTGGTTGACCCGGTCAACGAAGGTGTTGTCCTGGTCGAGCACATAGGCGAAACCACCGGTCATGCCTGAGCCGAAGTTGTAACCGGTCTTGCCCAACACGCAGACAAAACCACCCGTCATGTATTCGCAGCAGTGATCGCCAGTGCCTTCCACCACGGTGTGAGCACCGGAGTTACGCACCGCAAAACGCTCGCCCGCGGTACCGGCGGCGAACAGCTTGCCGCCCGTGGCGCCGTAAAGGCAGGTGTTACCGATGATGGCACTGTCCTGGGTCTTGTAGGCGCTGCCCTTCGGCGGAACGATGACCAGTTTGCCACCGGTCATGCCTTTGCCGACGTAGTCGTTAGCGTCGCCTTCCAGGTACATGTTCAGGCCGCCGGCGTTCCACACACCGAAGCTCTGACCGGCCGTCCCTTTGAAGCGGAAGGTGATCGGCGCGTTCGCCATGCCTTGGTTACCGTGCTTGCGAGCGATTTCACCGGAGATCCGCGCACCGATGGAACGGTCGCAGTTGCAGATATCCAGGGCGAAATCGGCGCCGCTCATGTCGTTGATGGCCGACGTGGCCATGTCGACCATTTTCTCGGCCAACAGGCCTTTGTCGAACGGCGGGTTGCGGTCTACCTGGCAGAATTGAGGCTTGTCTGCCGGGATATGATCGCTGCCCAGCAATGGCGTCAGGTCGAGGTGATTCTGCTTGGCGGTCTGGCCCTCCAGGATCTCCAGCAGATCGGTACGACCGATCAGCTCTTCGAGAGAGCGCACGCCCAGCCTGGCCAGCCACTCACGGGTTTCTTCGGCGACGTAGGTGAAGAAATTCACCACCATGTCGACGGTCCCGATGTAGTGATCCTTACGCAGCTTCTCGTTCTGAGTCGCAACGCCGGTGGCGCAGTTGTTCAGGTGGCAGATACGCAGGTATTTGCAGCCCAGCGCGATCATTGGCGCGGTGCCGAAGCCGAAGCTTTCAGCGCCGAGGATCGCCGCCTTGATCACGTCGAGGCCGGTTTTCAGGCCGCCGTCGGTCTGCACCCGGACTTTACCGCGCAGGTCGTTGCCGCGCAGGGTCTGGTGGGTTTCGGCCAGGCCGAGTTCCCACGGGGCGCCCGCGTATTTGATCGACGTCAGCGGCGATGCGCCGGTGCCGCCGTCGTAACCGGAAATGGTGATCAAGTCCGCATAGGCCTTGGCCACACCGGCAGCGATGGTGCCGACGCCTGCTTCTGCGACCAGTTTCACCGAGACCAGCGCCTTCGGATTGACTTGTTTCAGGTCGAAAATCAGCTGCGACAAGTCTTCAATCGAGTAGATGTCGTGGTGCGGCGGCGGCGAAATCAGGGTCACGCCCGGTACCGCGTAACGCAGCTTGGCGATCAGACCGTTGACCTTGCCGCCAGGCAGCTGGCCACCTTCGCCGGGCTTGGCGCCCTGAGCGACTTTGATCTGCAGCACTTCAGCGTTGACCAGGTATTCGGGGGTGACACCGAAACGACCCGTCGCGACTTGCTTGATTTTCGAGCTCTTGATGGTGCCGTAGCGCGCCGGGTCTTCGCCGCCTTCGCCGGAGTTGGAACGCGCGCCGAGGCGGTTCATGGCTTCGGCCAGGGCTTCGTGGGCTTCCGGCGACAGCGCACCGAGGGAGATGCCGGCGGAGTCGAAGCGCTTGAGCACCGATTCCAGCGGTTCGATCTCGCTGATGTCCAGCGGCGTGTCCAGGGTCTTGACCTTGAACAAGTCGCGGATCATCGACACCGGACGGTTGTCCACCAGCGACGTGTATTCCTTGAACTTGCTGTAGTCGCCCTGCTGCACAGCGGCTTGCAAGGTGCTGACCACGTCCGGGTTGTACGCGTGGTATTCGCCACCGTGGACGAACTTCAGCAGACCGCCTTGCTGGATCGGCTTGCGCGGACTCCAGGCTTCGGCCGCCAGGGCTTTCTGCTCGGCTTCGATGTCGACGAAACGCGCACCCTTGATGCGGCTTGGCACGCCACGGAAGCTCAGCTCGCAGACTTCTTCGGACAGGCCGATGGCTTCGAACAACTGCGCACCGCGGTACGACGTAATGGTCGAGATGCCCATCTTCGACAGGATCTTCAGCAGACCTTTGGTGATGCCTTTGCGGTAGTTCTTGAACACCTCATAGAGGTCGCCCAGCACTTCACCGGTACGGATCAGGTCGCCCAGCACTTCGTAGGCCAGGAACGGATAGACCGCCGAGGCGCCGAAACCGATCAACACCGCGAAGTGGTGCGGATCACGGGCCGTCGCGGTTTCAACGAGAATGTTGGAGTCGCAACGCAGGCCTTTTTCGGTCAGGCGGTGGTGCACCGCACCGGTGGCGAGCGAAGCGTGGATCGGCAATTTGCCCGGAGCAATGTGACGGTCACTCAGCACGACCTGGGTACGACCGCTGCGCACGGCTTCTTCAGCCTGATCGGCCACGTTGCGGATCGCCGCTTCGAGGCCGACGCTTTCGTCGTAGTTCAGATCGATGATCGCGCGTTCGAAGCCCGGACGATCGAGGTTCATCAGCGAGCGCCACTTGGCCGGAGAAATGACCGGCGAGCTGAGGATCACGCGCGAGGCGTGTTCCGGCGACTCCTGGAAGATGTTGCGCTCGGCACCGAGGCAGATCTCCAGCGACATGACGATGGCTTCACGCAGCGGGTCGATCGGCGGGTTGGTGACCTGCGCGAACTGCTGGCGGAAATAGTCGTACGGCGTGCGCACGCGTTGGGACAGCACGGCCATCGGCGTATCGTCGCCCATCGAGCCAACCGCTTCGTAGCCTTGCTCGCCGAGCGGACGCAGCACCTGATCACGTTCTTCGAAAGTGACCTGGTACATCTTCATGTATTGCTTGAGCTGATCGACGTCGTAGAACGCCGAACCGTGGTCGTTGTCTTCCATGGTCGCCTGGATGCGCAGGGCATTCTTGCGCAGCCATTGCTTGTACGGATGACGAGACTTCAAGCGGTTGTCGATGGCGTCGGTGTCGAGGATCTGGCCGGTTTCGGTGTCCACGGCAAAGATCTGGCCCGGGCCAACGCGGCCCTTGGCGATCACGTCTTCAGGCTGGTAGTTCCAGACACCGATTTCCGAGGCCAGGGTGATGAAACCGTTCTTGGTAGTGACCCAACGCGCCGGACGCAGACCGTTACGGTCGAGCAGGCACACCGCGTAACGACCGTCGGTCATGACCACGCCGGCCGGGCCGTCCCACGGTTCCATGTGCATCGAGTTGTATTCATAGAACGCCCGCAGGTCCGGGTCCATGGTTTCGACGTTCTGCCACGCTGGCGGAATGATCATCCGCACGCCACGGAACAGGTCGATGCCACCGGTAACCATCAGCTCGAGCATGTTATCCATGCTGGAGGAGTCGGAACCGACACGGTTGACCAGCGGGCCAAGTTCTTCCAGGTCCATCAGATCGTTGGTGAACTTGGTGCGACGGGCCACGGCCCAGTTGCGGTTGCCGGTGATGGTGTTGATCTCGCCGTTGTGCGCCAGGAAGCGGAACGGTTGAGCCAGTGGCCATTTCGGCAGGGTGTTGGTGGAGAAGCGCTGGTGGAACACGCAAATCGAGGTTTGCAGGCGCTGGTCGCTGAGGTCTGGATAGAAGGCGGTCAAATCCGCCGGCATCATCAGGCCTTTATAAATGATGGTCTTGTGGGAAAAGCTGCAGACGTAGTGATCGGCGTCGGCGGCGTTGGCCACGGACGAGCGACGACGGGAGGTGAACAGCTTGACGGCCATGTCCTGATCGCTCAGGCCGGCACCACCGATGAACACCTGTTCGATCTGTGGCAGGCGCTCAAGGGCCAGGCGGCCGAGGACGCTGGTGTCGATGGGCACTTTGCGCCAGCCGATCAGCTGCAGGCCAGCGGCCAGGATCTCGCGGTTCATGTTCTCGCGAGCGGCCTCGGCTTTGACCGGGTCCTGGTTGAAGAAGACCATGCCCACCGCATATTGCTTGGGCATTTCGACGCCGAAGGTTTCCTGGGCAATCGCTCGCAGGAACACATCCGGCTTCTGAATCAGCAGACCGCAACCGTCACCGGTCTTGCCGTCGGCGTTGATCCCACCGCGGTGGGTCATGCAGGTCAGGGCCTCGATGGCCGTTTGCAAAAGGGTATGACTGGGCTCGCCCTGCATGTGGGCTATCAGGCCGAAACCGCAGTTATCCTTGAATTCATCTGGTTGGTACAGACCTGCTTTCATAGACACTTTCTCACCAGGCTGCCTCTTACCGAGGCAAATTTCTTTTCAATTCAACCACTTACCATCCGCGCCAGACGTGCGCCGGCTTTGCGGGGGCAAAAGGGAGGTCATTGTACACACCGACACAGAGGCTCACAAATTTGACGACGATCTGTCGCAAATCTATGTCGCATTTGTGAAAGGTTTAAAGGGATATGCTGTGCTAGTCAAAACTTTTTTTAATTTTGACCGCAACGACTCAAAGACTACTGTGACGCAGACACCACAAGGCACGCGGTCTGTAGAGACGGCATGCGCTTGCAGAAGTTTTGAGGTGCCGGGAGAGGCGGCCTGGGTAAGGCCGCCGAATCTTCAGCGAGTTGTAGCCAGTTCCTGTTGGACGCTGGCGACAGTGCGAGGCCAAGGTTTACCAGCCTGAACCTTCGCTGGCAAGGCCTTGATGGCGGTAACGGCTGCATCGCGATTGGCGAAGCTACCGTAGGTGATGACGTAGAGCGGCTTGCCGTTAAGCACTTTCTTGAAATAACGGTACTCGCCGCCCTGCTCTTTCACAAAGTTTTGCGCAGTAGTTTCGGAGCTGGTGCCGAGGATCTGCACCACGTAATTGCCTGGCGATTGCGCTGCGTACCAAGTGCCACCGGCGGCTTTGGCCACGGCCACTGGCTTCTCGACAGGTTTGGCAGCAACAGCGGCGGCAGGCTTGGCTGGCGCTGGAGCGGGCTTCACGGCAGGCGCAGCCGGAACTGGCTTGGCCGTCGCGACCTGAGTCGGCGCTGGCGTCGGTTTGGCGGCTGGAGTCGGTGCCGGACCCGGCTGGATGCCGGCAGGCGGCGCAGTCGTGGTTACGGTCGGCGGTTTGGCGCTGGCCCCCTCGACCGGCACACCGTCATCACCTTCAGTGATGCCACCGGCAGCTTCGGCCAAAGGCTTGCGCATGACCGGCTGCGAGTTGCCGACCAGCGGCAACGGCATCGGCTGCGTGTTACCGGCGAACTCAACGGATGGCGCACCACCGCTGTTAGGTTTTGGTGTGCCCTGGCCGAGCGGTAACTGCGCCTGCTCATTCGCAGGTGCGCCGGTGGTCGGTGCTTTGCTGCGACCTGGCATCAACCAGGCGGCAGCTACCGCGACCACGACGACGGCGGAAATCGCCAATACGTGTTTCTTCGGCATCTTGAACCCCATACTTGGACGCTTCACCGCTGAGCGGCTGGCTATCATGGCTTCGATCATCGCATCGCGGGCAACCTGGTTGATGGTGCCAGGCCAACCGTCGGAGCTTTCGTGAATATCAGAGATCTGATCTGCGGTGAAAAGTTCGATACCCCGACCGGCGCCTTCGAGTCGCTGGTCCAGATATTCGCGGGTTTCTTCTTCGGTGTAGGGCTGTAACTCGATGACGTGGAAACGCTCTTCCTCGAGGCTGAGCGCCTCGAGCTGAGTGATCAGCGAGGACTCGCCGAACAGGAACACGTGCGGGCGACCTTCCGGCGCGCCGGCCGCCAGAGCCATCAAGGCTTCAAGCGCGGACTCGTCAAGCTGCTCGGCGTCATCCACCAGCAAATAAACTTCCTGACCGGTCAGCGCGAGTTGCACCACCTGAGCCAGAATCGCGCCGATGTCGGCTTGGGCGACGTTCAGCGCCTGGGCTATCTGACGCAGCAGGCCCGACGCATCGCCGGCACCCCGCGCGGAAACCACGACGCTCTGAACCGATTGCTTGTTGGTACTGGCCACCAGGGCCTGGCGCAGCAGGGTTTTACCGCTGCCCTCAGGGCCAGTGACCACCAGCAGCAACTGGCTGTAGCGTGCCAGATGATGCAGTTGCCCCAGCACCGGTTTGCGCTGGGCCGGGAAGAATTTGAAGCCAGGCACCCGTGGAGCAAAAGGGTCGTGACTCAATTGGTAATGGCCGAGGAAAGCCTCGTCGGCATGCAAACTAGTCATCGGGATCTTATTAACCTTTAAGCTGAGCCAGGGCGCGGTAATCCGCTCCCAGCGTGGCCTGTAGAACCTCTTTCGGATAATCGTCGGTCACCACTGCTTCGCCCATGCGGCGCAGCAGCACCAGGCGCAAACGACCGTCGATCACTTTCTTGTCAATCGCCATGTGTTCGAGAAAATCGGCTTCAGTCATCTCTTCAGGCGGGATGACCGGCAGGCCGGCGCGCTGGAACAGGCGAATACCGCGATCGCGTTCTTGCTCGCTGATCCAGCCCAGGCGTGCGGACATTTCCAAAGCCATTACAGTGCCAGCAGCGACCGCTTCTCCATGAAGCCAGACACCATAGCCCATATGGGTTTCGATGGCGTGGCCGAAGGTATGACCCAGGTTAAGCGTGGCGCGAACACCGGTTTCACGCTCGTCTGCACCGACCACCGCAGCCTTGGCGGCGCAAGAGCGTTCAATGGCGTACGTCAGGGCAACCTGATCCAGAGCACGCAGGCGATCGACGTTCTCTTCGAGCCAGGTCAGGAACGGCTCATCGCAGATCAACCCGTATTTGATGACTTCAGCGAGCCCGGCGGACAGTTCGCGGGCCGGCAGGGTATTGAGGGAGGCGGTATCGATCAGCACCACGTTCGGCTGATAGAACGCGCCGACCATGTTCTTGCCCAGCGGGTGGTTGATACCGGTCTTGCCACCCACCGAGGAGTCGACTTGCGACAGCAGTGTGGTCGGGATCTGAATGAAATCGACACCGCGCTGATAGCAGGCCGCAGCAAAACCGGCCATGTCACCAATGACGCCGCCACCGAGGGCGATCACCGTCGTGCGGCGGTCGTGCCTGGCGGTCAGCAGGCCGTCGAAAATCAGTTGCAGCGTTTCCCAGGTCTTGAAGGCTTCGCCGTCGGGCAGGATGACGGAGACCACCGAAAACTGCGCGAGGCTGCGAGTCAGACGTTCGAGATAGAGCGGCGCAACGGTTTCGTTGGAGATGATCGCCACTTGCCGTCCGCGTATATGCGGGGCCAGCAGCTCAGGCTGATCCAACAATCCTTCGCCAATATGAATCGGGTAGCTGCGCTCGCCTAAATCGACCTTGAGTGTCTGCATGTGTCCCCACTGTGAAGATGGAATCAGGCGTCCTGCCTTGAGTTATCGAATGTCCCCGGCGTCTGCTGTTGTGACGCCGCTCGGTAGCCATCCGCCACAACCTTGAGCGGCCATGACGGCACGCCGAGGATAGCGCATTTCGCGCTGCGCATTAACGGGGAGGCAGCTGCTGCAACCGTTCCAGGATATCGAGCACCACCATTCGCGGTGGCCGCTCATCGGTTTCCACCACCAGGTCGGCGATTTCCCGATACAGCGGATCGCGGATCGCCAGCAGATCCCGCAGGGTCTTGGCCGGGTCGGCGGTACGCAACAAGGGGCGGTTGCGGTCACGGGCGGTGCGACCGACCTGCTGCTCGACAGAGGCGTGCAGGTAAACCACCCGACCACCGGCGTGCAGCGCCCGACGATTGGCTTCGCGCATGACCGCCCCGCCGCCGGTCGCCAATACCACGCCATCGCATTCGCACAGCTCGGCAATCATTGCCTGCTCGCGATCACGAAAGCCCGGTTCGCCTTCCTTATCGAAGATCCATGGGATATTGGCGCCCGTGCGCAATTCAATTTCCTTATCGGAATCTTTGAATGGCAGGCGCAGCTCTTTGGCCAGCAATCGGCCGATGGTGCTTTTACCAGCCCCCATCGGTCCTACAAGAATCAAATTTCGCACAGAATCAACGACTCACAGCAATCGCCTGGTTATTCATGATACGCGGAGTGAGAAACACCAACAGCTCGGATTTTTTCTCCGAAACCACGTCACGCCGGAAAAGGCGGCCAAGATACGGCACATCGCCAAGAAATGGCACCTTATCTACAACCTTGCTCTGAGTATTTGAAAAAACTCCGCCAATCACGATGGTCTCGCCGTCATTGACCAGGACCTTGGCGTTGACCTCGTTTTTCTTGATCGGCGGCACATCCTGCACCTTGTTCAGGTAGTCCGGCTCGTCCTTGGTGACCTTGACCTCCATGATAATCCGGTTGTCCGGGGTGATCTGCGGCGTCACTTCCAGAGACAGCGAGGCCTCCTTGAACGACACCGAGGTAGCGCCGCTGGAACTGGCTTCCTGGTAGGGAATTTCGGTGCCCTTGAGGATTTTCGCGGTCTCCTTGTCGGACGTGACCACTTTAGGTTGCGAGACGATTTCACCGTTGCCGGTTTTCTCCATCGCCGTCAGCTCCAGGTCGAGCAACACGTTGTCGGTGATGAAGGCGATGCCGAGCCCCGACGTATTGCCGACAGTCCCCATATCGACGAATGGCGAGTTGGTGCTGGTGCTGCCCGGCGTGCCGATGGTCGACGATGCATTGACACCGTTGCTGACGCCCGAGGTGTTCCAGTTACCCTTGTTCTGGACAGATCCGCCCCAGCGCACGCCGAGGCTTTTGTCATAGTCGACGTTGGCTTCGACGATGCGCGCCTCGATCATGACCTGACGCACCGGGATATCCAGTTGCGCAACGATGCGGCGAAGCTCGTCAAGCCGGTCCTGTGTTTGATAGGCAATGATGTTGTTGGTCCGGTCATCAACGGTGATCGAGCCCCGCTCATCGATTTTTGCCTCGGCACTGGTCACCGAAGTGAACAGTTTGGCGATATCGGTAGCCTTGGCGTAATTCACCTGCAACAGCTCGCGACGCAGCGGCGCAAGTTCGGCGATCTGTTTTTGCGACTCCAGCTCCTGGCGCTCGCGAGCCGCGATTTCATCGGCCGGCGCCACCAACAACACGTTACCGATTTTGCGCTTGTCCAATCCCTTGGTTTTCAGCACCAGGTCCAGCGCCTGATCCCAGGGTACGTTTTGCAAGCGCAGGGTAATGCCTCCCTGAACCGTGTCGCTGGCCACCAGATTGAGATTGGTGAAATCGGCGATCAGTTGAAGCACCGAACGCACATCGATGTCCTGGAAATTCAGCGAAAGCTTTTCACCGCTATAGGCGACACGTTCGGCATTGCGCTTGTGCAGGTCGTCGACGGTCATCGGACGGATGCTGACGGTCAGTTTGTTATCAGTCTGGTAGGTCGAATAATCGAAGGCACCGCTGGGCTCAATGCTGATCGTGGCCCGGTCACCCGTGGCACTGGCGTTTATGAACTGCACTGGCGTCGCGAAATCCTTGACGTCCAGGCGCACACGCAGCGGCTCGGGCAATTGAGTCTTGGCGAAACCGAGGATTATTTTACCGTCGTGCTCCTGAATGTCCGGGGCGATGGAGGGGTCCGACAGATCAATGACCACATTGCCTTCACCCTGAGTGCCGCGCTGGAAATCCACGCCACGGATCGCCTTGCCCACCGGCGCATACGTTTTCGCTGGCGCGGGTTTGGGACTGGCTGCACGCGGCTCACTGGCGGCGGGTTTGGACCCCGCGTTATTGGCCCCCTGCCCGACCACCACGATCAGGTTGTTACCTTCGACCCGCGTGTTATAGGGGGCCAATTGGGTCAGGTTGATGATCAGCCGCGTACGGTCCTTGGCTTCGACAACGGTCGCACTGCGCGCGTTGCCACCGCCAAGGTCACGATTTTTGCTCGCCAACTGACTGACAACGCCGGGCAGATCCAGCGCAATCCGTGCCGGTTGCTCTGTCGTGTACCCATGAGGCGCAGGTGGTGGCGCATCAAACGATAACTTCAACTCGACGCGATCACCCGGCAGCGCCGCTACATCCAGTGCTTTGAGGGTGGCCGCTTGTACCATCGGCGACAGCATCGCTATCCATAGCGAAATACCGAAGGCTGAGAAAATCCTGTTCATTATTCGAGTCCCACTATGAGTGCTCTTTCAAAGGTAGGGTCCGTGGCCGCTCCAGCCAGGCGCCTTCGCCATCGGGAACGATTTCGACCACATCGACTTGCGAGCCGCTGATGGCGACGATCCGTCCATCATTGCGCCCCAGGTAATCGCCAACTTTCAGCCGATGCACGCCGCCCGCCCCGCGCAACAGCGCAAAGGAGCCCGTCGCATTGGAGATCGTGCCGACCATTTCAAACTGCTCGATGTTGAAACCTTCGAGGTACTGCTTGACCCGACCGGTGTCGGGCTTGACGTTGCGCGAGCCTTGTTTCCGGCCGGCAAGGTCGACCCTGACCTGCCGGGAAAACGGGCTTCGCAGATTGGCGGCGTTGTAGCTGAACGTTGGGTAAGACCGAAATGTCGGCGTTGGTTCAATCTTGCCGGGCGCACGCAAACGCATTTCGTTCATGTAGGCGTCCAGGTCACTGAAGTCATTGCCGCCGCCACAACCTGCCAGGCAGGCGCACAACACCATCAGGGGAAAACAACGACCCAGGCTCATTTTTGCAGCCCCTTGTCGTTGTAACGGTAGGTCTTGGCCAGAATGCTCATGCGCAACTTCGGACCACCGTCGGGACTGGCCGGCGCAATGTCGAAGTCATGCAGGGTAACGATCCGCGGCAGCCCCGCCACGCCGCTGACGAACGTCGCCAAGTCGTGATAGGCACCGGTGACGGTGATCTGGATCGGCAGTTCGATGTAGAACGGCCGGGTGACCTCCGGCAGCAGTTTGATCTCTTCGAACTCCAGGCCACTGCCCAGCCCCGTACGCGTGATGTCCTCCAGCAGCCCGGGCACTTCGGTGTCACTGGGCAGTTGCCGCAGCAGCACGCCGAAGGAGTTTTCCATCGCCTTCATCTGCTGGGTATACAGCTCCAGATTCGCCGCCATGTGCGCTTTGTTGGCAAATTGCTCCTTGAGGGTCGACTCTTCCTCGCGCTTTTGGTCGAGCTGGCGCTCAAGGTCACTGGTGGAAAAGCTGTAGCCCAGCGCCAATACCAGAATCATTAGCAGAACGCCCGCTAACGCTTTGATCAACGGTGGCCAGGAGCCGATGTTGTTGGTATCCAGATCGTTGATATCGATCTTGCGCAGCGCTTCAAACCAAGTGGAGAGACTCATTGGCCGACCTCCACAGCGGCAGGCTGAGTCTGACGAACAGTCAACTGAAATACGTTGGCCTGATCCAGCTGGCCTGCCGTGGTCGCTTTGACTTCCGTGAGGCTGGGCGCGTCGAACCAGTCGGATGCATCCAGATTACGCATCAAGTCTGAAACACGATTATTGGATTCAGCGGCCCCTGCGATGGACAAGGCCTTGCCGACCATTTTCACCTCGGTGAAATACACCCCGTCGGGCAATGTGCGCGCCAATTGATCAAAAATCCGCCCGCTGATCGAGCGATTGCCTTGCAGGTCCTGGATGATGCGCATGCGCTCGACCAGTTGCTGGCGACGGGCTTTCAGGTCGCTGATCTGCTTGATCCGCTCGTCGACCACGGCAATCTGCTGGCCCATGTAATTGTTGCGGGCCGCTTGTCGGTCAATCGCACTGTTTATGGCCTGGTTAGCCATCAACACCGAGCCTGCTGACCCCACCAACACACCGACCAGCGTCAGTAGAAAACGCTTTCGGTGTTTTTCTCGCCGCTCTTCGCGCCAGGGTAAAAGGTTGATCCGCGCCATCAGTCGAAACTCCTGAGAGCCAGTCCGCAGGCAATCATCAGTGCCGGCGCGTCACTGGCCAGGGCGCCAGCGTTGACTTTGCTACTCAGGGTCATGTCGGTGAAGGGATTGGCCACCTGCGTCGGCGTGTCCAGTCGCTGTTCGATCAACCGGTCCAGCCCCGGGATCGAAGCGGTACCGCCCGCCAACAGGATGTGATCGACCGAATGGTACTGACCGGAGGCGAAGAAAAACTGCAAGGAACGCGACACCTGTTGCACCAGCGCATCGCGAAACGGCTGCAACACATCGCTTTCGTAATCGTCCGGCAAACCGCCCTGCTTCTTCGCAAGCCCAGCCTGCTCAAGGGTCAGGCCATAGCGACGCTGTATGTCCTCCGTCAGTTGGCGACCACCGAACAATTGTTCACGGGTGTAGATGATCTTCCCGTTGTACAACACGCTCAGGGTGGTCATGGTCGCGCCGATATCGACCACCGCCACCGTCAATCGCTCCTGAGAAGACGCCAGCCGGGTCGCCAGCAACCCGAACGAACGCTCCAGCGCGTAGGCCTCGACGTCGACCACGCGAGCCGTCAGGCCGGCCAGGGCCAGGGCGGCCTCACGGACCTCGACGTTTTCTTTGCGACAGGCCGCCAGCAGCACATTGACGCGCTCGGGATTGCGCGCCGAGGCCCCCTGGACTTCGAAGTCGATGGCGACTTCGTCCAAGGGATAAGGGATGTATTGATCGGCCTCGATCTTCAGCTGGTTTTCCATCTCTTCGTCGGAAAGTCCGGCATCCATCTCGATGGTCTTGGTGATTACCGCCGAACCGGCAACGGCCACGGCGACGTTCTTGAGATGGGTTTTGGCCTTTATCAGCACGCGCGCGAGTGCCTGCCCCACACCTTCGAGCTCGGCAATGTTTTTCTCGATGACAGCGCTGGCGGGCAGAGGCTCAACCGCGTAGGCCTCGACCCTGTAACGGTCGCCCTGGCGACTTAACTCCAGAAGCTTCACCGACGTGGAGCTGATGTCGATCCCCAGAAGCGTATTGAGCTTTTTATTGAAGAGTCCTAGCACTACCAATTCCCTATGACTATCCGTAAGTTACGGACTCTCTAATGTCCATTGCGTTCCATTCATCCGTCTTGACAGCAGCGCAAATGACGCTTGCGACAGAAAAATGCTTATAATGCCCAGCGTTTTTTTCCGGTTTTGCGGGTCATTCTCCTTTTAGCCTGGACCCTGATGCCTCATTCATTCTTTGCCCTGGATATCCAAAAGCCTTGATTCGTCTGCTGAAATTTTTCGGTTGGTCCATCGTCGCCGTTTTCTGCGGACTGCTCTTAGGTCTCAGCGGCGCCTATCTTTACCTTAGCCCTGGATTACCGTCGGTAGAGGCGCTGAGAAGCATCCAGTTGCAGATTCCCCTGCGGGTTTACAGCAGCGACAACAAGTTGATCGCAGAGTTTGGCGAAATGCGCCGTACACCGATCCGTTTCGCCGACATTCCCCCCAATTTCATTAATGCGTTACTAAGTGCTGAAGACGACAATTTCGCCAACCACTACGGCGTCGATCCCAGCAGCCTGATGCGTGCTGCGACCCAGCTGGTAAAAAGCGGGCACATCCAGTCCGGCGGCAGCACCATCACCATGCAGGTGGCGAAGAACTTCTTCCTGAGCAGCGAACGCAGCTTCTCGCGCAAGACCACTGAAATCCTCCTGGCCCTGCAGATCGAACGACAACTGACCAAGGACGAGATCCTGGAGCTGTACGTCAACAAGATCTACCTGGGCAACCGCGCCTACGGCATCGAGGCCGCCGCTCAGGTTTATTACGGCAAGTCGATTCGTGATGTCAGCCTGGCGCAAATGGCGATGATTGCCGGCCTGCCCAAAGCTCCGTCGCGCTTCAACCCGCTGGCCAACCCGGCGCGCAGCAAAGAGCGTCGCGACTGGATCCTGGGGCGCATGTACAAGCTGGGCAAGATCAGCGAAACCGAATACACCGCCGCGATCAACGAGCCGCTGAACGCCAGCTATCACGTGCCGACACCTGAAGTGAACGCGCCGTACATCGCTGAAATGGCCCGCGCCGAAATGGTCGGTCGTTATGGCAGTGACGCGTACACCGAGGGCTTTCGCGTGACCACCACCGTGCCGAGCAATCTGCAGGAGTTGGCCAACACGGCAGTCCACGAAGGCTTGATGACCTACGATCAGCGGCATGGTTACCGCGGCCCCGAGTCGCGTCTGCCAGGCAAGACTCGCGAAGCCTGGAGCACCGAGCTGACCAAGCAACGCACCATCAGCAGCCTTGAACCGGCCATCGTCACCCAGGTCGAGAAGAACGGCCTGCAAGTCATGACCCGCACCGGCGACGAACACGTCAGCTGGGACAGCATGAAATGGGCGCGCCCGTTTCTGAACACCAACAGCATGGGTGCCAATCCGAAGCAGCCATCGGACGTTGCACAGGTCGGTGATTTGATTCGTGTGCAGCGCCAGCCGGACAACTCGCTGAAGTTCAGCCAGATTCCACAGGCCCAGGGCGCGCTGGTTTCCCTTGACCCGCAGAACGGTGCCATTCGATCACTCGTCGGTGGTTTTGCCTTCGAGCAAAGCAACTACAACCGCGCCCTGCAGGCCAAGCGTCAGCCGGGCTCGAGCTTCAAGCCATTCGTCTACAGCGCCGCGCTGGATAATGGCTACACCGCCGCGACCCTGGTGAACGATGCACCGATCGTGTTCGTCGACGAGTACCTGGATAAAGTCTGGCGCCCGAAGAACGACACCAACACCTTCCTCGGCCCGATCCGCCTCCGTGAAGGGCTCTACAAGTCGCGCAACCTGGTGTCGATCCGACTGGTGCAGGCGCTGGGCGTTGATCGCACCATCGACTACATCAGCAAGTTCGGCTTCAACAAGCAGGACCTGCCGCGCAACCTGTCCCTGGCCCTGGGCACTGCAACCCTGACGCCCATGGAAATTGCCACCGGCTGGAGCACCTTCGCCAACGGCGGCTATAAGATCAGCCCGTACATCATCGACAAGATCGAAAGCCGCAATGGTGACACGCTGTTCGTCGCCAACCCGGCGAGCGTACCCAAAGGTGAGGTAGCCAGCAGCGGTATCGCTGCTCCGGTCGCCAATACCTTCACAGTCAATGCAACACCTGGCGAAGCGCCGACCGCCCAGCCAACTCCGCAAACGCCGGCCGTGGCCGAACGCATCATCGATGGCCGCACCACGTATATCCTCAACAGCATGCTTGAGGACGTCATCAAACTCGGCACCGGCCGCCGCGCCCTGGCCCTGGGTCGCCCTGACATTGCCGGTAAAACCGGTACCACCAACGAATCCAAGGACGCCTGGTTCTCCGGCTACAATGCCGATTACGTGACCACTGTCTGGACCGGTTTCGACCAGCCAGAGAGCCTGGGCAAACGCGAGTTTGGTGGCACCGTCGCCCTGCCGATCTGGATGAACTACATGGGCGCAGCCCTCAAAGGCTTGCCACCCCATACGCAGCCTGAGCCGGAAGGCATCCTCAGCCTGCGAGTCGACCCGGTCAGCGGCCGCGCCGCCTTTCCAGGCACGCCAGGCGCCTACTTCGAGCTGTTCAAGGCCGAAGATTCGCCACCGTCGGGGACTGAACTGGGTAACGGCACTGCGCCCGGCAGCCCGTTGCCAGCAGATGAGGCGGCGCCGATCGACCTGTTCTGATCGCATGACGCAACGCAAAAGCCCCGCCTTCGAAAGAAGCGCGGGGCTTTTTTTGCTGTGGCATTGGCCTATAGAGGTGGCGACTGCCAGACCGTCTTCGCGAGCAGGCTCGCTCCCACATTGGAATGCGCCACCCTGTGTGAGCGAGCCTGCTCGCGAAGAGGCCCACCCCGACACCACAAAACCACAGACAAAAAAAGCCCCGACTCGCTAGAGCCGGGGCTTTTTATACGACTACAGCTTAGCCGTTGAACACGTCATCCACGCTTTTCAGCGGGTAGTTCTTCGGATACGGCAGGGTCGCTACGCCGGTCTCGATGGCAGCCTTGGCCACAGCATCGGAGATCACGGTGATCAGACGCGCATCCATTGGCTTCGGAATGATGTACTCACGACCGAATTCCAGCTTGATGCCGCCGTAGGCGTCGCACACTTCCTGAGGAACCGGCAGCTTGGCCAGTTCACGCAGGGCGTTGGCCGCCGCGACTTTCATTTCTTCGTTGATGCGCTTGGCGCGAACGTCCAGGGCACCGCGGAAAATGAACGGGAAGCCCAGTACGTTATTGACCTGGTTCGGGTAGTCCGAACGGCCGGTCGCCATGATCACGTCGTCACGGGTGGCGTGGGCCAATTCCGGGGCGATTTCAGGATCAGGGTTCGAGCACGCGAACACGATCGGGTTGGCCGCCATGGATTTCAAGCCTTCGGCGCTCAGCAGGTTCGGGCCGGACAGGCCAACGAACACGTCTGCACCGGCCAGGGCGTCAGCCAGGGTGCGCTTGTCGGTCGCGTGAGCGAAGACAGCCTTGTACTGGTTCAGGTCGTCACGGCCGGAGTGGATCACGCCGGTACGGTCAACCATGAAGATGTTTTCGATGTTGGCACCCATGCTCACCAGCAATTTCATGCAGGAGATGGCGGCAGCACCGGCGCCCAGGCAGACGATCTTGGCGTCAGCGAGGGTTTTGCCAGCGATTTCCAGGGCGTTGATCATGCCGGCCGCGGTAACGATCGCGGTGCCGTGCTGGTCATCGTGGAACACCGGAATATCGCACTGCTCGATCAGAGCACGTTCGATCTCAAAGCACTCAGGCGCCTTGATGTCTTCCAGGTTGATGCCACCGAAGGTGATGGAGATGCGTTTTACGGTGTCGATGAAGGCTTGCGGGCTTTCGGAGTCGACTTCGATGTCGAAAACGTCGATGCCGGCGAAGCGCTTGAACAGCACGCCTTTACCTTCCATAACAGGCTTGGAAGCCAATGGGCCGAGGTTACCCAGGCCGAGAATTGCGGTGCCATCGGAAATGACTGCAACCAGGTTGCCTTTGCCGGTGTATTTGTAGGCCAGTTCAGGATCGCGAGCAATTTCGCGTACTGGTTCGGCTACGCCGGGGCTGTAGGCCAGCGACAGGTCGCGGGCGGTAGCGGTGGCCTTGGTGAGCTCGACACTCAGCTTCCCTGGACGAGGATGGGCGTGATATTCGAGAGCGGCAGTTTTCAAATCAGACATGTGGGCATTCCGCTTTTTACTGTGGGACAGACGGACCGCCGAGGATACGCGTGTCGCAAAGTCCCCACAAGACTGACCAGTCACCCCTGTCAAGCGCCCCGCCCTACGACTTTGGACCAAGAGCCACGGAACACAAGGGATAGAGTGTTCACAATCATCATAAAAAATGTCTACAATTTTTCATTGCTGTGCCGCTTGAAGCATCGCCGGGTCAGTTATTGGCAAGAGCCAGCGTGCTTGCCCCTCTTTCAGTCCGCCTCGTCGCGAACGATCCAGCACCCAGCCGCGCGCCTCGATCTGCTTGCCCTTCAGCCGCTCAAGAGACGAGACATCGAACTGCCCTGACAGATTGGGTGCAATGCGCAGTACAACCGAGTCCTGCAACTCAATCCAAATCCCGCCGCGATTGCGCTGAACCTTGCTCACACGACCGCTGAGCACGGCAAAACCGGAAGCGCTGATCTGCTCTGCTTTCAGCACAGGTGATTGACGCCACACCCCCAGGCCGGCTTGCCGGGCACTGCGCTCCGCCGCTTGCTGGCAGGTGATCAGATCGACATTCGGCGCGATACCCACCTGGAAACCGAGGCCTTCGGCGACCATCTGCGCTTCGACATTAGCGCCGTCGGCGCCATAGACATGGGCAAGGGTTCGGCCATAGCGATCCCTGGCTTCTTTACCCGGCAACAAGCTGACTCGCCCATCGCTGGCGGCGACCAGCGCTTCCAGGCGTTTGCGCGCCGCCACTGCGAACGGCTCGTCGGATCGGCCGTTCCTGCCCAATTCCGGCGTATTCAAGCCGATCATGCGCACACTGCGGCCATCACTCAGCCGCAGCGTGTCGCCATCCACCACTCGTTGCACCGCGACCGACGTCAGACCGCTCGGCGCCGGGCAAAAAGCCTGGGCGCCGGAAAGCCAAATCGCAGACACAAAAAAGGCGCCCGCGAGGGACGCCTTTTTCAACAGCAAGGAAAAGCCCATCGGGCCCTTCAACCTTACTCTGCAGCAGCAGGAGCTTTCTTGCCGAAAGCACCGAAACGGTCTGCGAAGCGCTGTACACGGCCGCCAGTATCCAGAGTCTTCTGCTTACCGGTGTAGAACGGGTGGCACTCGTTGCATACGTCAGTACCCAGTGGCTTGCACAGGTTCGAACGAGTTTCGAACTTGTTGCCGCAGCTGCAAGTTACTTCGATGGTTTCGTACGCTGGATGGATATCGGCTTTCATGGTGTATTCCTCAGGCTAGTGTGCCGCCACTCAACACTATTGTTGAATACCGCACATAATTAGGCCGCGGATTCTACCAGACCGTGGCAATCGCGCAAGCTGTCCCTTACACCGACCGTCTGCTAGGCTCCCGCCCCAAAGCGCCGCCCCCTGTAGGAGCGAGCTTGCTCGCGAAAGAGTGTCAGTAGACATCAATGTGACTGACACAGCTTCGCGAGCAAGCTCGCTCCTACAGGTTACGCGCCCAGCCTTTCATTTATTGCCCGCCCAAAGAGAATCCCCCGCGTGCCCGACGCCATTTTGCGCCTCGCCCTGCCTTCGCCTCTGCGCCGCCTGTTCGATTACCGTGCCCCGGCCGGTGTCCTGCGTGCCCAGTTGCACCCCGGCATGCGCCTGCGGGTACCGTTCGGCCGACGGGAGATGATCGGGATACTGGTGGAGGTGACCGACCACAGCGAAGTTCCGATTGAAAAGCTCAAACCGGCGCTGGCCCTGCTCGATGCAACACCGCCATTGCCGCCAGCGTTGTTCAAACTGTGCCTGTGGACGTCCCAGTATTACCAGCACAGCCTCGGCGACACATTGAGTTGGGCGCTGCCGGTATTGCTGCGCCAAGGTGAACTGGCCGAAGCGCGTCAGGAACGCTTCTGGTCCGTCGCGCCCGGCGCCAGCCTGGATGACCCGCGCATCGCCCGCGCCCCGCGCCAGCGTGAAGCCCTGGCAACGCTGGCCCAGCACCCCCACGGCGTCGCCCATCAATTGCTGAGCAAATTGATGCTGAGCAAGGACAGCCTGGATTTGCTGCTGGCCAAGGACCTGGTGCAGGTGGAAATTCGCAAGCACACCCCCGGGGCGCGTCACGAACACTGGCTGGCGCAGCCCGAACTGCCGCTCAACCCGGAGCAGTGCGCCGCCTATGAAGCGATTCGCGCCGGGTTCGACAGTTATCACGCGTTTCTGCTGGCGGGCGTCACCGGCAGCGGCAAGACCGAAGTCTATTTGCAACTGATCCGCGAAACCCTCGAGGCCGGCAAGCAGGCACTGGTGTTGATCCCGGAGATCAACCTCGGCCCACAAACCCTGGCGCGCTTCGAACAGCGCTTTAATGCACGCATCGCGCTAATCCATTCTGCCGTCAACGATCGCGAACGCCTCGAAGCCTGGCTCGCCGCCCGGGACGGCGATGCCGACATCATTATCGGCACCCGATCGGCACTGTTCACGCCGATGAAAAACCCTGGCTTGATCATCATCGACGAAGAGCACGACGGTTCCTATAAGCAGCAGGAAGGCTTGCGCTATCACGCCCGTGATCTGGCATTGGTGCGTGCCCGACAGGAAAACATCCCGATTGTCCTCGGGTCCGCCACGCCATCGCTGGAAAGCCTGCACAACGCCTACACCGGTCGTTACGGTCTCCTGCGATTAAACGAACGGGCCGGTGGCGCCAAACAACCACGCTTCCTGCGTCTGGACGTGAAAAGCCGTCCGCTGGACAGCGGCATTTCCGGGCCGATGCAACAAGCCATCGGTCAGACACTGGCGGCCGGCCAGCAAGTATTGGTGTTCCTTAACCGTCGCGGGTTTGCGCCAACCTTGCTCTGTCACGACTGCGGCTGGATGTCCGAGTGTCAACGCTGCGATGCGCGGATGACGGTGCATCAACGTTCCGGCGAACTGCGCTGCCACCATTGCGGCTACGTCGAACGCGTGCCCCGGCATTGCCCAAAATGCGGCAAGGTCGATTTACGTCCGGTAGGCGCTGGCACCGAGCGGGCCGAGGAGCGATTGGCGATTCTGTTCCCGGACGTCCCGGTGTTGCGGGTCGACCGCGACAGCACTTCGCGCAAGGACGCGATGAATCAGCTGTTCGCGACCATCCAGAAAGGACAGCCGTGCATTCTGGTGGGCACGCAGATGCTTGCTAAAGGGCATCACTTTCCACGGGTGACGCTGGTGTCGATTCTCGATGCCGACGGTGGACTATTCTCCGGCGACTTCCGCGCCAGCGAGCGCATGGCGCAATTGATCGTCCAGGTTGCGGGCCGCGCGGGCCGGGCTGAAGAGCCGGGCAGAGTGATTATCCAGACGCACCTGGCCGACCATCCGCTGCTGGTGCAACTGACGGAACAGGGTTATTTCGCTTTTGCCGAGCAGGCGTTGAGCGAACGGCGCTCTGCGGGCCTGCCGCCGTTTGCGCACCTGGCACTATTGCGCGCCGAAGCGCACAAACCGGGGCAGGCTGAAGGTTTTCTCGATGAGGCGTGCAGTGCGGCGGAACGATTGCTGGCCGAGCAGCATCTGAGCGGTATAGAGCTGCTGGGGCCGGTGCCCGCACCGATGGAGCGTCGTGCCGGGCGTTATCGTGCACAGTTGTTGCTGCAGGCCACGGCGCGGGCGCCGTTGCATCGGTTGCTCAGCAGTTGGTTGTTGGTTTTGGAGCAAATGCCGAGTGGGCGCGCAGTGCGCTGGTCGCTGGATGTCGATCCGGTCGATTTGTATTGATTGGAAGGTCGCCTTCGCGAGCAGGCTCGCTCCCACAGGGATCTATGGTACTCACCTAATCATTGTGGGAGCGAGCCTGCTCGCGAAGACGGCCAAATAGTCACCACATACCCATAACCTGCCCGCTATAGTTGGCAAGCCCGCCTTCGCAACGGATAATGCCCAGTTTTTCCACCAGCGCATTGATGCGCCGCCGCGCTTGCGGTCGAAAGAGAAGACCATGAAAGACACCATTCGCCAGCTGATCCAACAAGCCATCACCCAACTCGTCAACGAAGGTGTGTTGCCTGAAGGCCTGTCGCCGGCGATCCAGGTGGAAAACTCCCGCGACAAGACGCACGGCGACTTTGCCAGCAACATCGCGATGATGCTCGCCAAGCCGGCCGGCATGAAGCCGCGCGATCTGGCCGAAAAAATCATCGCCGCGCTGCCGGTCGACGAGAATGTCACCAAAACCGAAATCGCAGGCCCTGGCTTCTTGAACTTCTTCCAGAACACTCAGGCCCTGGCCACGCGTCTGGACGCCGCCCTGGCCGATGACCACATCGGCGTGCGCAAGACCGGCCCGGCGCAGCGTACTGTCGTCGACCTGTCGGCGCCGAACCTGGCCAAAGAGATGCACGTCGGCCATTTGCGTTCGACCATCATCGGCGACGGCGTGGCTCGCGTTCTGGAGTTCCTCGGCGACACCGTCATCCGTCAGAACCACGTCGGCGACTGGGGCACCCAGTTCGGCATGCTGATGGCGTATCTGCAAGAAAACCCGATCACCAGCGACGAATTGTCGGACCTGGAAAACTTTTACCGCGCGGCCAAGCAACGCTTCGACGAATCCGAAGAGTTCGCTGATCGCGCTCGCGGCCTGGTGGTCAAGCTGCAAGCCGGCGACCCGGACTGCCTGGCGCTGTGGACCAAGTTCAAAGACATCTCGCTGTCGCATTGCCAGAAAATCTACGAGCTGCTGAACGTCAAGCTGACCATGGCCGACGTGATGGGCGAAAGCGCCTACAACGACGACCTGATCAACGTGGTCAATGACCTCAAGGCCGCGGGCATGCTGGTCGAGAGCAACGGCGCTCAGTGCGTGTTCCTCGATGAATTCAAGAACGCCGACGGCGACCCGCTGCCGGTGATCATCGTCAAGGCCGACGGCGGCTATCTCTATGCCACCACCGACCTGGCGGCCGTGCGTTATCGCAGCGGCAAGCTCAAGGCTGATCGCGCGCTGTATTTTGTCGACCAGCGTCAGGCGCTGCACTTCCAGCAGGTGTTCGCAGTCGCCCACAAGGCCGGCTTCGTGACGCACCCGATGGAAATGGAACACATGGGCTTTGGCACCATGAACGGTAAAGATGGCCGTCCGTTCAAGACCCGTGATGGCGGAACAGTGAAGTTGATCGACCTGCTGACCGAAGCCCAGGAACGCGCCTATACCCTGGTGAAAGAGAAGAACCCGGAGTTGGCCGATGATGAACTGCGCAACATCGCCAAGGTCGTGGGCATTGGCGCGGTGAAGTACGCCGACCTGTCCAAGCACCGCACCAGCGACTACAGCTTCAACTTCGACCTGATGCTGAACTTCGAAGGCAACACCGCGCCATATCTGCTGTATGCCTACACTCGCGTGGCAGGCGTGTTCCGCAAACTCGGCAAGGACTTCAGCGAAGTCGAAGGCCAGATCACCCTCGAAGCCGCGCACGAGCATGAGCTGGCGGCGAAGCTCGCGCAGTTTGGTGAAGTGCTGAACAACGTTTGCGACAAAGGGACGCCGCACATCCTTTGCACGTACCTGTACGATGTCGCCGGCCTGTTCTCCAGCTTCTACGAGAACTGTCCGATCCTCGGCGCCGACACCCCGGCGCAAATGCAGAGCCGCCTGCGCCTCGCCGCGCTGACCGGCCGCACTCTCAAGCAAGGCCTGGAACTCTTGGGTCTGGAAACTCTGGAGCGTATGTAAGTTGGCTGCCAAGAAAAAACCTGCACCCAAGCGTGGCGCCAGCCGTTACCAAGCTCCTGCAAAGAAACCGATTCCGGGCTGGCTGTGGATGGCCATCGGCCTGACGGTCGGCGCGTTCGTTGTGTTCCTGATGAAGCTGGAGCCGGGCAAGGGCAGCGAGAGCGTCAAGCGCGAGAAGATCGAGCAGCAGAAAGCCACCAAGGTCGCCGAGGCCAACAAGACCCCGCCGAGCCCGACGCAACCGGTGAAGCCGAAGTACGATTTCTACACCCTGCTGCCGGAATCGGAAGTGATCGTGCCGCCGGATGCGGTGCCAGAGAAAACCCTGCCGACGCCACAAGTGCCGGCAGTGCCGACCACGCCGGTGACGCCAGAACAAGCGGCGAAGATCGACACTGCACGGGCGCAGGCAGCGCTGGCCGGGATTACGCCGCCTCCGGCGCCTCCGGTGTCCAAAGCGGCGCCGGTGACCAAGTTCTTCCTGCAAGCCGGCTCGTTCCGCAAGCAAACGGATGCCGACAAGGTTCGCGCACAGATCATTTTGCTCGGTCAGGCGGTGGCGGTTGAGTCCGGCACGGTTAAAGATGAAACCTGGTATCGGGTTTTGGTCGGACCGTTCAGCAACCGTGAACAACTGACCACGGCCCAGAAACAACTGGCCGGCGCAGGATTCAGCAATCTGTTGTTACAACAACGCCAGAACCGCTGATTTCGTCAGCCGTACCGCGTTATCGTTCTTCGCGGGCAAGCCTCGCTCCTACAAGGATTGCGTTATCCCTTGCAGGAGCGAGGCTTGCCCGCGAAGGCGCCAGAACAAACACCCCCCCGCATGACACCGCTCGTCCCTCGCCTCGTCCTACAGTTGAAATACGCTCCACCACCCCCATATGAGTTGCCATAAGGCATTTTCGCCCCGCTGCGTGGAGACTCTCACTTGACCACCATCGTTTCAGTTCGCCGCCATGGCAAAGTCGTCATGGGTGGCGACGGCCAGGTTTCGCTCGGCAATACCGTGATGAAAGGCAATGCGAAGAAAGTTCGTCGCCTGTACCACGGCCAGGTCATCGCCGGTTTTGCCGGGGCTACCGCCGACGCCTTCACCCTCTTCGAACGTTTCGAAGGTCAGCTTGAGAAACATCAAGGCCACCTGGTTCGCGCCGCCGTCGAACTCGCCAAAGAATGGCGCACCGATCGCTCCCTCAGCCGCCTCGAAGCCATGCTCGCGGTCGCCAACAAAGACGCTTCCCTGATCATCACCGGCAACGGCGATGTGGTTGAACCCGAAGAAGGCCTGATCGCCATGGGTTCCGGTGGCGGTTACGCCCAGGCCGCCGCCAGCGCGCTGCTGAAGAAAACCGACTTGTCGGCCCGCGAAATCGTCGAAACCGCGCTTGGCATTGCCGGCGACATCTGCGTATTCACCAACCACACCTTCACCATTGAGGAGCAGGACCTCGCTGAGTAAGCCCGTTTCGGCCTTTGCGCCACGGCTCACTGCTGCTTGAGGACCGCCAATTACTATGCCCATGACTCCCCGTGAAATCGTCCACGAACTCAATCGCCATATCATTGGCCAGGACGATGCCAAGCGCGCCGTCGCCATCGCGCTGCGTAACCGCTGGCGCCGGATGCAGCTGCCTGAAGAGCTGCGCGTTGAAGTCACCCCGAAGAACATCCTGATGATCGGCCCGACCGGTGTCGGTAAAACCGAGATCGCCCGTCGCCTGGCAAAACTCGCCAACGCGCCATTCATCAAAGTCGAAGCGACCAAGTTCACCGAAGTCGGCTATGTCGGCCGCGACGTCGAGTCGATTATTCGTGACCTGGCGGACGCCGCGATCAAGTTGTTGCGCGAACAGGAAATAACCAAGGTTCGCCACCGCGCCGAAGACGCCGCCGAAGAGCGCATCCTCGACGCGCTGCTACCGCCCGCACGCATGGGCTTCAGTAACGAAGACGCTGCCCCGTCCGCCGACTCCAACACCCGTCAGCTGTTCCGCAAGCGCCTGCGCGAAGGTCAGCTGGACGACAAAGAAATTGAAATCGAAGTCGCTGAAGTCACTGGCATCGATATCTCCGCGCCGCCAGGCATGGAAGAAATGACCAACCAGTTGCAAAGCCTGTTCGCCAACATGGGCAAGGGCAAACGCAAGAGCCGCAAGCTCAAGGTCAAGGAAGCGCTGAAACTGGTCCGTGACGAAGAAGCCGGTCGCCTGGTCAACGAAGAAGAGTTGAAGGCCAAGGCGCTGGAAGCAGTCGAGCAGCACGGCATCGTGTTCATCGATGAGATCGACAAGGTCGCCAAGCGCGGCAATTCAGGTGGCATCGACGTGTCCCGTGAAGGCGTACAGCGCGACTTGCTGCCGCTGATCGAAGGCTGCACCGTCAACACCAAACTGGGCATGGTCAAAACCGACCACATCCTGTTCATCGCCTCAGGTGCGTTCCACCTGAGCAAGCCGAGCGATCTGGTGCCTGAACTGCAAGGTCGCCTGCCGATTCGTGTTGAACTCAAGGCCCTGACCCCGGAAGACTTCGAGCGCATTCTCAGCGAGCCGCACGCATCGCTCACCGAACAATATTGCGCACTGCTGAAAACCGAAGGCTTGACCATCGAGTTCCAGCCGGACGGGATCAAGCGCATTGCCGAGATCGCCTGGCAGGTCAACGAGAAGACCGAGAACATCGGCGCCCGTCGCCTGCACACCCTGCTTGAGCGCCTGCTCGAAGAGGTGTCGTTCAGCGCCGGCGACCTGGCCAGTGTCCACGACGACAAGGCGATCCTGATTGACGCCGACTACGTCAACAGCCACCTCGGCGAATTGGCGCAGAACGAAGACCTGTCCCGTTATATCCTGTAAGCCATACTTGTAGGAGCGAGCTTGCTCGCGAAGGTGTGTCAGCCGCATTGATGTCGACTGACACATCATCGCGAGCAAGCTTCGCTCCTACAGGGTTCCCCCCATAACGGAACTCAGGCCATGACCCAACTCCCCACCGATATCAAACTGCACAAAGCCTCGAAGACCCTGTCGCTGAAATACGCGTCCGGCGAAGAACATCACCTGCCCGCCGAGTTCCTGCGCGTGCACTCTCCTTCCGCCGAGGTCCAGGGCCACGGCAAACCTATCCTGCAATTTGGCAAGATCGGCGTAGGGCTGACCAAGGTAGAACCAGCCGGTCAGTACGCACTGAAATTGACCTTCGACGACGGCCATGACAGCGGCCTGTTCACCTGGGAGTATTTGTACCAGTTGGGCGTGCGCCAGGAAGATCTGTGGAACGATTATCTTGCCGAACTCAAAGCCGCCGGAAAAACCCGCGACCCGAACCAATCCATCGTCAAGCTGATGCTCTAATCCGGGCCTCTCGCTCTTTAGAGGGCATTTTCTAATTCCATCTGTTTGAATGCTCCGCTTCGGGTCCGTTGATTGGCCCGCTTGCGAAAAAAATTAAACTCGGGTAACCAATGGAACTGGCAAGTTCCCTGCAGTGCTCTCTGCGATAAAAAAGCAGCGGTGCAGAATTAACGGTCACCCGAGCAGTAGTACCTGGCATTGGCTGTGTAACTGCGCAGCTGAACCGAGGTACTCGTCTCAGGACAATGGAGCGTCGTAGATGAGTAACAAGAATAACGATGACTTGAAGTATCAAGCCTCGGAACATACCTTGGGACTGAACCCTGTCGTTGGTCTGCGTGGAAAGGATTTACTGGCTTCTGCTCGAATGGTGCTCAGGCAGGCCATCAAACAACCGATTCACAGTGCCAGGCATGTCGCCCATTTCAGCCTTGAACTGAAGAACGTGTTATTCGGTAAATCCGAGCTGCAACCGAACAGCGATGACCGTCGTTTTGCCGATCCGGCCTGGAGCCAGAACCCGCTCTACAAACGTTATTTGCAAACCTACCTGGCGTGGCGCAAGGAACTCCACGACTGGATCGACGACAGCAATCTGCCACCCAAAGACATCAGTCGCGGGCACTTCGTGATCAACCTGATGACCGAAGCCATGGCCCCGACCAACAGTGCGGCCAATCCGGCAGCCGTCAAACGCTTCTTCGAAACCGGCGGTAAAAGCCTGCTCGATGGACTCTCGCACCTGGCCAAGGATCTGATACACAACGGTGGCATGCCGAGTCAGGTCAACATGGGCGCGTTCGAGGTCGGCAAAACCCTGGGCGTGACCGAAGGCGCTGTGGTGTTCCGCAACGATGTGCTGGAGCTGATCCAGTACCGGCCAATCACCGAGCAGGTGTACGAGCGCCCATTGCTGGTGGTGCCGCCGCAGATCAACAAGTTCTATGTTTTCGACCTGAGCCCGGACAAGAGCCTGGCGCGCTTCTGCCTGCGCAACAACCTGCAGACGTTTATCGTCAGCTGGCGCAACCCGACCAAGGAGCAGCGTGAGTGGGGCCTGTCGACTTACATCGAGGCGCTCAAGGAAGCGGTCGACGTGGTCACCGCAATCACCGGCAGCAAAGACGTGAACATGCTCGGGGCCTGCTCCGGTGGCATCACCTGCACTGCACTGCTGGGCCACTACGCCGCGATCGGCGAGAAGAAGGTCAACGCCCTGACGCTGATGGTGAGCGTGCTGGACACCACCCTGGACAGCGACGTCGCGCTGTTCATCGATGAACAAACACTCGAAGCCGCCAAGCGCCACTCCTACCAGGCCGGTGTGCTGGAAGGCCGCGACATGGCGAAAGTCTTTGCCTGGATGCGCCCCAACGACCTGATCTGGAATTACTGGGTCAACAACTACCTGCTCGGCAACGAGCCGCCGGTTTTCGACATCCTGTTCTGGAACAACGACACCACGCGATTGCCCGCCGCATTCCACGGCGACCTGATCGAGATGTTCAAAAACAATCCACTGATTCGTCCCAATGCGCTGGAAGTGTGCGGCACACCGATTGACCTGAAACAGGTCACTGCCGACATCTTTTCCCTGGCAGGCACCAACGATCACATTACCCCGTGGAAGTCCTGCTACAAGTCGGCGCAACTGTTTGGCGGCAACGTCGAATTCGTGCTGTCCAACAGCGGGCATATCCAGAGCATTCTGAACCCGCCGGGCAACCCGAAATCGCGTTACATGACCAGCGCCGAGATGCCGGTCAAGGCCGAGGAGTGGCAAGAAAACTCCACCAAACATACCGACTCCTGGTGGCTGCATTGGCAGGCATGGCAAGCCGAACGTTCGGGCAAGCTGAAAAAATCCCCAGCCAGATTGGGCAACAAGGCTTATCCAGCAGGTGAAGCTGCGCCGGGCACCTACGTACATGAGCGGTAACTGACACACCCCACCCTACTGTAGGAGCGAAGCTTGCTCGCGAAAGCGGTCACTCATTCAACATGGATTTCGACTGATCTGACGCCTTCGCGAGCAAGCTTCGCTCCTACAGGGGACCGGGGATGAATTAACCCACAGGGCTTGAAGCATGCCGCAACCGTTCATATTTCGTACCGTCGACCTGGATGGCCAGACCCTCCGCACGGCAGTACGCCCCGGCAAGCCTCACTTGACGCCCTTGCTCATTTTCAACGGCATCGGCGCCAACCTGGAGCTGGTGTTTCCGTTCATCGCGGCACTGGACCCGGACCTGGAAGTCATCGCTTTCGACGTACCCGGGGTCGGCGGCTCGTCGACGCCAAATCGGCCGTACCGCTTTCCGGGCCTGGCGAAACTCACGGCGCGGATGCTCGACTATCTCGACTACGGGCAAGTCAACGTGATTGGCGTGTCCTGGGGGGGCGCCCTCGCTCAGCAGTTCGCTTACGACTATCCCGAGCGCTGCAAGAAGCTGGTGCTGGCGGCCACGGCGGCCGGTGCGGTGATGGTGCCGGGCAAACCCAAGGTGCTGTGGATGATGGCCAGCCCACGGCGCTACATCCAGCCCTCCCATGTGATCCGCATTGCGCCGATGATTTATGGGGGTGCGTTCCGTCGCGATCCGACCCTGGCAGCGAGCCACGCGGCAAAAGTGCGCTCGGCGGGCAAGCTCGGTTACTACTGGCAGCTGTTCGCCGGCCTCGGCTGGACCAGCATTCACTGGCTGCACAAGATCAATCAACCGACGCTGGTACTGGCCGGCGACGATGATCCGCTGATCCCGTTGATCAACATGCGCCTGCTGGCCTGGCGGATTCCCAACGCTCAGTTACACATCATCGACGACGGGCATCTGTTCCTGATTACCCGGGCCGAAGCGGTGGCGCCGATCATCATGAAATTCCTTGAAGAAGAACGGCAGCGCGCGGTAATGCATCCGCATCCGGCGCCATTGGGCCGGTAACCGACCCTAAATCGCTCGGCAGGACGCCGCGCCGCGCAACAACCCGTTACAGCGTCTATGGTGTTCTGGTTCGGTGTATTTGTATTTGGCCTGAAGACGAAGGAGTGTTGAGTCATGCGCGAAAAACCAGCGAGGGAGTTTTTACCCACTCCCGCCGCGTTCATCAACGCACAGAGTGCGATTACCGGCTTAAATGGTCGGGATCTGTTTTCAACCCTGCGCAGTGTTGCCGCCCATGGTTTGCGCAACCCGGTGCACAGTGCCCGACACGTCCTGAAGCTCGGCGGTCAATTGGGCCGCGTGCTGTTGGGCGAAACCCTGCACCCGACCAACCCGCAGGACAATCGCTTTGCCGATCCGGCGTGGAGTCTCAACCCTTTTTATCGCCGCAGTTTGCAGGCCTACCTGAGCTGGCAGAAACAGGTAAAAAGCTGGATCGACGAGAGCACCATGAGCCCGGAAGATCGCGCCCGCGCCCACTTCGCTTTCGCCTTGCTCAATGACGCCGTGTCGCCGTCCAACAGCCTGCTCAACCCACTGGCGATCAAGGAGATCTTCAACTCTGGCGGCAACAGCCTGGTGCGCGGGCTCGGCCATCTGGTGGACGACTTGCTGCACAACGACTGCCTGCCGCGACAAGTCACCAAACATGCTTTCGAAGTCGGCAAAACGGTTGCAACCACCGCCGGTTCCGTCGTGTTTCGCAATGAACTGCTGGAGTTGATCCAGTACAAGCCGATGAGCGAAAAGCAGTATTCCAAACCCCTGTTGGTCGTGCCGCCACAGATCAACAAGTACTACATTTTCGACCTGAGCCCTGGCAATAGCTTCGTCCAGTTCGCCCTGAAAAACGGCCTGCAAACCTTCATGATCAGTTGGCGCAACCCGGATGTGCGTCACCGCGAATGGGGTCTGTCGACGTATGTTGAAGCCGTGGAAGAAGCGATGAACGTGTGCCGGGCAATCACCGGCGCTCGGGAAGTGAATTTGATGGGCGCCTGCGCTGGCGGGCTGACCATTGCCGCGCTGCAAGGCCATTTGCAGGCCAAGCGGCAACTGCGACGGGTGTCCAGCGCGACGTACCTGGTGAGCCTGCTCGACAGCCAGATGGACAGCCCCGCAACGCTCTTCGCCGACGAACAAACCCTGGAGGCGGCCAAGCGCCGCTCCTATCAGAAGGGCGTGCTGGACGGGCGCGACATGGCCAAGGTCTTCGCCTGGATGCGCCCCAACGATTTGATCTGGAGCTACTTCGTCAACAACTACCTGCTCGGCAAAGAGCCTCCGGCGTTCGACATCCTCTACTGGAACAGCGACAGCACGCGCCTGCCGGCAGCGCTCCACGGCGATCTGCTGGACTTCTTCAAGCACAACCCGCTGAGCCATCCTGGCGGACTCGAAGTGTGTGGCACGCCGATCGACTTGCAGAAGGTCACGGTCGACAGCTTCAGCGTGGCCGGCATCAACGACCACATCACGCCATGGGATGCGGTGTATCGCTCGACACTGCTGCTGGGGGGTGAGCGGCGCTTCGTGCTGTCCAACAGCGGCCATGTGCAGAGCATTCTCAACCCGCCCAACAACCCGAAAGCCAATTACGTCGAGAGCACGAAACTGAGTGGCGACCCACGGGCCTGGTACTACGACGCCAAGCAAGTCGACGGTAGCTGGTGGACGCAATGGCTGAGCTGGATTCAGGAGCGCTCAGGCGCACAAAAGGCAACCCTGATGACGCTCGGCAACCAGAACTACCCACCGCAGGAGGCTGCGCCCGGGACTTACGTGCACGTGCGCTAACTTTCCACCCACCACGGCCGAGGTCGGCCGTGGCATGACTCGACCACTAAGAAGACTGGATGAAAACCCGCGACCGGATCCTCGAATGTGCCCTGCAGTTGTTCAACCAGAAGGGCGAACCGAACGTTTCCACCATGGAAGTTGCTAACGAAATGGGCATCAGCCCGGGCAATCTCTACTACCACTTCCACGGCAAGGAACCGCTGATTCTGGGGCTGTTCGAACGCTTCCAGAGCGAGCTGACACCACTGCTTGATCCGCCATCCGACGTGGAATTGGCACCGGAAGATTACTGGCTGTTCCTGCACCTGATCGTCGAGCGCCTGGCCCATTATCGATTTCTGTTCCAGGACTTGTCGAACCTGGCCGGGCGCCTGCCGAAACTGGCCAAGGGCATACGCAATCTGCTCAACGCCCTGAAGCGCACACTGGCTTCATTGCTGGCACAGCTGAAGGCCAAAGGGCAGTTGGTCAGCGACACCCAGGCGTTGGGGCAGTTGGTGGAGCAGATCACCATGACGCTGCTGTTCTCGTTGGACTATCAGCGAATTCTGGATCGTGAAGGTGAGGTCAGGTTGGTGGTTTACCAGATCATGATGCTGGTGGCGCCGCACTTGCTGCCGCCGATCAAGGTCGCGACCGAGCGGTTGGCACTTCAATACCTCGAAGAACACGAATAACAATGCCACTGGATAAACAAATTCCACTGCTCGCGAAAGCGGTGTGTCATTCAGCGCTGATGTCGTCTGATACCCCGCCTTCGCGAGCAAGCTCGCTCCCACATTTGGATCTGTGGCGGTCGCAAATCCGTGCACAAACAAAAACGCCCGACCTTTGCAGGCCGGGCGTTTTTTTTGAGCCCTGAAATCAGGACTGACTGGTTGGCGTCGATGGAGCTGGCGCGGCAGTCGGGGTAACAGTGGGGGTCGGTGCAGCAGCGGAGTTCGCTGTGCTGACCGGGGTTGGTGCCGGTTTGGCGGCGGCCACTACTGGTTTTGGTGCAGCAGCTTTCGGCGCTGCCGGTTTTTTCACCGCTGGCTTCTTCGCTGCCGCCGGTTTGGCCGCTGCGGGTTTAGCCGCCGCTTTTGCCGCAACCGGTTTGGCCGCTGGCTTGGCTACTGCAGGTTTAGCTGCGGCAGTTTTGGCTGCTGGTTTAGCGGCAGCTTTGGCCAGTGGCTTGGCGGCGCTTTTGGTGGCTGGTTTAGCAGCCGCCGGTTTGGCCGCCGCGGTTTTAGCCGCAACAGGCGCAACCTTGGCACCGGTGAGTTTTTCAATCTGCTTGGTCAGGGTATCGACCTTGCTGTGCAGCGCTTTGACTTCGTTGCGGCTCGGTACGCCCAGGCGCGAAATGGCGCTGTTCAGGCGCTTGTCGAAAGCGCCTTCCAACTCATCCCACTTGCCCAGCGCACGATCTTTCACGCCAGAGATGCGCGACTTGGCCGACGAAGCAGAGTCCTTGGCGGCATCGACTTTTTTGCTCACAGCGCTCTTGGTGAGCTTCTCGGCTTTCTCGCCGTCTTTAACCAATGTATCGAAGAGTTTGCTGCCGTCAGTGTCGATCTTCGAGTACACGCCTAAACCAGCCAGCCAGATTTTGCGGGAGTAGTCTTCGACTTTCCCGATCCACGAGCTGCCTTCTTTTTCGGTGTTCTTTTTACCAGCCATCCCGTTCTCCTTAAGATTTACGCGCGACGCGTTCGAGCAATGCCGTCAGCTCATCGAGCTTGACAGAGAGTGTCTCAACGTCATGTTTAGACGGAATGCCGATACGATTCAAGGTACTTGCGACACGCGAGTCAAAAGCCTTCTCGACCTTGTCGAGTTGAACTTCGACCCGGCCTTTGAAAGTGCTCACTTCACTCTTCGCTTCATCGATCTCGGCATTAGCGGCTTCAAGTTTTTCGGCAACTACTTTTTTGCCTTTCTTTTCAACCGCTTGACCCGCTTTGATCAGCTCTTGAAAGTAGTCGCTGCCCTCTTGACCGACCTTGGTGTAGGCACCCAGGCCTGCCAGCCAGATCTTGCGGGCATAGGATTTGACGTCGCCCAGAGCATTAGTCGAAGCGTCGATTTTTTTCTTCAAAATAACTTTGGCCATGGTGCACCTCACGCGCAGAAGGTTTGAGGAACTGCCCGCGAAGTGTCGGGCTCAGGCACAAAGTAGGGAGAAAAATTAGAAACGGCACCCTAACAACTGACATAAACCTTCGGCCACACCATAAAAAACTATGGGAGCGAGCCTGCTCGCGAAGGGGGCCTCACATCCAACATTGATGTTGACTGAAAGATCGCTTTCGCGAGCAGGCTCGCTCCCACATGGATCGCGTTTCAAGAAGGAACCGATCAGACCAACGCTTTATCCAGAGCCCTTTCGATTTCCGATTTGATCATGCCACTCATGGCCGACATCATCAGGCCCAACTCCACATCGACGCGGATCGAATCTTCGCTGACATGCACCGCGCCTTTAACCCCTGAACGCTTGAGGTTCAGGGTGTCGCCGGACCACTGCGGCTCCAGGCCATATTGATCGGACAGTTTCTGCGCCAACTTGTCGGCCTTCTCGCGGGCCGCTTCCTTACCCAGGCCGTGGGCACGTTCAACACTAATACGGGCCATCGAATGACTCCTGTTTTATGAATACTTTCCTGAAGCATCTTGACCGACTGTGCGGCAAAACGTCCCGGCGGTTGCCTATCTTACCTTCAGCCTTGCCAAGACAAAGCAGGCCACCGGGATTAGAATGTCCCGCATTCTCTTCTGGTGACAGCGATATGACTGATCAGCGCAAAGGCAGCGATGCCGAACCCACCACTCACTTCGGTTTCAAAAACGTTCCGGAAAGCCAAAAAGCGGAAAAAGTCGCTGAGGTGTTCCACTCGGTAGCCGCCAAGTACGACTTGATGAACGACCTCCTGTCGGGCGGCATGCACCGTCTGTGGAAACGTTTCGCGATCGAACTGTCGGGCGTGCGCACGGGCAACCGGGTGCTGGACATCGCCGGTGGCACGGGCGACCTGACCAAAAAGTTCTCGCACCTCGTGGGCCCGACCGGCCAGGTGGTGTTGGCCGACATCAACGAATCCATGCTCAAGGTCGGTCGTGACCGCCTGCTGGACCTGGGTGTCGCCGGCAACGTTGAGTTCGTTCAGGCCGACGCTGAAAAGCTGCCGTTCCCGGACAACCATTTCGACTGCGTGACCATCGCCTTCGGCTTGCGCAACGTCACCCACAAAGAAGACGCCCTGCGCTCGATGCTGCGCGTGCTTAAACCGGGCGGCCGTTTGCTGGTGCTGGAGTTCTCCAAGCCGACCAATGCACTGATGTCCAAAGCCTACGACGCCTACTCGTTCGCCTTCATGCCGCTGATGGGCAAGCTGATCACCAACGACTCGGAAAGCTATCGCTACCTGGCCGAATCGATCCGCATGCACCCGAATCAGGAAACCCTGAAGTCCATGATGGTCGACGCCGGTTTCGACCGGGTGACCTATCACAACATGACGGCCGGCATTGTCGCCTTGCACCGCGGCATCAAACCCTGATGTTGCTGGCCGGCCTGCTCGCCAGCGTTGAGCTCGGTCTGAACCGGGTGCTGCGTCTCGACAGCACGGCGCTGCCACGGCTGGCGCATTTGAGCGGCAAAGTGATTGCCGTCGACTGCCGCAGCCCGGCGTTACAGCTGTTCATCCTGCCCAGCGACGAAGGCTTGATGCTCGCCTCCCAGTGGGAAACCGGCGCCGACTGCACCTTGCGTGCGCCGGCCTCAAGCCTGTTGAAACTGGCGATGAGCAAGGACAAGACCTCGGTTCTCCACGCCCCTGAAGTCGAACTCGACGGCGACAGCGGCGTATTGCTGGAACTGGCGGTGATCCTTCAGGACCTCGAGCTGGACTGGGAATACGAACTCGCACGCTGGCTCGGCCCGATCGCTACGCACCTGGTTGGCGGTCACCTGCGCAGCCGCGCACGCTGGTACCAGCAGGGCTTCGCCAGCCTGAATCAAAATCTGGGCGAATACCTGGCCGAAGAATCGCGCGCCCTCGTCGGCCAGCGCGAAGCCGAAGCCCGCTTCAGTGAACTGGACCAGATCAAGCTTGATCTGGAACGTCTCGAGGCGCGTTTCGAGCGCCTTTCCCGATCCCTCGACCCAAGCGATAACGCATGAAGCTGCTTGCCGTCCGCCGTTTATTGCGCATCCAGCGCGTTGTGATCCGCTACCGTCTCGATGACCTGTTGTTCGCCCTGCCGCTGCCGTGGTTTTTGCTGGCGCTGCGCTACGTACTGCCGTGGCGCTGGTTCCCGCGCAAGACGCTGGACCTGAGCCGTGGCGCGCGTTTGCGCCTGGCATTGCAGGACCTGGGACCGATTTTCATCAAGTTCGGACAGATTCTGTCCACCCGCCGCGATCTGCTGCCGGAAGACATCGCCGATGAACTGATGAAATTGCAGGACCGGGTACCACCGTTCGACTCGCAAGTGTCGGTCAAGCTGATCGAAGAGCAGCTGGGCAAAAAGATCAGCGAAGTCTTCAGTCGTTTCGACGTTGAACCACTGGCCTCGGCCTCGGTGGCGCAGGTGCACGCCGCGCAACTGAAAACCGGCGAAGAAGTGGTGGTGAAAGTCATTCGCCCCGGCCTGAAACCGATCATCGCCCAGGACCTGGCGTGGCTGTTCATCCTTGCCCGTGCCGCCGAAAAACTCTCGGCCGACGCGCGTTTGCTGCACCCGGTGGACGTGGTCCAGGACTACGAGAAAACCATCTACGACGAACTCGACCTGCTGCGCGAGGCGGCCAACGCCAGCCAGCTGAAGCGCAACTTCGATGGCTCGCCGCTGCTGTACGTGCCACAAGTCTACTGGGACTGGTGCCGGCCGAAAGTGCTGGTAATGGAGCGCATCTACGGGATACAGGTCACCGATCTGACCACCTTGGCCGACCAGCGCACCGACATGAAAATGCTCGCCGAGCGTGGCGTGGAAATTTTCTTTACCCAAGTGTTCCGCGATAGCTTCTTCCACGCCGACATGCACCCCGGAAACATCTTCGTCAGCACCGTCAACCCATGGAGCCCGCAATATATTGCGATCGACTGCGGCATCGTTGGCAGCCTGACCCCGGAAGACCAGGATTACCTGGCGCGCAACCTGTTTGCGTTTTTCAAGCGTGATTACCGCCGCGTTGCGCAGTTGCACATCGACTCGGGCTGGGTGCCAGCGGAAACCAAACTCAACGAATTCGAAGCAGCCATCCGGACGGTCTGCGAGCCGATCTTCGAAAAACCGTTAAAAGACATTTCCTTTGGCCAGGTGCTGATGCGCCTGTTCCAGACTGCTCGACGCTTCAATATGGAAGTGCAGCCACAACTCGTATTGCTGCAAAAGACCTTGCTGAACATCGAAGGTCTGGGCCGTCAGTTGTACCCGGATCTCGATCTGTGGAACACCGCCCAGCCGTTCCTCGAGCGCTGGATGAGGGAACGTGTCAGCCCCAAAGCGTTGCTCGGCAACGTGCAAAGCCAGTTTGAACAGCTGCCGCACCTGGCCAACATGGCTCGCGATCTGCTCGAGCGCATGTCCCACCCCCAGGCTTACGAACCGCCACCACCGTGGCATCGGCGCCGTGATGACTGGTTCCTGCGGCTGCTTGGCACCGCTCACCTGGCGGGCGGTGCAATACTGGCCGTGGGCGGGCCGCTGAACGAACTGGCTTACTGGCCGGCCGGAATCATGATGGCCGTTGGTTTGTATCTGGTCGTTCGCCGATAGCCAGTTGTGCTGCGTACTGGCACACTGTTTCAACGTTGGGCCTGACTAATTGTAGTGTCGGGCCCGCTGTCGGAGTCGAAGATGAAAAACTGGCTGGACGAGATCAAGTGGGACGCCGATGGCCTGGTGCCGGCAATTGCCCAGGATCATAAGACCGGGCGCGTCCTGATGATGGCCTGGATGAACCGCGAAGCGCTGGAACTGACGGCTGCCGAGAACCGCGCCATCTACTGGTCGCGCTCCCGTGGCAAGCTGTGGCGCAAGGGCGAAGAGTCCGGCCACGTGCAGGTTTTGCATGAGATGCGCCTGGACTGTGACGCCGATGTGATCATCCTGATGGTCGAGCAAATCGGCGATATCGCTTGCCATACCGGCCGCCAGAGCTGCTTCTATCGTGTCTTCGAGAACGGCGACTGGAAAACCGTCGATCCGGTTCTGAAAGACCCGCACGCTATCTATTCCTCAGGACACGCACATGAGTGACACTCTTACCCGTCTGGCCCAGGTGCTGGAAGAGCGTAAAGGCGCTGCCGCCGACAGTTCGTATGTCGCCAGCCTGTACCACAAGGGCTTGAACAAGATTCTGGAAAAAGTCGGCGAAGAGTCGGTCGAAACCATCATTGCCGCCAAGGACGCCGCCATCAGCGGTGACTGCAGCGATGTGATCTACGAAACCGCCGATTTGTGGTTCCACAGCATGGTCATGCTCGCCCAATTGGGGCAGCATCCACAGGCTGTACTCGATGAACTGGACCGTCGTTTCGGTCTCTCCGGACACGCCGAGAAAGCCTCGCGCCCGTCCGCCTGAACAATTATTAGAGAGGAGCAGCAACATGGGCATTTTTGACTGGAAACACTGGATCGTCATCCTGGTTGTTGTCGTACTGGTGTTCGGCACCAAAAAACTGAAAAACCTCGGCACTGACGTGGGCGAGACGATCAAGGGCTTTCGCAAAGCCATGAACGATGAAGAAAAGCCGGTCGACCCGACGGTGACCCCGGCCCAACCGGTTCCGCCTGTTCAGCCACAAGCCACACAGTCTGTGAACCAGCCGCACACCATCGACGTGCAGGCACAAAAAGTCGAAGAGCCGATCCGCAAAGACGTGTGAGCACTGACTAATGTTTGGTATCAGCTTCTCTGAACTGCTGCTCGTCGGCCTCGTTGCCCTGCTAGTGCTGGGCCCCGAGCGTCTGCCGGGTGCTGCGCGCACCGCCGGCCTTTGGATCGGGCGTCTGAAGCGCAGTTTCAACGCAATCAAACAGGAAGTTGAACGTGAAATCGGTGCCGACGAGATTCGTCGGCAACTGCATAACGAGCACATTCTGTCTTTGGAGCAGGAGGCGCGGAAAATCTTCACGCCGACTCAGCAGGAAGCTACACCGGTTCAAACGGTCGAACCGGTGGCGGAGCAGACGACTCATGCTCCAGCCGCCGAGCCTGCACCTGTTGTAGCGGCTGCGCAGCCTTCAGCCGCTGCGGCTACGACTCCGGTTGAACCTGTTACACCTGCGGCTGCGCCTGTTGCGCCGGCCCCTAACGACCCAACATTGCCGCCGCGAGCCCCATGAGCGATCTCCCTGAAAACGACCAGCACATGCCGCTGGTTTCGCACCTCACCGAGTTGCGTACCCGCCTGCTGCGCTGTGTAGCGGCGATTTTCGTCATCTTCGCCGGGTTGTTCGCTTTCACCCAGCAGATCTACACCTTCGTCTCCACGCCGCTACGCGCCTACTTGCCGGCCGGCGCGACGATGATCGCCACCGACGTGTCGTCGCCGTTCCTGACGCCACTGAAGTTGACCATGATGGTCTCGCTGTTCCTGGCGATTCCGGTGATCCTGCATCAGATCTGGGGCTTCATCGCACCGGGCCTGTACAAGCATGAGAAGCGCATTGCGGTGCCATTGCTGATATCCAGCATCGCGCTGTTCTACACCGGCATGGCGTTCGCCTATTACCTGGTGTTCCCGCTGATCTTCAAATTCTTCGCCTCCGCCACCCCGGCCGGCGTGGAAATGATGACCGACATCACCAGTTACCTCGATTTCGTCATGACGCTGTTTTTTGCCTTCGGCGTGGCGTTCGAAATACCGGTGGCCGTGGTGCTGCTGGTGTGGATTGGCGTGGTCGACGTCAAATACCTGAAGAAAATCCGCCCCTATGTAGTGATCGGTTGCTTTGTGGTCGGCATGATCCTGACGCCTCCGGACATCTTCTCGCAGACCTTGTTGGCCGTCCCGATGTGGCTGCTGTTTGAAATCGGCGTGCTGTTCGGCGGCTTGATCAGCAAACGCGGCGAGCACCCGGATGACCAGCCGGCCGACGATCACAACGACCAGCCGCCAGCGACCCAGCCGTGAATGTGTTGCTCCTCGAAGAGGCCGACTTCATTGCGGCCGACAGGGTCATCCTGCGCGATCGCCGGTTGACCCACATGCAGGAAGTTCACCGTTCGGTTGTTGGCGATAGCCTGCGAGTCGGACGTATTGGCGGCCTGATGGGCTCTGCCCAATTGCTGCGTCTGGAGGCCGATGAAGCCGAGTTGTGCGTCACCCTCGACCAATCGCCACCAGCCAAGCTACCGCTGACCCTGATACTGGCCCTGCCAAGGCCGAAAATGCTGCGCAGGGTGTTTCAGACCGTAGCAGCCATGGGTGTGCCGCGCATCGTGCTGGTGAACAGCTATCGCGTCGAGAAGAGCTTCTGGCAAACCCCGTTTCTGGAACCCGAGGCCATCCGCGAGCAGTTGATCCTCGGCCTCGAGCAGGCGCGGGACAGCGTGCTGCCGGACATCGTCATCGAAAAGCGTTTCAAACCCTTCGTGGAAGACCGTCTGCCGGCGATTACCGACGGCACCCTCGGCCTGGTCGGTCACCCCGGCAATTACCCGCCCTGCCCTCGTGGCCTGGACGAACCGGTGACTCTGGCCATCGGCCCGGAAGGTGGCTGGATCCCCTACGAGATCGACCTGCTGGGCAAGGCCGGCCTGCAACCGGTGCAACTCGGCGAGCGCATCCTGCGGGTCGAAACCGCGGTCACGGCACTCCTGGCCCGCCTCTTCTAAAGCAAAACACGGTCATTGTGGCGAGGGAGCTTGCTCCCGCTTGGGCGCGAAGCGGCCATCGCTTTTTGGCAGCAAACCCGCATTTGCCTGTTTTACGACTGCTGCGCAGCCGTGCGGGACGGTGCGGCGTTCCGACAAGCTCCCTTGCCACAAGGTGATTCGCTCACGCCTACAAATTCCGGTCCGACTGCCGATACAGCTCCCATAAAACCAACATGTGCCTCGGTTCGAACCGGGAAGTGATGCCATCGCAAGCAAGCTCGCTCCCGCAGGGATGTGTGTCGATCACACAACCTATGTGGGAGCGAGCTTGCTCGCGATGGCGGCCTGAAAGGCGCTGAAGCTAGAGAACCTGCCGCAAAAACGCTTGAGCCCGCGGATCCTTCGGCGCATCGAAGAACTCCGCCGGCGCGGCATCTTCCAGCAATTTGCCGTGGTCGAAAAACAACACCCGATCCGCCACTTCCCGCGCAAAGCCCATTTCGTGAGTGACGCAGACCATGGTCATGCCTTCCACGGCCAGGGTCTTCATCACGTCCAGCACTTCGCCGACCATTTCCGGGTCGAGGGCCGAGGTTGGCTCATCGAACAGCATGACCTTGGGTTCCATCGCCAATGCACGGGCAATCGCCACACGCTGTTGCTGGCCACCGGACAGGCGCGATGGAAACTCATTGGCCTTCTGCGCGATACCGACCTTCTCCAGCAAGGCCAGCGCCTTGGCCTCACGCTCCTTCTTGCCACGCTTGCGCACGACTTTCTGGGCCAGGCAGAGGTTTTCCAGGACCGTCATGTGCGGGAACAGGTTGAAATGCTGGAACACCATGCCGACTTCGCGGCGGTAGGCGTTGACGTCGGTTTTCGGATCGGCCAGTTGCAGGCCATCGATGCTGACCGAACCGGAGTCGAACGCTTCCAGGCCATTGAGGCAACGCAGGAAGGTCGACTTGCCGGAACCCGACGGGCCGATCACCACCAGTACTTCGCCCTTGGCGACGTGGGTGGACACGTTATCCACCGCGCGCACTACCTGGCCGCGGGTGTCGAAGACTTTTACCAGATCGCGGACTTCAATCACTTTGTGCGAGCCTCCGCTCAAGCCGGCTGGCGATTTTCGACAGCGGCAGGTTGATCAACAAATACAGGCCGGCCACGCAGAACAGGATTTCGAACGGCGAGAACGACGTGGTGATGACTTCACGACCGCTTTTCAGCAGCTCGGTAATCGCGATCACCGACACCAGCGAAGTGTCCTTGACCAGACTGATGAACTGCCCGGCCAATGGCGGCAGCACGCGCTTCAAGGCTTGCGGCATCACCACGTGGCGCATCGACTGGCCCGCGCTCAAGCCAAGGGAGCGCGCCGCTTCGTTCTGACCACGGGCGATCGACTGCACGCCGGAGCGGATGATTTCCGCCACATAAGCACCGGTGAACAGCGACAACGCGGCGATCCCGGCCAATTCCCGGGACAAGTTCATCACCGTGCCGATGAAGAAGTAGAAAATGAAGATCTGCACCAGCAACGGTGTGCCGCGTACCAGCTCGACATAGATAGTCGAAAGGTCGCGCAGGGTCGGGTTGTTTGACAGACGGCACAGCCCCGTCGCGAGGCCGATCAGCAGCCCGAGCACGCCGGACACTACAGACAACCACAAGGTGGTCCACAGTCCCCACATCAGCGGTCCGGCGGCCCAATGCCGTGTCGCGCCGATCACATCGCCTTCGGCCACATCATCGCCTCGGGCCACTTGCAGGCTGTTGTCGTCGACGGTCAGGCGCTGCTCGTCGCCCGCTTCATTGCGCAGGGTAACTTCGGCTTTATCGCCGTTGCGCACCAGCTCGCTGACGGTGGAAATATCCGTGGCGCGCTGGGACTCTTCGGCGTGGTAGGCAAAATACTGCGGCACACGGTTCCAGCGCCATTCGTAGGACATCAGCGAGGTGGCGTAATACAACGCGCCGGCCAGGCCGATCAGCACTAGCACGGTCAATACGTGCCACGGCCATTGGGCTTTTTTCTGTTTCATTGAGTCTGAGGGTTCCGAATTCTTTGTTGCCAGGGATGCCGTCTTCGCGAGCAGGCTCGCTCCCACATTCAGATCCAGTGTGGGAGCGAGCCTGCTCGCGAATGGGACCACGCGGTCTATCTGACCGAGCCTTATTCCATGTCCTTGAGCCAAGCGGTGTCTTTGAACCACTTGTCATGAATGCGATCGTAGGTGCCGTCTTCATGGATCTGGTGCAGAAAGTTGTTGATGAAGTTGATGCTGTCGTAATCACCTTTTTTCAGTCCGAAGGCCAACGGCTCGTAGGTGAACGGCTTGTCCAGGAACAGCAGTTTGCCAGCACCGGCCTTGTTAACCGCCACAACGTTGTAAGGCGCGTCGTAGATGAACGCGTCGGCCTTGCCGTTGACCACGTCGAGCACGGCTTCCTGCTCATTGTCGTAGCCATGGTATTTGGCTTTGGCGATCAGTTTTTTAGCGACCATCTCTCCAGTGGTACCGAGCTTGGACGTGATGCGATAGTCGGCGCTGTTCAGGTCTTTATAGGACTTGATGGTGCCCTCCAGCTCCTTGCGGATCAGCAGGGTCTGGCCGACCACGATGAAGGGTTCGCTGAAGTTCAGGCGCAGATTGCGTTCCTGGGTCAGGGTCATGCCACTGCCGATCATGTCGAACTTGTCGGTCAGCAGGGCCGGGATGATGCCGTCATAGCCAGTGGAGACCAGCTCCAGTTTGACGCCCATCGCTTTCGCCATGGCTTTGAGGATATCGACTTCGAAGCCGATGATTTCGCCACGCTTGTTGGTCATCTCGAACGGCATGTAGGTCGGGTCCATGCCGACTTTCAACGTACCGCGCTTGACCGCGTCATCGATGGCACCCGCCTGTGCCGTACTGACAGCAACCAATGCCGTGACGCCAACCAGCAGCATCGAGAGATACTTCTTCATCATCATGTCCCCAAACTCATTGCTTTGTGGGGCGCGCAATCGACGGTTTTCCTTAGAAAACCGATAGATACGAACAGAAAGCTGTCCGGGCGCACCAATTCGGGGACGGATCCTAACGCACTCATTCGTTTTCACAAGTGTTTGGCAACGTTCAGGCAAAAAAAAGCCCCGCTATTAAAGCGGGGCTTTTTGTCATGCCATCTGAGGCTGTGAGCCCAGTGGCTTGAGCGGCAGCAACGGCGCATGGGGATCGGCTTTCACCGATTTACGCCAGGCTTGCAGCCACTCGGAGTGGCCCTCGCTCCAGACCTGCTCATGCAAGCGAGCCAAGGCCACCGGGTCGCTCAACAGTTGCACACGCTCATTGTTGTTCAGGCCGTCAGGCCCGGCTTTCAATGCATGGCGAACCCGTTCGACCCGCAACCATTCGATCGGCTCTGCCTGACCATGGCGCGAAGTCGCCAGCGAGCACGCCAGGGCGTTCTGCTGTGGATCGACCACCGAGCGGATGAAGCCGTCTTTCAGCGCGTGATAACGGTTTTCATGGGTGTATTGGTCCGTCGCCTGCAACGCCTGTGGCGGATTGTATTCCTCAGGGATCAGGAACAGGCTCTCATCACGGGACTTCAGGCCCAAACCGACACGGCTGGAAATTACCGACACCGGAATCGACAGCATCAACGAACCGACGATCGGCACCAGCCACCAGAGGAAGCTTGGATTCAGCCAGATCACCAGCAAGGCCCAGAAGAAGCCCAGCAAGGTTTGCGGACCGTGGCGCTTGACCGCTTCGCTCCACGGCGTGGAGTCGTCGTCACGTTGTGGCGAATTCCAGGTCGCGGCCCAGCCGAGGAACGCAGCAAGCACGAAACGGGTGTGGAAAATCATCCGCACCGGTGCCAGCAGCATCGAGAACAGCATCTCCAGCAGCATCGACAAGGTCACCTTGAACTTGCCGCCGAACTCTTTTGCACCCTTGGCCCAGATCAGGATGATGCTCAGCAACTTCGGCAGGAACAGCAACACGATCGTGGTCGAGAACAGCGCAATCGCCTTGTCCGGGTGCCATTGTGGCCACAGCGGATAAAGCTGGCGGGGTTCGAGGAAGTACTGCGGTTCCATCAGTGTGTTGACCGCCAGCAGCGCCGTCGACAGCACCAGAAAGAAGAACCACAACGGTGCCGACAAATAAGACATCACGCCAGTCAGAAACACCGCACGGTGCACCGGGTGCATGCCCTTGACCAGGAACAGCCGGAAGTTCATCAGGTTACCGTGGCACCAGCGACGGTCACGCTTGAGTTCGTCCAGCAGGTTCGGCGGCAATTCTTCATAGCTACCCGGCAAGTCGTAGGCAATCCACACGCCCCAGCCCGCACGGCGCATCAGCGCGGCTTCGACGAAGTCGTGGGACAGAATCGCACCGGCGAACGCGCCTTTACCGGGCAACGGCGCCAAGGCGCAATGCTCGATGAACGGCTTCATGCGAATGATCGCGTTGTGGCCCCAGTAGTGGGATTCGCCCAACTGCCAGAAGTGCAGGCCGGCGGTGAACAACGGACCGTAAACACGGGTCGCGAACTGCTGCATACGCGCATAAAGGGTGTCCATGCCCGACGCACGTGGCGCGGTCTGGATGATCCCGGCGTCCGGGGTGGCTTCCATCAAGCGCACCAGACTGGTCAGGCATTCGCCGCTCATCACGGAGTCGGCATCGAGCACAACCATGTATTTGTAGTCACCGCCCCAGCGACGGCAGAAGTCGTCGAGGTTGCCGCTTTTACGTTTTACACGACGGCGACGGCGGCGATAGAAAATCTTGCCGAAGCCTTTGGCTTCGCGGCAGACGTCCAGCCAGGCCTGCTGTTCGGCGACACAGATATCGGCGTCGTTGCTGTCACTGAGAACGAAGAAGTCGAAGCGATCCAGATCACCTGTGGCCGCAACCGACTCAAAGGTCGCCCGCAGACCGGCAAACACACGGGGCACGTCTTCGTTGCAGATCGGCATCACCAGTGCGGTGCGCGCGTCCTTGGCGATGGGCTCGTTGCCGGCACTTTTACCGGAAATACGGTATTTATCGTGCCCCGTGAGCAGTTCGAGGAAGCCCATCAGGGCCGTCCAGAAACCGGCCGATACCCAGCAGAACAGAATCCCGAACAGAATCAGGATGCTGGTTTGCAGTGCATACGGCAGCACTTGCGTGGCCGTTTGCGTCAGTGGTTGATGCAGGACTTCGTTCAGGTCGACGAACGACCAGCCCTGATACGGCATGATGCCTTTCATGTACCAGCCGGCAACGATGGTCTGGCCGAGCATCAGTATCAACAGAATGTAGCGACGGATCGAACCGACGGTGCGCCAGCGGGCGGCCGGCAATACGCGCTCATCCTTCGGCGGCGCCGGCGGGTTGGTGCGACCGGTCAGACGACGCCAGCCACGCACCAGAATGTTGGTGCGCCACGGCTCCGGCACGACCTTGGTCCGACGGATCGGCGGTGTCGCCTTGAGGCAAACGCGACCGCTGGTGTCGAGCACCAGCATTTCGGCGTCCTGCAACTCTTCGGCGGTATTCAGGGTCAGGCGTTTGCCGACCGACGCCTGGGCGGCGTCGGTCGGGGCGTCGAACACCTGGGACGACAGGCGTTGGTGCAGTTCGCTGAACGACGAGCAGCCCGCGAGTTCCGCGCGCTGCTCGTCGGTCATCGGTAGATGCGCCAGATACTCTGCAAGCGTTTCTGGCTGTACTTGAGAATTACTCATCGGCAGGCAACTGATAGCTCCAGGTCTCGGTCAGGACTTCTTCAGTCGATGCCGATTCCGGTGTGGCTGGGGCCGCGTTTGCAGCAGCAGGCTGCTTGGCGTCTTTGTTGGCCTTGTCCTTGGCATCTGCGGCTGGTTTGGCGTCGGCCTGCTTGGCCTCAGCTTGCTTGGCTTCCTTGTCCTCTTTCTCTTGTTGCTTGGCAGCGACCTTATCGGCCTTGGCAACAGAAGAATTGGACAGCGGTAGCGAGGTCTTGGCGAGGTCGGCTGGCACGATATTCTGGACCAGTGCAGCACGCATCTCGGTGGACTTGCCCGGGTCTTTGATCTTCATGCGCAGCGTCAGGCGCCAGCCCTTGGTCTCAGGGTTGTAACGCACGCTGTTCTCGACCAGTTCGGCATTGTCGCCAACGCTGACCTGGCTGCGAACGTCCGCCTCTGGCGGCAACGCCGCGAGGGACGGGCCTTCGAAGTCCACCAGATAAGCGACGGTGCCGTCCGGCTGACGGATCAGATTGGACTGCTTCACGTCACCGGTGGAACGCAGCGTTTGCTTGACCCAAGCGCTGTCCGGCGCGTGGATAGCAGCTTCGTCGGTGGTCCAGTGCATGCGATAAGCGACGTCCAGTGGCTGACCAGGCTCAGGCAGCTTTTCCGGGCTCCAGAACGCAACGATATTGTCGTTGGTTTCGTCGGCGGTCGGAATCTCTACCAGATCGACGGAGCCCTTGCCCCAATCGCCGTTTGGCTCGATCCAGGCGCTTGGACGCTTGTCGTAGCGGTCGTCGAGGTCTTCGTAGTGGCTGAAGTCACGGCCACGTTGCAGCAGGCCAAAACCGCGCGGATTTTCAATCGAGAAGTTGCTCACGGCCAGGTGTTTCGGGTTGTTCAGTGGGCGCCAGATCCACTCGCCGTTGCCGGCATGGATCGACAGACCGCTGGAATCGTGTAGTTCGCGACGATAGTTCAGCACCTTGGACGGCTGGTTGGCGCCGAACAGGTACATGCTGGTCAGCGGTGCAACACCCAGCTTGGTGACTTTGTCACGCAGGAACATCTGGGCTTTGACGTCGACAACGGTGTCGCTGCCCGGACGCAGAATCAGGCGATAGGCGCCGGTAGCGCGAGGCGAATCCAGCAAGGCGAAAATCACCAGGTGCTTGTCGCCCGGTTTTGGCTGTTGAATCCAGAACTCGGTGAAACGCGGGAATTCTTCGCCGGACGGTAATGCGGTGTCGATGGCCATGCCGCGAGCGGACAAACCATACGTTTGGCCTTTACCGACAACGCGGAAGTAACTCGCGCCGAGCATGGTCATGATTTCGTCTTGCTTGTCGGCCTTGTTGATCGGGAACAGCACACGGAAACCGGCATAACCCAGCTGTTCGGTGGCTTTAGGATCGAATTTCAGGTCGCCGAAATCGAAACGACTTGGGTCGTACTTGATCTCTTCGACGGCGTTAGCCGTGATTTCGTTGATTTTCACCGGTGTATCGAAATGCATACCCTGGTGATAGAACGACAGCTTGAACGGGGTTTTCTGATCGGCCCACTCGGCTTTTTCGGTCAGGAAGCGAATTTTTTGATAGTCCGCGAATTTCATCTCGCGGAATTCGTTCGGCAGGTTACTGCGCGGAGCTTCGTATTTCTGCCCGGCCAGCTCTTTTGCCTTGGCCGACACATCATCCAGATCGAATGCCCAAAGCTGGCCGGCGCTGAACAGGCAGAGCAGTGCAGAGCCCGCTACCAGTGCGCTTCGAAACCGTTTGGCAGACAATTTTGGTGCATTACAGGGACTAACAATCACGAGCAACCCTCGCCGAAAACAGATCAAAAAACCAACGGCCAGTTAAAGGGCCCGTGAGGCAGGCTGCATAAAAAAACCGCCCCTACAGACCACTCTTGCCAAGTTGGCGAGCATTATTCCGACTCCGATGGGGCTAAATGATTCCCCAAACGGTCCAGGACAAGTCTCTACCTAAGTCAAACGGACCAACGAACGCTGATCCCCGTAGCGCGCGATTATCTAGTAGGCCGCGTTACAACGCATCAGGGCAACCAAGTATTTATCGCGAAAACCCCCTGTTTACAGTCGAAAAGGGCTTAAAAAGACGTTTTAAGCGCTTTCAGGTCTGTAACAGGAAGGTTACCGGGCCATCATTGACCAGGTGCACCTGCATATCCGCGCCGAATCTACCTGATGCCACAGTGCCATGCACCTGTTTCGCCTTACTTAATAGATAGTCGAAAAGCTCCTCGCCCAGGGCTGGTGGGGCAGCGGTCGAAAAACTCGGGCGCAACCCGCTTTTAGTGTCGGCGGCCAGGGTGAACTGTGAGACCAGCAGCAACCCACCGCCTACATCCGCCAGGGACAGATTCATCTTGCCCTCTGCGTCACTGAACACTCGATAGTTAAGCAGCTTATGCAGAAGTTTGTCGGCGCTCGCCCGAGAGTCTTCGGGTTCGACCGCCACCAATACCAACAAACCCTGATCGACTGCGCCAACCACCTCCCCCGCTACCTCGACTCGCGCGCCACGCACGCGTTGCAGCAGACCCTTCATGCTTCTTCAGGGGCCAGGTCGAGCAGACGATGGGCCATCTGATCGGCGGCGCGAACCAGTGCATCCGTAATACCGGGCTCGGAGGCGGCATGGCCGGCATCACGGATCACCTGCAATTCACTGTTCGGCCAGTTCTGGTGCAGTTCCCAGGCGTTATCCAGCGGGCAGATCACGTCGTAGCGACCATGCACGATCACGCCGGGCAAATGGGCGATCTTGCCCATGTCGCGGATCAGCTGGTTCGCCTCGAGGAACGCATTGTTGGTGAAGTAGTGACATTCGATGCGAGCGATGGACAACGCGCGCTGTGGCTCAGAGAAGCGATCGACCACCATCGGGTTCGGGCGCAGGGTGGCGGTCCGGCCTTCCCAGGTAGACCAGGCCTTGGCCGCGTGCATCTGGGCAATTTGATCGTTGCCGATCAGGCGCTTGTGGAAAGCGCTGAGCAAGTCGTCGCGCTCGTCCAGCGGGATCGGTGCGATGTAGTCCTGCCAGTAATCGGGAAACAGACGGCTCGCGCCGGCCTGATAGAACCATTCGATTTCCTGCGGACGACAGAGGAAAATCCCGCGCAGAATCAGACCGTGCACACGCTCCGGATGGGTTTGCGCGTAGGCAAGGGCCAGGGTTGAACCCCAGGAGCCGCCAAATAACACCCACTTTTCAATACCCAGGTGCTTACGAATGCGCTCAAGGTCGGCGACCAGATCCCAGGTGGTGTTGTTTTCCAGATTGGCGTGGGGCGTGGAGCGACCACAGCCACGCTGGTCGAAAGTGACAATGCGGTACAGGTTGGGATCAAAATAACGACGGCTTTGTGCATCGCACCCGGCGCCGGGGCCGCCGTGGATGAATACGACGGGCAAACCTTTCGGTGAACCGCTTTCGTCGACGTACAGCGTGTGAGTGTCATCGACGGCCAGATCGTGCCGGGCGTGGGGTTTGATCTGCGGGTACAAAGTCTGCATTGCGCGCTCCGTAAGGGGTCGAGGTCATCCCTGGGGGGACTTCTATTATTCTGCCGTCCGGCATCATAAACCCGAATTACGTCAATGAGCATGCCCGTTGCAGCGTCAGAGTTTTGCCGCCAGATACCCGAGCAGGGTTTCATAGAGCAAGTCCACCTCGGCGACCTGGCCCCGCGCCCGCAAACAACCGTGAACCAGCCCCTCGCCGTAATAAAGCGTCGCCACCACGCCAGCGGCGTTCAATCGCTCGGCGAAAACCACGCCGTCGTCGCGCAACGGATCGAATTGCGCCACGGCGACCAACGCTGGCGGCAAGCCACTGAAGTCGCTGGCCAGCAACGGCATCGCATAGGCCCCTGGCTGTCGGGTATCGGGTAAATACAAGGCGTGATAACAATCCACATCGCTGCTGCTGAGCAACGGGGCATCGATGCATTCGCTGCGTGAAGGTAACGTGTGATCACTTCCCAAACCTGGGTAAATCAGAACCTGTGCAGCCGGCAATGGCTCGCCTGCATCACGCAAGGCCAGGCAAAGCGCGGCAGCGAGATTGCCGCCGGCGCTGTCCCCGGCCACCAATGTGCGCTTGGGATCAAGCCGAAACGGCCCCGTGCGCAATGCTCGCCACACACTGAGACAGTCATTGAATGCCGCCGGGAACGGATGCTCCGGTGCCAGTCGATAATCGACGGCGATCACCAACACCCCGAGTGTCGACGCCAGTTCGGCACAAATGAAGTCGTGGGAGTCCAGATCTCCCACCACCCAGCCGCCGCCGTGCAGATACACGATGCATGGGCAACCGTCGGTCGGCGACGAAGCGGTCGGTTGATAAGACCTCGCCGCCACGCCAGCCAATTCGAAATCGACCACATGCAACCCGGCGGGACGTGACGGGGTGAACGCCCGGCACATCTCGCCATAGGCCTGGCGCAAACCTTCGAGACTGCTGTCGGTACTATTGAAACTGACGGTTTTATCGACGAACGCTGTCATCTGCCTGGAAAGCGGATAAGGAGCCATGAGCCTGGTGCCCGTTCAGGGGATATGTGGGTCACCCCCCTGTGGGAGCGAGCAAGCTCGCGCCCACAGGTTCTGGTGTCATTTTTTCAAACTGGCCTGAACGGTGGCGACCCCATCCTTGCCATCGAAACTGCTGACGCCCGCGAGCCAGCGTTGCAAATCTTGCGGATGATCGCGCAGCCACTGTTTGGCCACGTCCTGCGGCGTCTTGCGCTCCATGATCGGCACCATCAACTGGCTTTCCTGGGACGCAGTGAAGGTCAGGTTCTCCAGCAGGCGATTGACGTTTGGGCAGCGCTCGGCGTAATCCGGGGCGGTAACAGTGGAAACGGTCGCTGCGCCTTCGTTCGGCCCATAGACGTCTTCACTGCCCGTCAGGTAGGCGATTTTCATGTTGATGTTCATCGGATGCGGGGTCCAACCGACAAATACTACAAACTCCTTGCGATTCACCGCTCGCTGAACGGCAGCCAGCATGCCGGCCTCACCCGACTCGATCAGCTTGAAGTCCTTCAAGCCAAAGCGATTGGTCTCGATCATGGTTTTGATGATGGTGTTGGCCCCGCTGCCAGGCTCGATGCCGTAGATCTTGCCGCCGAGCTGATCCTTGAACTTGGCGATATCGGAGAAGGTTTTCAGACCCGCTTCGGCGACGTACGCAGGTACGGCGAGGGTCGCCTGAGCGTCTGCCAGGCTCGGCTTTTCCATGACTTTCACTTGATTGGCGGCCACGAACGGGGCGATGTTTTTGTCCATCGCCGGTTTCCAGTAACCAAGGAAGATATCGAGACGCTTGTCGCGGATGCCGGCGAAGATGATTTGCTGCACGGCACTGGTTTGCTTGCTTTCGTAGCCGAGGCCATTGAGCAACACATCGGCCATGCCACTGGTGGCGATCACGTCGGTCCAGTTGACCACGCCCATGCGCACGGCCTTGCAGGAAGCGTCATCATTGGCCAGGACGCTGGTGCTCAGAAGAGCAGTGCCGCAGAGGATTGAGAGACAGCGGGTGAACAGTCGTTTCATCGGGAGGGTCTCGTGCGGCAGCGGATTGTTATGGGCCCGGTGTCTTTGTGCACCGTGCCTGGAACATTACGCAGCCGCACGAGACTAAAAGCGAACTGTAGCGACGGTGTTTTGCACGGAGACGACCCAATATCGAGACGACTACCAACAACCTGTGGGAGCGAGCTTGCTCGCGATAGCGGTCTGTCATTCAACATCTCTGTGACTGACACGGCCTCATCGCGAGCAAGTTCGCTCCCACAGGGTTATGCGTTGTAGTGCTTTTCACCCCAGGCCAACAGTCCTTGCAACAATTCCTTGAGCACCACCTGCGTCGGCGCGGCCAGGTCTGGGCGATAGCGGAACGGCTCGAACTCTTCCATGTACGTGCACTGACCCAACTCCAGTTGCACCGCATGGATGTTTTCGGCCGGATTGCCGTAATGCCGGGTGATGTGGCCGCCCTTGAAGCGACCGTTCAGCACGTGGCTGTAATCGCCGTGACGTGCACAAATCGCTTCCAGTTGAGTCGCCAACTGAGGATCGCAACTGGCGCCGTTGAACGTGCCGAGGTTGAAGTCCGGCAATTTGCCGTCGAACAGATGCGGAATGATCGAGCGGATCGAGTGCGCATCGAACAGCAGCGCGTAGCCAAACTCGGCCTTCAGTCGCGCCAACTCGTTCTGCAATGTGCTGTGATATGGCGTCCAGACCTGTTCCAGATACGTCGCACGTTCCTCCGCCGACGGTTCCATGCCCTCACGGAACAACGGAATGCCGTCGAACAGTGTTGCCGGGTACAGGCCGGTGGTAGCGCCGACATACAGAGGCTTATCGTCGGACGGTCGGTTCAGATCGATGACGAAACGCGAATACTCGGCAGCCAACGTACTGGCACCCAGTTCGGCGGCGAACTCATAAAGCGTGGGGATGTGCCAGTCGGTATCCGGCAGACTGCGGGCATCGGCGATTAACCCGGCTTCGACCGCGGGGGTCAGGCGCAGACCGGCGTGGGGCATGCTGATCAGCAGGGGCACGCGGCCTTGTTTGAAGTTCAGAACCTTATCCACAACTGTTCTCCTAAACGCTCGTTTCGACGCCGTGACGCACGACGCGTTTTTCCAGGTCACCGCCCAACCAGTACGACAGGTCGGCGGGACGATCGATTTGCCAGGCCACAAAGTCTGCGACCTTGCCGGCTTCCAGCGAACCGTGGGTGTCAGCCATGCCCAGCGCGGTGGCGGCATGTATGGTCGCGCCCGCCAAGGCTTCTTCCGGAGTCATACGGAAGCAGGTGCAGGCCATGTTCAGCATCAAGCGCAACGACAGCGCTGGCGAGGTGCCGGGGTTGAGGTCGCTGGCGATGGCGATTTTCACCCCGTGTTTGCGCAGGGCATCCATCGGCGGCAATTGGGTTTCCCGCAGGAAATAGAAAGCCCCCGGGAGCAGTACCGCAACAGTTCCGGCCTCGGCCATCGCGATGGCGTCGTCTTCGGTCATGAACTCCAGATGATCGGCCGACAGCGCGTGGTAACGCGCCGCCAGACTCGAACCGTGCAGCGACGACAGTTGCTCGGCGTGCAGCTTCACTGGCAAGCCGAGTTTCTGTGCGGTGATGAACACGCGTTCGACCTGTGCTGGCGAAAACGCCAGGTACTCGCAAAACGCATCCACCGCATCCACCAAACCCTCGGCCGCCAGGGCCGGAAGCATTTCAGCGCAGATGTGATCAATGTAGTCGTCAGCGCGATCGGCATATTCCGGCGGCAATGCGTGCGCGGCCAGGCAGGTGCTGCGTACGCTGACCGGCAGTTCGGCGCCGAGACGGCGCACGACCCGCAGGATCTTGCGTTCGCTGGCCAGGTCGAGCCCGTAGCCGGACTTCATCTCGACCGTGGTCACGCCGTCACGCATCAAGCTTTTCAGACGCTTGGCGGCGCTGGCGAACAATTCGTCTTCGGTGGCCGCGCGAGTGGCGCGCACCGTGCTGGCGATGCCGCCACCCGCCGCTGCTATTTCTGCATAACTGACGCCTTGCAGGCGTTGTTCGAACTCACCGCTGCGGTTACCACCAAACACCGTATGAGTGTGGCAGTCGATGAGGCCCGGGGTCACCCAGGCGCCTTTCAAGTCGTTGACGGTCGGGTATTCGCCAGCCGGCAGTTCAGCGCGTGGGCCGACCCACTCAATGTGCGCACCGGACGTCACGATGGCCGCATCCTCGATGATCGAGTAGACGCCTTGCGCCATGGTTGCGACGTGACAGTGTTGCCAGAGAGTTTTCATCCTTGGCCTCCGTTAGGTTATCAATGAGAAAAAGAAGGTGCCTGCTCCACCGGTACGGCCTTCCCTGCCGCCGGTTTTACCCACGTCAGGTAGGCCAGCACCAGCAACACAATCCAGACCACGCCAACGATCAGAGCCGCCTGGGTGTCCGGGAAATAACCCAGCACGCCGAAGACGAACAGCATGAAGGCAATCGCCGCCATCGGCGCATAAGGCCAGAACGGTACCGGGAATTTCAACTGTTTGACTTGCTCGGCACTCATGGAGCGACGCATGGCCACCTGGGTGAACAGAATCATCAGCCAGACCCATACCGTGGCGAAGGTCGCGATGGAGGCGATCAGCAGGAATACGTTTTCCGGTATCAGGTAATTCAGCAGCACGCCCAACAACAGCGCACAACTCATCACCACCACGGTCAGCCACGGCACGCCGTTGCGCGACAAACTGGCGAAGCCTTTCGGTGCGTGCCCTTGCTGAGCCAGGCCATACATCATGCGGCCCGCGCCGAAGATGTCACTGTTGATCGCCGACACCGCCGCCGAAATCACCACGATGTTGAGGATGGTCGCCGCCGAGCTGATACCCAGGTTGTCGAAAATCTGCACGAACGGGCTGCCTTGGCTGCCAATCTGCTGCCATGGGAAGATCGACATCAGCACTACCATTGTCAGCACGTAGAACAGCAAGATGCGCAACGGCACGGCATTGATCGCCCGAGGCAACACGTGCTGCGGGTCTTTGGCCTCACCGGCGGTCACGCCAATGATTTCAATGCCGCCAAATGCAAACATCACTACCGCGAACGAAGCGATCAGACCGCCCATGCCATGGGGCATGAAGCCGCCCTGGGTCCAGAGGTTGCTGATGTCGGTCGCTTGGGCACCGGGGGCGCTGCTGATGCCAAACAGCATGATGCCGAAGCCGCCAAGGATCATCGCGACGATGGCCGCCACCTTGAGCAGCGACAACCAGAACTCCATTTCCCCGAAGACTTTGACATTGCACAGGTTCAAGCCACCGACCACCGAAACGATGCCGAGCACCCAGACCCAGCGGGCGACTTCCGGAAACCAGAACCCCATGTAGATGCCGAACGCAGTGACGTCGGCCATTCCGACGATGACCATTTCAAACGCATAGGTCCAACCGAGGATAAAGCCCGCCATCGGCCCCAAGTAGGTGCTGGCGTACTGACCGAATGAACCGGCCACCGGGTTGTGCACCGCCATCTCGCCGAGGGCGCGCATCACCATGAACACGGCAGCGCCACCGATCAGGTAAGCAAGCAGTACCGCGGGCCCGGCCATTTGAATGGCCGAGGCAGAACCGTAAAACAGCCCGGTGCCGATCGCCGACCCCAGTGCCATGAAGCGAATATGTCGGGCAGAGAGCCCGCGTTTCAAACCTTTGGCTGGTTGTTGCATCTCTCGTCCTTCGTTATTTTTATTCGACGCAAAATCGAATCGCGAGCAGGCTCGCCCCACACGGGATTGTGTAATCCCTGTGAGAGCGAGCCTGCTCGCGAAGAGGCCATTACAAGCTAGGCAGCAAC
>NZ_CATKPT010000001.1:0-162207 GCF_949768125.1 Pseudomonas sp. IT-P253 | reverse complement strand
GTACAAACCGGCGTCGAGAGCGTTCATGCCCACGGTTAGATACTAGGCATGACACCTGAAACGCTCGTGGATTTCTCTCAGTAGCGCCAAGTCATGTTGGCAGTCAGGGCTTGAATCCAGGCGTTGTCGAACTCGCCTGAGACACGATTGCCTGACAGCGTTTTTTGCTGATCGACGGACATGTCCCCCATCCACACCGTGACCCAACTGAAATTCACGTCTGTCTCTTTATTCAGTGAATAAGTAAAGCCTGCGGCGAAGCGCCAGGCGGCGCCCATTGGCACGGTGAGCGTACGATTTGCGTCGGACACGGCGGACGTGTCATAGGCAACGCCGAAGTCCCAGAGCCAGTCCTGGTTCATCTGGTATTGAGCGCCAAGCGCCAATTGATACGTGTCCTTGTAATGCGCATCGATCGAGGTAGACCGGGAACCGGTTCTGGAAGTGTCTATGTCAATGCCGATGTCACCGAATTTCGACCAGTCCTGCCAATTGACCGAGGCCAGGACAGCCCATTGCGTGTCCAGTTGCTGGTACAGACTGAGGGTCGCCGTTTGCGGTACTTTCAGGTCGATCTTGGTGTTGACGTTGTTGAGGCGGCTCACCAGCGGAGCACTGCTCTGCACATCCAGGCGATCCTCGAAGTCGAGGTCAACCTGACTGGTGTAGGCCAGGCCAATCCGGGTGCCTGGTTTTGGTGCATAAATGACGCCTGCGTTGGCGCCGTAACCCCATGTGCTGTCCCGGTATTTGTATTGGCCGTCGCCCCGTTGTGTCAGTCCGAGCGGCGCCTGATCGATGGCGGCTTCGCTCTTCAGCGTCCCGTACATGGCTTTCAGTCCGACGCCGACGGACCATTGATCGTTGAAGCGGTAGGCGACACTGGGTACCAGTGACAGTCCCGCAATGCTCGCGTTCTGCACGAAATAACGGCCGGACCAGTCGTTGTCGTAGTTTTCAGCGAGGCCGAAATCGCCATAGGAGCCGAAACCGACGGACCACCGATCATCCAGTTGATGGCTGATGAAGAAACTGCCGCCCGGTATGGGGTCGAGCGCGTTACCGCTGCCAGTGCCCGGTGTATTGGTTTCACTGTCTTTATCAAACGATAAGTCACCAAAAAGAACCTGGGCACCAGCGGAGATCTGTGTTCCGCTGAGGTAACTCAAGCCAGCGGGGTTGCTGGCGATGGTTGAAGGGCCTTGTGCCCGAGCCGCAGCACCGGCATTGGCCAGCCCGACGTTGTCGGTGGCGATTTCGTACAACATCAGGCCACCGGCAACACTGCGGCCACTGGTAAAGAGTGTCAGCGCACCAAGGACAGTAATCGACAACACACTTTTATTTAATGGCATGAAATCCCTCTCAGCAGATGACTCAATCGATATCCTTAGATCGCCCAAAGTCCAGGGCGTCGTCTTTTACTCGTGCGGCTTTCTTGAGTGTCTGCGCGGAACTCCGACCGCAGGTGCAACTAATCGCCAGCCCCATGAACAGCACAAAAAAACCGAAGATCAGCTTTGCAGCCAGCCTGTTGTCGCGTTCACTTTACGGCAATCATCAAAAAGGCATCTTGCATTTTCGGACACCGACGCGCGGTATCACGGGTGTGTGGAAACAGTTGGATCAACCCTCAATGGAGGAGAGCTCCAGTCCATCTCTCCAATGCTGGGGTGACGTATTTGTCCACGTTTTGAACGCGCGGGAGAAGGCGTTTGGATCCTGGTATTGAAGGGCCTGAGAGATTGTGGATATCGGCAAATCGGTATCTTTCAAGAGCTGCCGCGCGAAGTTGCTTCTGGAGTCGGTGATCAGTTCTTTGAGGTGAGAACCTTCCGCATCCAGCCGGCGTCGCAGCGTTCTTTCATTCAATGAGAATTGACTGGCGATGTGCCTGGAATTCGCCTGGCCTTTCAATAATAGAGCGTATGTCTGGCTCTTTATTTTTTCTGAAATCGTCAAATGTGACGTGGCGCTCGAAATAGCCAGTTTAAGCAGATGGTGTAAGCGTGGATTCGCCGTACATTGAATTTTTCGGAGTTGCTGATTGTTTATTACAAGTCCGGAAATGCTTGCATTGAACTGAATGTTACAGCGAAATTTCCTGACGTACGGGGTAATGTCTGATGGCTTGCGATATGAAAACTGCACGCGAACGGGCGTCCAGTTAGCGCCTAATAAGGTCCGCAGTATTTGGAAGCCAACCATGACGGCAGTGTCAACAAGTAACGATTGATTGGGCAGGTCGTGGCGATAAATAACATACCCCAACAAACTGTGTTGGCCCGCCAAGGGAAGAAGGAGTGGGGTTGCGCCACGATCATAGAGGCTTGCATGCCCGACAAGGTCGTTCAATGCGTCGCCTGGTGAAGTCGCCAGACGCATGAGCTGACCCACCGGCCCCAAGTTATCCAGCATAAAGCGCTCGCCGATCAGCAGGCCAATATGGGGGCACTGAGTGTGTTCGAATGCCGTATTGAACAGACGAGCAACGTCCATGTAGGCGAGGTGAATGTCTTCATTTGTAAACTGCTCCAAGCTGATACCCGCGCCTTTGAAAACGCTTCGCGAGGAGCCCCCTATTGCATCAACTACTTCCGGAAACCTACGGAATGGGCTAGTACTAATTTCTCCAGGCCCACCCGTTCTTAAAGATGATTTTTTTAAGGGCATATTAGCTCGCTATCATTCCTGAAACTGGCGCATTGGCCACGCTGGCGAACATCTGACACATGACGAGCAATAGAGCGTAGCGCCCATGAGCAGCGCCTGGCACCTCGCGGCCGTTCTGCGCCGCCAGTCCTTGGGCCGAATCATCGAATACACGAGTCGTGCGCATTAATTGAATCTGAAAATACATAATATTGAATACATTGGTTTTAGCACGGATGCGTTTTTTTTCAAATGGTCCAAGAGACTATGCTCCACCCTAATAGCCGCTTCCATACATCGACGAAGCTAGGTTAGAGGGCATTCTTCTGGTGTTTTCGCTCCGATATACTCAGGATAAACAGGTCTTGACTAGCGGCGTGCCATTGCCGCGTGAGGTGATCGAAGCTTCATTGGATCTCATCCGCTAAAAATATGCTTGTATTCACTCATGAAAATTGTTGGTTTTAATAACGGTGTGTAAATACAGTAGCCTGGTCGGGCGACGCGAACATGCACTTGGTCAAAAATAAAAAAAAGAAGTGAAGCCAACAGGGGGAATGGGCCAGGGAAGGGGCCTAATGCCAGTCAGTTAAGCCGTAACGCGATCTGTAGCAGCTGGCGAAGCCTGCGTTCGGCTGCGCAGCAGTCGTAAAATCAGGCGGCGCGGTGTTTCAGGAAGACCTTGCGCTCAGGTTTTACGACTGCTACGCAGCCGAACGCAGGCTTCGCCAGCTGCTACCAAGAGCGTGTTTCGCCTGAGATTTTCTTAACTGACTGGCATTAGGGAATGGGCCCCCTTTTTTCTGGATTAGCAAGGCGACTGTCCGCGCGCAAGGGTTGCAGCTTGCCGGCGCTTTGGGAACGCAGATGTGTCCGATGTCGTTATATCTGCGAAGACCGCTATTGGCCGATTCCGCCGGTCATGAAGCCGAAATCAAACTGAAGAACGTGCTCGGCGATGTTTGCGCAACTATGAGGACTCAACACTAAAGACGCCGACTTAAGAAGGCGGTGAAGAGCCTGTTGCGGTATAAGCAGGAAAAGACAGCATCGACTCGGCCGGAGAATGCTCGTAGGTCGAGGACAGCACGGCACTGAGTCGATCACCCAACAGGTTCCAGGCACACTTTTTTTCTTCGGCATAATCGTGATGCAGGTAGTGGCGTCTCACCCGCGAACCGGTCAGTACATGGTTTTGGCAGCGATCAATGACGTCCAGGCTAACCCCTAAGGCCTGCATCATGGTCGCGCCCGTGCGGCGCAGATCATGTGGCGTCCAGTCACCGTTCTGGCCGTCGGCAAGGACCGGGTGCTGGCAAAAGGTCCTTGTTAAAGCGCCGTTGCAACTCGGCATTGCCATCTTTGCGCGCTACGCCATCAACAGCCAAGCCTTGGTCAGATCCTGGACGCTCAGCGCTTTCACCTTCGCCGTTTTTACTTGTTCAGCCGCTCGCGGCCAGGACCCGCAGGCGTACTCATTGTTCTGGTCGCCCCACCGATAGCGATAGAAAAAGCTGACCGACAGGCCGTCCTTACGCAGGGAAATTCGACCGCTGAAGATTGCCATCCTCCCTGAGAATTCGGCCGGCATCTTCAGCGGTCAGCGACTCGAGTTCTTTGATGGTAATTTTGGCCATGAAATGGACTCCCCCTACTTTTACCCCCACAAAAACGTCGGCTGTTGATGGACGTTACTGGACTCTCGTAGAGCAGAACACCGCTGGAGCTCAAGCAAATACTAGCTTGGAAAAATCCAGAGTAAAACTTTGGAAGCTTTCAAGAAGTATGAAAAAGGAGATGGGGTGCTAGGGGGCGAGTGTTCGAATCACTCCGTCCCGACCATATTTCGTAAGGGGATCAAGCACTTAGTGGTTTGGTCCCCTTTCTCGTTTCAGGCTTGCGCAAAACCCGCGCAAAACTAGCCAGTGATTTCGCTGATATTCATGTCCGGAAGTGCCTCTGACCAGACGGTTTCTTCGTGGGCCCGTCGGGCGTAGATGGTTTATGCCGCACGTGACGGCATAAGGAAGGGGGCAGATGATTGCTGTCAGCGTCTGATTGCCGTCGGTATGAGTATTGGTCATATCCATCACGGATCGACCGGGGTGATCTCCGCCCCGAGGCAAACACCATGACGTCGTTCGAAGAGTTCAGGGCCACATCGCGTGATCTTCTTATAGACCTGGATGCAGCTACCATGACGATGATGGCGCTCATTTCCTCTAAACGTAACTCTGGGCCTGAATGGGACGTAGCGACGAAACAGCATCAAGAGGCCTATCAGCGTTGGAATGTATTTCTCAGTATTCCGACCGCTGTCGTAAAACCATCGACTGATGATTAACCCACTACCCGGACGCGGCTGTGTCTGCATTCATTGCCGATAGGTATATCCAGATTCTATAAGACTGAGATAAAAGGTTATTAGACATAGAGATATAACCTTGCTAAATATTTTTTGCATGGCCGCTTTTTGCGTGTCAATGCACCTCCATTTGGCTAAATGGAAATACGCCCAACATTGAGCTGGGCAACGATCAATGAGTCTGATTGCCGAATCAGGGATTGATAGCTGCGACTTGGCCAACTGCTCGCACCAGTGCATTGGGCTCATTGATCCCCTTTCTTTCCTGTAGGTTTTTCCTGTCAGAGTGCTATCGGTGCTGCTTCGACGATTCGCCGCAGTTACGTGAGCTTGTGGTTTTCCTTTTTGGTGCGGTCACTGACGGGGTAGTGCCACTCTTCGCTCGTCGACTCTATTGAACAGGCGGCGCGCGTCTTCCGCATCGAGCCTGCCTTCCTCCCAGCCCGACCACCCTGTAAGCATTCCAGCTGTTGACGCTCCTATGTCAACAAGATCGAGCCGCGGCGCGCCTGTGATGACCCGCTTTGTCATTGTCGAGCGCTCAACCTTCGGTGCGGCGATCGGTTTGTTTTCGGTGGGCATGGGGGTCCAATCCGGGTCATGCCCGGGCGGTGTAGGGGGGGTGGGATCAGCTACAGTTGAGCGATAAGCTGAAAGGAGAAAATCATGACTTGTTTCATTTGCAATGAGCCTGCTGTGGCAATTGATGCTGATGATGAATATCTGGAAAGAGCCTGCCCGAAGTGCGGACGCTATAGGATCACCGGTGCGGCGCTTGTGCTGATGAAAGCCCATGGCTGGCGATTTGACGTGACGCTGACCCGCAACTGGCTTGCGGAACAGAAGGGCTCGGGAATGATTCCAATCATCGATTCGCACCAGGCAGGTCGTCTGATTGACACTTAAGCGGAGACTGCTCGGGTCAGGTGATCATTGGCCCGGTTAGGTAGATGCGCTTCATGCTGCCACCGCAACTGGCTGGCGAAAGACAGGAAGGGCACCGGGCTGCGTATAACCCCGGAACTCCTTAACCAGATCGCGACGCGTACCGCCGTGGTTCCGCGCCCCCGGCGTCCTGCCGACCGCCGGGGGCAGAAAAAGGCTTGGTCGCCTGTATGCGGTCCCCCGATTTACTTCAAATCTCCACCCAGGCTCGGCGTGCCGAAGCCCTCCAACGATGCATTGGAGTGGCTGAAGTATCCAGCCCAGAATTCATTCAGCGCATCCATGGTCTTGCCTGAGCGATAGCTTTGTTTGATGTCATCGGTGATCAGGCCGGCGCCTGTGACGTAGATGCGAGCGCCGGACAGGTCGGCGAACAGGTTGTGGGCTTGGGCTTTTTTCAGCTCGTCGGTGACCACCAGGTTCTTGATCTGATTTTTGGCGTAAAAGCTGGTGTAGTCACTGTTTTCCAGCATGTCGCTGATCAGGAACACCACGTGGTCGTGGGTGTTCTCGGCGGTCTTGATGTCGTCGCCGATTTTGCGCAAAGCGTTCATGATTTCACTTCTCGGGATGTCTTGACGGGCGTCACGCAGGCTCTTCACGAACAGTTTGCCGAAACCGGTTTCGAAGTCTTGTGGCTGGCGGGCGAGGCACTGGTCCAGAGTGCGTAGCTTGCGTGCGCTGGCGTCGTCGCGGGCGTCTTCTCCGGCGTTTTTGTCGAGCTTGCCGGCGTAGATCAAACGCAGGTATTCGCCCGGCAGGAACGCCGAGAAGCTGTAAAGCTTGACGTTGTCACCGGGTTGCACAAAGCGGGTGATCTGACCCCAGGCCTGCTTCTGGATGTCTTCTGGAATGGGCACGGTTTCATCGACCACGACAATCAGTTCACGGCCTGACGAGGCAGGCTTGAGCTCGGACAACTGCGCGGTTTCGTAGCAGCTTTGCAGGTCATTACGCTCGTTGGCCAAGGCGATGCAAGGCATCGCGAGGGTCGCGAGCATCAGTGCCTTGAGGGCCTTCATGCGCTGACTCCACCGACCTTGAAAATGCCCAACTGCTTCAGCAATTGTTGTTGTTCGCGAACACTCTTGAGTGTGGCTTCGTCGTGCTTCAGGGCCTTTGCCAGGGTTGGCAATTGCTCATCGGTAACGCTCGTGAGGTCGTGGAAGGTGTTGGCATCGATGTCTGCCAATACCGCCACGGGTGCCAAGGCCACAGGTTCGGACACCGCAGCGATGGCTGCTTGCAAGGCCGGGACGGGTTGAGCACTGGGGACCACCCGTGCCGCTTCAACCGCTGGCGCAGGCGTCGAGTTGATGCGCTCTTGGCCATGTTTCAGTGCTTTCTCCGCGGTACGGCGCACCATCACATACGCATTGAAGTCGCGCTTTTGAATGGCTGAGCCTTTCATTGCATTGAGGTGCTCGGCATTGTTGGTCACACGGGTGGATAGCTTCTGCTGCAGCATGCTCAACTTGTGGTCGGCATGGCCGGATATTTTGGTGCGCTCGCGTTCCATCCAGCGAACCATTTCGTCCGCGCTGTTGAATTTGTGTGTGTAGTTGTAGGCGCGACGCGAGTGGACACCCGCGAAACCAAAGATGCTCGCGAGCCAGCAGGTGATGCACTGGATGGCGATGTAGATGACAGAAAGGATCAGGTAAGTGGTCAGCGATGCTTCTCGGATCGCCTGCATTTTGTCGTCAATGGTCTTGTTGTCGGCGGAGTTGTTGACCGCTTTGGATTCGTCCGGCAGTTCAAACGGGCTGGCTTTGGTTGAACCGGTGCTGTGTGCGCTTTCGGCGCGCAGCGAATTGACCATCTCGTCCTGAATGCTGTCGAGGGTCTTGGCGCGAACCACGAATGCGGCGACCGACATAATCATGATGATTCCAACAAAGGCACCGATCAGCAGGTACTTGGGCGTGACCTCGACCGAGGTGGCGATGCGCGACAGGATGCGGTTGTAGTCCTTGTCGTTGCTGTCACTGAAACTGTCTTCGATGTTGATCGAGTCGATTTGCTTGAGGTGGTTCGAGCGCGAATCGGACGCGTCGCCACGCCACCAGGCACGGGCCTTCTTGATCAGGCTGTTGTGATGGATAGCATGACCGGCCGCCTCGGCAAAACCGCAGGAAATGACGGCCAGCAGAATGGCCACGCCGATCGCCTGATAGCGTTTGTCACTGGCTGACGCGTCGAGGCTCAACCACCCCGACAGCACGTAACCAAAGCCGACTGCTTCGACCACCAACAGGACGGCGGCAAGGATAAACACCCAGGCCGGACGCGGTTTGCGGCCGGCTTCGCCGATTTTTTTCAGATAATCCTGGCACTGGCGAAAGAACTCCGGGCTCTTGTCGACCTGGCCGTACGCCTCGTAGTAGTCGTTGCACAGGTCGTACTCGGAGTTGGTCCAGCCATCTGGGCGAATGGTGGGTTCTTTGCTGGCCGAGCGCGATACCGTGCCAATCAGCGGCATGCCGTGCCAGATACGCATGGTGAAGTAGCCGACTTTATCCCAGTAATACTTCAGCAGGCATAGCAGGACGAAGAGGGCGGTGATGCTGATTATTGCCATCTCGTTTGCAGCCATAAAGGCTTTGAATGCAGCCATCGCGGATTCTTGCACGTTCGATTTCTCCGTTTATCTACTACTGAGTGCTGACAGGGGCATAGGCGACGGTGTAACTCTGCTCGCCGACGGGGTAGAACAGCGCGCCGCGCTCTGCGGTTGCATTGCCCTTGCTGAAAACAACGTCCATGCAGGCCACGGGCGCCTTGGGCTCGCTGATGAATACGCGGTACAGCACTTCTTTCTCGCCTTCGTAGGTGTTGGCGACAGCGTTCATTTTCGGCAGTGGCTTGCGGTTGCCTTCGCCATAACCCTTCACCACTTGAATGAAGGGTTGTTTGCCGACTTCGGCGCCCTCGCGAAGGATGGAAACCGGGGAGATGGTGACTAGATTTCCGTTGACGGTATTGGCCCAGACCCGGTTGTTGTAGCCCGGCAGGTAATCGTGGGTTTTCACGCCATCGAGCGGTTTATCAGTGGCCAGGCTCATGACTTCGCCGCTTTCCCGCGGCATGTCGTCCTGGCAACTGCCGACGGGAATTTCGCTGGCATTTGCCGTACTGATAAAGCTGAAGCCCCCGGTTTTCGGGGTGATATTCTGGCCCAGGTTCCAATGCATGCTGGCGGTTGGCACGCCACCAAAGTCCACCGCTGGTTTCGCGCCGTTACCGTTTTTGGTGCTGGTGTTTTCCACTGGGGTGACGGGTGCGGGGGTAGGTGATGCCGAATTTGTCGCCACCGCGGGGGCGGCGGGCTTGGTCACCGGCTTGGCTGTGGACGCGCCGTGGGCCAGGTATTTGGCGTTTGATTGCTCAGCCTTGGCGCGCATCACCAACATCTCCTGGGAGGTCAGCTCCGCGATTTCAACCCGGCGGTTCTCGGTCCGACCTTCGAAGGTGCTGTTGTCGGCAAGTGGCCGCGAAGCGCCTGCGCCCTGGTAGAAAATCGAAGTCGAAGGAATACCTGCGGCCATCAAGACTTTGCCAACGGTGCGCGCACGGCGTTCAGACAGCTTCTGATTAGTGACGCTGCTGCCTGTAGCATCGGTGTGGCCCACCACCAGTAAACGCCGAGTGTTCGCCGCTTTAGGATCGACATTGGCATAGGCCGCCGCCACTTTGGTGATGCTTCGCTGGCCACTGACGGTGAGTTGGTCGGAGCCAGTGTCAAACATGCCGGAGTCTTCGATTTGCGTCACGATACCGGCATCCACTGGCGCTGCACTGGGGGTGGCCGACGCGGTCTGAAGTTGTTCTGAGCGGATCTTCAGGTTTTCCTCTTTGGCGATGCGATCCAGCTCTTGCATCCGGCTTTGCCAGACCGACCCGGCGTAGCAACCTGCTGCTGTGCCCGCCGCCGCGCCAATGAGTGCGCCTTTCTTGCCATTGATGGCGTAACCCGCTGCGCCTCCGGCAACCAGTCCGGCACCACACAGGATCGCCGTGCCATAGTTTTTGCCCAGTTCATCGAGTTGGGCAGTAGAGCACCCGGCAGCCAGGAGCAATGCACTGGCAAGCGTCGTGAAACGAAATGCGTTGGTCATCTCAAGTCCATTTCAATGCTGTTGTACAAAACGCTGTTACACCGCAATGCTGATAAAAAACTCAGCAGCCTGGCAAAACGAAATGCGTTCGGGAAGTCCGTATTGGGGAGGAGGTCACGTGGAAACCGCGGTTAAAGGTCTCCAGCGTTTATCAATGGGTGAGTGCTGCAGGGAAGGGTATAAATGAACAAGTTTTGGCGAATCTTTTTAATCCGCGTGCAGCATTTGGCGGGCCAGAGGGAAGAGTGGCCGGTACAAAGAGGGTGATCTTGTTCAAGTGAAGTCCTTTTCCACGGAATGCAGGATTGAGTCCTGATTGATGGCTAAAGGACACCATCACTTTTTTGATACTAAATGCAACAAAGAGGGATGTCACGAAAAAGTTCGGACTAGAGCGGTTTGTACATAAGAACGGCGGCTGGATTTTTTCCCCTTTCTCGTTTCAGGTCTGCGCAAAACTACCCGGTAATTTCGCTGATGCTCAGGCCCGGACTCGCCTCAGACCAGGCGATTCCCTCGTGGTCCCGCTGGTGGTTTTCGATCATGCCCTCGCTCGCATTACCCGCAATTTTTTGTCCATCCTTTCCGGCTGTTTGTACAAGTTGGCGACAACGCTCGTACCTCTCTAGCTTGCCTTATTTCACCAATGAATCATTGATCGAACTCGCGGTCATAGGCCTGACCCTTTCGATCAGGATTTTCAAATGAAGCGTGCAGTATTAATGCTCTTGGCCATTTCAAGTTCTTTCCTGCTGGGAGGCTGCATGCCTATCTGGGACGACGGAGACGGGTACGGTCGAGGCCATGATCACGGTCGTGGATACGACCGAGGGTATGACGATGATCGAGGGCATGATCGCGGATATCATCGTCGTGACTATGATCAGCGATATGATCGCAATCACGGTCGCGATCGTGACGATAGAGACGACTGATCCTTTCTTGCCTGTCCCAAAACGAAAAAGCCCGGCGCTAGGCCGCAATGCCGTTCAGTTAAGCGAATGTCGCCCACTGTAGGAGCGAGCTTGCTCGCGATGGTCGTTAACGATAACGCGTGTTTATTAGCTAAACGCGGCGCTCTTAAGTCCATCGCGAGCAAGCTCGCTCCTACAATTTCCTTAACTGAACAGCATTACGGCGCTAGGCCGGGCTTTCTGTAGACGGGGCCAAATCCTTTTGGCTGACTGCAGTATGCGTGTGGGAGGTTACAAACATGTGACTGGACAGCCTGACCATCCGCTAGAGGGGGCAGCGTAGCGGCGACAAAAAAATGGCCCGTATGCGGACGGGCCTAATGGGAATTCTTCAAGGGAGCGGGGTCAGACTGCGCTCTGCCCTGTCAGTGTTTGGTGAAAAGGATGTCGCAGAGACGAAAAAGACCGGCACTTGGCCGGGCTCTAACGGGTTCAGCTACGAGCAACGACAAGCGTCTGACTCTAGACCACCGCGCCAAACAGGTGCCCCACCAATGCAGTGATCCCCATGGCCAGAGCGCCCCAGAATGTCACTCGCCAGGCACCGGTGATGACCTTGGCCCCGCCGGCCCTGGCGGCAATGGCGCCCAGTGTCCCGAGAAACACCAACGACATGCCCGATATCCAGGGCGCCACGCTGTGCTCCGGTGCGACAAACGTCACTGCCAGAGGCAACGCGGCCCCCACCACAAAACTGGCGGCCGAGGCCAGCGCGGCCTGCAAGGGTTTGGCGCTGAGGGTGTCGCTGATACCCAGTTCGTCCCGGGCGTGAGAGCCCAGCGCGTCATGGGCCATTAATTGATCGGCCACCTGGTGGGCCAGTTCGGCTGATACGCCTCGATGCATGTAGATGTTGGCGAGTTCGAGGTGTTCGGCTTTCGGGTCGCTCGCCAGTTCTGCCCGTTCGCGGGACAGGTCTGCCTGTTCGGTATCGGCCTGGGAGTGTACGGAGATGTATTCGCCGGCGGCCATGGACATGGCGCCGGCCATCAGCCCGGCCATTCCTGTGACCAGGAGGGTCGCGTGGCTGGCGTTGGCGGCGGCGACGCCGATCAGCAGGCTGGCGGTGGAGACGATCCCGTCATTGGCCCCCAGGACGGCGGCACGCAGCCAGCCAATACGATCGTTTCGGTGGGACTCGGTGTGCCTGTGCATGAATTTCATTGTTTAACGGGACTCACTGTCATTAGGCGCTTCAACGTTTCATGTTGCCTGGCAATCGGCATCAGCGCGTTTCAATCTGCGCCTGCAATTGGCCGCCGACAATGGATATTTCATTGAACTGTTCACCGTCGCGCAGCACGAACAATGCATCCATCCCACGTTCCTGTGCCAGGCGTGGGCCTTCGGTTTCGCCCAATACCATCAGTGCCGTGGCCCAGGCATCGGCGAGCATGCACGAGGCCGCGACCACAGTGACGGCTGCCAGCGGGTTGCACAGCGGGGCAGCGGTGGCCGGGTTCATGGTGTGGGCATAGGACTGCCCCCTCACATCGACCCAGTGCCGGTAGTCGCCGGACGTGGCGATGGCGGCATCTTCGAGTTCCATCACGCCCATGACTTCACGTGCACCCCTACAGGGTTTTTCAATGGCCACGACCCAGGGTTGAGCATCCGGTTTGACGCCACGGGCGCGCATCTCGCCGTCGATGCCGACCAGGTAGCGGGTGATGCCAAAACCGTCCAGGCATCGGGCCAGCTCGTCGACGCCAAAACCCTTGGCGATACCATTCAGATTGAGGTTCAGCGGCGCGCGTTTGCGCACTTGATCGTGTTGCGGGTCCACCATCAACGCCGCGCTGGCGGACAATCGGTCTCGCGGCGGCAGGGTGCCGAGTGCCTGTTCGGTGATCGTCTGTTCGCCGGGGCCGAAACCCCAGGCGTCCACCAGGTCGCCGATGGCGATGTCGAAGGCGCCGCTGGATTGCTGACTGACCCGTAATGCGGCGGACAACACCGTGGTCAATTCCTTGGGCACTGACAGCCATTCCTGCTCCGGGGCGGCATTGAGGCGGTTGAGGTCAGAGTCGGGTTTCCATGTCGACATTTGCTGGTCCACCCGACCCACTGCGCGTGCCAGGCTGTGGCTGATTTCGTCGGTATCGATCCCGGCCCCGGCATAGAACAGGGCGGTGTAACGGGTGCCCATGGTCTCGCCATTCAAGCTGTAGCGTTGCAGGTCAGTAGACATCTTCACGGTAGCGTCCTTGTGTCTTGAGCATCAGCACACTCAGGTTGAGAGGGGCGAGTACTTCATCCAGGGCCTGCATCACGCCTTTGGCCATTTCCCGGCTGCCACACACCAGCACCTGAGCGCCTTTTTCAATCAAGCGACGCAAGGCCAGGGCATCGTGGATCAGCCGGTCCTGGACGTAGCTGCGATCCTGAACCTGGGAGAACGCGGCGCGCAACGCGGTGAGGCGCCGGTCCGCCAGGTAACGGTTGAGCTCCGGTTCATAGAGAAAATCAGAGGCCGGATGGCGCCCGCCCCAATACAGGTGCATCGGGTGCCGGGCCTTGTTGTTGCGGATAAACCCGGCCAGAGGGCCAATGCCGGTACCGGCGCCGATCAGGATCACCGGGTGTGTGCCCGACGCCGGACGAAATTGCGGGTTGGGCTGGATAAAGGCTTCGATCGGCGCGCCGATGTCCAGGCCATGCAGGAATTGTGAGCACACACCACCGTCGTGTTTACGTACACAGATCTCCAACACGCCGTCCTCCGAACGGCTGGCCAGCGAGTAGAAACGTGGGACCGTACTGCCCGGGGGCAGAATCCCGAGCAGGTCTCCGGCCTCAAATCCCGGCAGCGCGCCCGGCGCTTCGAAGCGCAGGACGCGGGTTGGCGCATTGACCTGTTCACCGTAGACGATGCATTCGGTCAACGCCACTTGATGAGTCTGTGGTCGCTGCGGAGTATGGGCCAGCATCAATTCTTGCCCCAGCACGTCGCCCAATGCATGGCCCCAGCGCGCAAATTCCTGAGAGGACTGTCGGTTGATGGTTTCCAGCCCCAGTAACGCTGTGCCACCGGCCTGCGACAGAGTGTCCTGCACCTGATGGGCGAACTGACAGAACTGCGGGAACTGCCGGTCACCGAAGCCCAGTACGGCGAACGACTGGCCGGGTTTCAGGCCTTCTTTTGTCACTCGTGCCAGGAACTGCGAAGCCGAAGCCGGTGCATCGCCGTCACCGTGAGTCGCGGTCAGGATGAGCACGCGCTCGGCGTTGCGGTAATCGCCCGACCACTCATTCATTGAAGCGCTGTGCACCTGATGGCCGGCCTGGTGCAAGGCGTCATGCAAGGTTCTCGCAAAGCCCCAAGTGCTGTTGTTTTCACTGCCCACCAGAATCACGCTGTTGGCAGATCGGGCGGGGCTGTTGTGGCGGATGTTCGGGCCGGCCTTGCGGCGGCGCCACCACAGCAGGATGCCGGTCACGCTCATCAATGGCACGCACAGGGCGCAGAGCCCGAGCGGCAGACCCAGCCACCAGAGGCCTTCACCGGTGTGCAACTGGTAGATACATTCGTAGAGGTTGCGCATCGAGTCATGGGGCTGAAAGGACAGCAAGGCGCCGCTGACCGGGTCCACGTAGCCGTCGCCTTGGGCCGTGCGCAGGGAAAACACGTCTTGCGGGTTGCCTGGGCTTGGGTAAACCAGCTCGCGCAGGTTATTGAGGTCGGTGGCCTGCAAGGCGTGCAGGTTTGCCACCGGGGAGGCCGGACCGGCGCTGACATGAGTAGGGAAGGCCGGTTCACTCTGGCTACCGTCGGCGATAAAACCGAAGGTGGTGGCGGACATATAGAGTCCGGTCAATGCCGACAGCAACAGCCCGAGCAATGCCAGTCGCCCGACTTGCGCATGCCAGCGCTGGCTGAAGGTGCCGCGCAGTGGCCGCAGCAGGTTGCGCCAGCCGCCCAGGCGCCGGGCCAGCAACAGCGCGCCGGACACCGACAGCAACAGCATAAACAGTGCGCCAACGCCCGACACGCCGTGGCCCGGTGTGCCAAGGAACAGCGAGCGGTGCAGGTCTTTCATCCAGCGCGAGAACGCGGACGGCTCGTAAGGCGCGAGGCCCTGGCCGGTCTGAGGGTCGACCTTTTCGGCACCGGCCTGACCGTTCTGGTTGTAGTAGACGATGACCGTCCCGGATGCTGTGCGCTGGATCTGCTCCACGCCCGGGAATTGATTGGCAACGCGCCCGGCCAACTGGCCGACGTTGAGTTGTCCGGCCGCGATGGGGGTGCTGTGCAAGCGTTCCAGAGCCGGACCAGTGGACAAAACCGCGCCGCTGATGGACAAGAGCATGACCAACAGGGCAGCGATCAGGCCGGGCAGTGAATGGAACTGACGAAGCATGTTCAGCCTCCAGAAAATGGCGGGTGCTACAGATCGTAAGTAAAGGATTCGACGTAAGAACTGCCGGTGGCCGGCTTGCCTGCGCCTTTGGACGTCAGGGGGACATTCACATCGGCGCGAGCGTCACGTTTGTCCTCGACGGCGCTGTCGATGCGGATCTGATACCCGGCATCGATCAGCGTGTCTGCCAGCTCGACACTGACTTTGAGTGTGCGTCCGCTACCGACACTGGCACCGCTGACCCCGTCAAACTCGCTCGGATTCATCCCGCTGCCGCGGGCCCAGTCGGCCAGGTGTTTGTAGTACTTGGCCTTCTTGCCAGCCACCCAGAGGGTTTTCTGGTATTGGCCGGAGGCGTCGGTGACGTAGATCGCCAGGTAGGCATCGTTGCCGCTGTAGTCCTTGAGCTGGGTGGTCAAGGTCACTTCACGGGCCTGGGCCAGCCCCGGCAGGGCAATGGCGCCGACGAGGCAGCTTGCTGCGATGATCTTTTTCATGTGGGGTGTCCTTTTGATCGTTAGGTCGAGAGCCTGGACCTGCTTGCTGACAGCAACCTGAAACGCAGGAAAAAACATCAACGTTGGCCGGTGTCATTCGGTGAGCGGGCTGCCGAGGTAGTCCCTGGCATCGCCATCGCCATCGCCATCGCCATCGTCCCGGAAACGGATCTGCAGTGTGTGCAGATGCAGCGATGCCGGCGAGTAACTGGCTTCGATGGCATTGCCTTTACGGTCCAATCCCTTGAGCTCGTAGCAGCCGTCATCGACCTTGATGCGTTGCACGCTCCAGCCGTATTGCTGCTCCACCCGCTGACGCAAGGTTTCGCGCGGTTGCCAGTCGCTGACCGGCTCGCTGCAGTGGTTTTCGGCCAAGGCATAACCGCTGAGTAACAGGCTCAACAGCGTGGTACTGGCAATAAAACCTGATTTCATGATCTGTCTCCTGCCGGGGCGGCATCTGTGGCATACCCTAAGGTGCATTCCTGACAACCAGCTGAATCTTCAGATTCATGTCAGGTAAGACGATTAAGGTGCTGCACGACAACCATCACAGGAGGTACCCGATGCGGGTTTTATTGGTCGAGGATGCGCCAGGTTTGGGGGAGGCGGTGCGCGAGCAGATCGCCGAGGACGGCCATGCCGTGGATTGGGTGCAGCGCCTGGATCATGCGCGCAACAGCGTACGCACCACGCCTTACGACCTGATCCTGCTTGACCTGATGCTGCCGGACGGTCGCGGGCTGGATTTTTTGCGTCAGCTGCGTGCCGCCGCAGATGTAACCCCGGTGATCATCCTGACCGCTCAGGATCAGATCTCCGATCGCATCGCCGGCCTCAATGCCGGGGCTGACGACTACCTGGTCAAACCGTTCGACCTGTTCGAGCTCTCGGCCCGTGTGGCGGCGGTGGCCCGGCGCTACAGTGGCAACCCCAACCCGCAAATCAGACTTGGCGAATTGCAGGTCGACATGAACGCTCGCACGGTGCAGCGTGCCGGCACCACCGTGGACCTGACGGCCCGCGAGTGGGCACTGTTCGAAGCATTTGTTCAGCGCCCCAGCGCGCTACTGTCGAAGTCGCAGCTTGAAGAGCGGTTATACGCCTTCGGCGCCGAAATCGAGAGCAACACCATCGAGGTCTACATCAGTCGCCTGCGTAAAAAACTGGGGCGTGACCTGATTGAAACCGTGCGCGGCATGGGCTACCGGTTGATGTCCGTATGAAGCTGTCTTTCAGCCTGCAACAACGTCTGGGCGTGGGGTTAACCCTGGGCATGACCTTACTGTGGCTGGGCGCGACCGTCGGTGCCTGGCTGGTGGTGCAACATGAGTTGAACGAGGCGTTCGACAGCGCGCTGGAAGAGACTGCGCAACGCATCCTGCCTCTGGCCGTGCTGGAAATCAGCAACCGGGAAGAACCCCGTGAGGCACAACACGTCGCTACCCTGAAAGTGCACAAGGAATACCTGACGTACCTGGTGCGCGATGCCAAGGGCAAGATCCTGATGCAGTCCCACGACGCCAACCCGAATATCTTCAATCAACAACCGACTGAAGGTTTTTCCACCTCCGAAAAATACCGTCTATATGGCGCCAGTGCGTTGCGTGAGACGCTGTTCATCGAGATCGCCGAGCCGCTTGCCCATCGCCGTGAGGCGGCGCGGGAAGCCTTGTTTGCTTTGTTGTTGCCGTTGTTGGCGCTGATTCCCATCAGCCTGGTGGGAACCTGGCTGTTCGTACGTATCAGCCTGCGCAGCGTTTTGGCTTATCGTCGTGCTGTTGAGGCGCGTGGTGTGGGTGATCTGTCGCCGATCAAGGTGACGCGCCTGCCGGCAGAAATCGATCCGTTGGCCGAGGCGGTCAACCACCTGCTGGAGCGCTTGCGCAAGGCCCTTGAGGCGGAGCGCAGCTTTACCGCCAACTGCGCACATGAACTGCGCACCCCACTGGCCGCGACCCTGGCGCAAATCCAGCGGTTGCACCACGAGGCGCCCGAAGGCCCGTTGCGAGTGCGTGCGGTGAAGATCGAAAACGCATTGCGCGAGCTGGCACGGCTTTCGGAAAAGCTCATGCAGCTGGCCAAGGCCGAGGGCGGCGGGCTGCTGTCCGAAACGCCTCAGGACCTGATTCCGTTGCTGGCCCATGGGGTCAATGAGTGGAACCAACGCAGCGGGCAGCGCATTGAGTTGCAGCTGCCACGCCAGGCCAGCGTGTACTCGACCATTGACCCGGACGCCTTCGGCATCTTGTTGCGGAACCTGATTGAGAATGCGTTGAAGTACGGCACAACGGATCAACCGATCGAAGTCAGCCTCACCGAACAGGCACAGCTGCGGGTCGTCAATGGCGGCCCGGCGGTGCCGGAGTCGGTATTGCAGCACCTGACCGAGCGCTTTGTGCGAGGTCACAGTGAAGTCAGCGGTTCAGGATTGGGGTTGGCGATTGCCAAAACCATTGTGCAGGGGGTCAACGCGAGAATGAAATTGGTTTCCCCTGCGACAGGTCGGCGGGAGGGATTTGAAGTGTGCGTCTGGTTACCGCTAGCGTCGGTTATCGAAGGCTGAGGGCTGCCTGGTAGACGCTCGCGTTATCGACGTGAATCGGCTTGCCCTTACTTTCGATTAGCCCCCTGTGGTTTCAAGAATCCGATTACAGCAGGCCGGAGTTCGAGTCACTCCGTTGGATCACTGATACTTGATCACAATACCTTTGAGTTTGCGGCCCTGAATGGTTTCGATGTCGCGATTCCATAGCGGCCCGCTGACATAAGCGGCCACCGGTTGGATATGGTCGTAGACCACCACCACGGCATCGCCGCCGAGTTTGGCTGACTCTTCCCGCAGTTTTTCTTCCACCTTGGTGATGGGCGGGGCGGGGTCGACGCTGGCGTCGATCAGCACTTCACCCAAGCGCACATGGGGGCGGGTGGGCTCGGTGCGTAGCACAACCACCTCGCTTGCCAGCGTCGGCGCGGGATGCTCGACGCCAACATAGGCGGTGGTCTGCGCATCGACAGTCGCGCAACCACTGAGTGCGAGCAAGGCGGCAGTGAGCCCCCCCGCCAGCACTGACAGTTTGAAACGGGTGGACCAAGACACGTCATGGGCAGGCATGGTGCGCTTCCTCCTGAACATCCGCTGCTCTACGGACTGGTTTGATGACGTTAGCAGACGGTCCGGGAGTTGCCAGAAAGCCCAACCTGTCGGGGTTGGGCTTTTTAATGCGTGGAAATAGTCAGTTTCACTGATCTTTCTCGCAATTGACCATCCACGACACACCAAACCGATCGACCAGCATGCCGAAGCGCGCGGCCCAAAAGGTCGCTTCCAGGGGCATTTTCACGCTGCCGTCCTCCGACAATGCCGCGAAGACTCGTTCAGCCTCGGCAATGCTGTCGACATTCAGCGAAATCGAACAGCCGCTCATCTCGTCCGTGGGACGGTCGGGTGTGGTGTCCGAGCCCATGATCGCCTGGTCGCCCACCAGCAGGCGGGTGTGGATGATCAGGTTGTGGAGGTCCGCCGGAACGTGCTCGCGAGCAGGGCTTTCGCCGAAGGTCATCATGACTTCGATCTGGCCTGGCAGGCTTTGGGCGTAGAACGTGAAGGCGGTTTTGCAGTCGCCGTTGAAGATGAGGTAGGGATTGATTTTCATGGTTGCGCTCCCGGTCATTGAGGGTACACACCGGTTTGACGTCGGGTTCGTCAGTGAATTCCGATGAGTGTTGACCCGGGTAGCAAAGCGCTAAATCGCGGTAGGTGTCGGCGTATTTTTAGATGATTTTCCTATAGGGTGGGCAAGGCTTATTGCTTCCAGCGCGCGCCGCGGCGCCAGCAAGCGCTCGATGGCGCCACTCACCAGATTTTCCAGCAGTTCATCGTGCTCGTGTTCATCCAGCGAATGTTGCGCCAACCAACCGGGAGCGCTGTTGAGCAGGGAGGCAATGGCGTGGCCAGTGGCCAACAAACGCTGCTCACTGACGCGGGGGCGCACGCCCAGTATCTGTAGCACCTTGCGTTCGTACTGCTCGCGCAACTGCTGGACCCGTTCCTGTTGCTCTTCATTCAGGCAGCCGCTGTCACGTTCCACCAGACGGAAATGCCAGGGCATTTCCTGATGCAAATTCAAATGCGCGCGGATCAGGCTGTTGAGTCTGTCGCGTTTCGCCGGAGCTTTTTGTTCGATGCGTCCGAGGGTTGCCAGCAGCTCTTCGTAGAACTCCTCGATCAGGTCGAGCAGCAAGTGCTGCTTGCTGGGGTAATGGTGATACAGCGAGCCCGGGGAGAGCCCCAGGCACGTCGCGAGCTCACGCATGCCGACCTGCCCGAAGCCCTTGCTGGCGAACAATTCCAGCACTTTGTCCCGGTATTCGGCGAAACGTGAGCAACGCTCAGGCATAGGCATGGAAGCCGCGCCCCGTTTTGCGTCCCAGGTAACCGGCGGCGACCATTTCCTTGAGCAGTGGCGCGGGGCGGTATTTGCTGTCGTTGAAGCCGTCATGGAAGGCTTCCATAATCGACAGCAAGGTGTCCAGACCGATCAGGTCTGCCAGGGCCAACGGGCCGATAGGCTGGTTGCAGCCCAGGCGCATGCCGGCGTCGATGTCTTCGGCGCTGGCCAGGCCTTCCTGAAACACAAGGATCGCTTCGTTGATCATCGGCACCAGAATCCTGTTCACCACAAAACCCGGGCGGTTGCCGGCGGTGATGGCGGTTTTGCCGAGTGTGGTTGCCATCTCCCGCGCCAGCGCGTGGGTGGCATCGCTGGTTTGCAGGCCGCGAATCACTTCGATCAGTCCCATCACCGGTACCGGGTTGAAGAAGTGCAGGCCGATGAAACGCTCAGGCTGGCTGACACTGGCAGCAAGCCGGGTGATCGACAGCGATGACGTGTTGGAGGCGATCACGCACTCAGCGCTGACCTGCGCGGCGATCTGTTGCAGCACCCGCAGTTTCAAGTCGAGGTTTTCGGTGGCGGCTTCGATCACCAGTTGCACGCTCTGCAGGCTGCTGTAGTCCGTGCTGGTGCGAATCTTGTCCAGGGCCGCGAGCTTTTGCTCTTGCGTCAGTGTTTCCTTGGCGACCTGCCGATCGAGGTTTTTGCTGACGGTCGCGACCGCTTTTTGCAAGGCGCTCTCGGAGATGTCGAGCAGGGTCACGTTGAAGCCGGCCAGGGCGCACACTTGCGCAATGCCATTACCCATGGTGCCCGCGCCGATCACGCCAATGTTTTGCAGCTTCATGTTCCCGTCCTTCCGGTCAAACCCTGCGATACCTTGGCCGCCGCAACGGTCGAAGGCGTACTATTGGCCGTGAGTCTAGAGCCGGCCGGAAGGTTGTCCTATGCCGAAACTGTTCAACGGCACTGGTGTTTTTTGCCAGTTCAGGTGATGAGGAGAGCAACGTTCACATGCGGGAAAAGGACTCGGTGGCCGCCTACTTCGTGCAGGCAATGATCCATGGGCAGGGGGGAAATCCTCAGCGTCTGCGGGCTGCGCTTGAGCAGGCAGGCATCGACCCGGCGTTGATCGCGCAGCCCACCGCGCGCATACCGGCCAGCGCATTTGCCGCGCTGTGGTTGATTCAGATCCGCGAACTGAACGACGAGTTTTTCGGGCTCGACTCCCATGGCATGCTGCCCGGCAGTTTCGCCCTGATCTGCCGGGCGTTGATTCAGGAGCCTGATCTGCACAAAGCCATGCGCCAATGCCTGGCCAACTTTGCCCTGTTCCTGCGGGATTTTCGCGGCACGCTGGCCGTGCGCGGCAAACGAGCGGTCATCAGCCTGGAAACCCACGCGCAGAACAGCGACGCCAGTCGGTTTGGCGAAGAGACGTTTCTGGTGTTGATGATCAGTTTGCTGTGCTGGCTGGGCGGGCGGCGAATCCCCATCGACCGTGCGCATTTTCGCCATGAGCGCGTGTCTCTCAGCGATGACCGTTTGCTCTGGGGACCCAACCTGACCTTTGGCGCCGAGCGCACCGAAATCGAATTCGCCAGTCATTACCTGCGCCTGCCGGTGGTTCAGGACCTGGCATCGCTGAAAGTGTTTTTGCGCACCGCCCCGCAGTGGCTGGTGATCCGCTTCCGCAACCAGCATGGCCTGGCCTCGCAAGTCCATCAGCGCCTGCGTCGCAGCCACTACAGCGAATGGCCGACCCTGCAGGCCTTCGCCCTGGAACAACATCTGAGCCCCAGCACCTTTCGCCGAAAACTGGAACGTGAGGGGTGTTCGTATCAGGAGATCAAGGACGAAGTACGGCGGGGCGTTGCATTCGAGCAACTGCGCGAGAGTCGGGCGAGCATCAGCGACATTGCCGAGCAGCTGGGTTTTCAGGAGCCCAGTGCATTTCATCGGGCGTTCAAGAAGTGGACGGGGGAGAGCCCGGGGCGGTATCGGGCGCGGTTTCAGGAGTAAACAGCGTGGGATTCTAGTCGAGTGTTTGTCCGATTATTCTCTGTCGCTTGCACGAAAAATCCCTGCGTTTAACCCTGAAATCTCTTGTGACGACAGCAACGCATCAGCGGATGACATAAGGCGTTGTGATGAGGTATTTGTTTGTTCCAGATTGAAGCGTTCAACGGATTGAAACTGCATGGATGATTTGGTTAAGGAAGTGATTCCGTTGCTTCAGTATTTGATCCCGGGGTTTTTAGCTGCCTGGATTTTTTATTCCCTTACAGCATTCAAGCGGCCAGACACATTTGGACAGATCGTTCAGGCGCTTATTTTTACTTTTGTGATTCAGTCGCTTGTAGTCGGTTTGGGGGCGTTGTTGCTTTTGACGGGAGAGCGCTTTTTTTCGGTCGGCTTGTGGGACAAGAAATCGGAGGCTTTGTGGTCTGCGGTGATTGCGGTGATTGCGGTGATTGCGGTGGTTCTGGGTTTTCTCTCCTGTCACGTCGCGAGTAATGACAAGCTTCACTCCTTGCTCAGGAGGCTGGAAATCACCAGGCAAAACTCATTCCCCTGTGAGTGGTACGGTGCTTTTTCATCGAGACGTGGATTTGTCATCTTGAATTTAATTGATGGAAAGCGACTGTTTGGTTGGCCGACCGCATGGCCATCGGAGCCTGAAAAAAAGGGCAATTTGTACTTGAATTCCCTAGTTGGATTGATAGCGAAGGTAAACTGCTACCCAGCAGGGCTGGGGTTGTTGTCATTGATGTTTCAAAAGTTCAGTTGGTCGAATTCGCAAAAACGATAGGGTGATCCCATGACATGCAAAGCTCCGAACGAAATGCCACCTGAGCTGAGGCGATTAATGGAGGACTGGGAGAATGGTGGTCCTCCACCCCCCGGGCTGGTGATTCCAATCGGTCCCCCGCCTTCAAGAAGAGAGTCTGAGAGACCGCGTCGGCGCAACAAATAAATATGCCCGCTGTCCTTACCCGCTTCTCGTCATTGCTCGATCAGGCCAGACGCGCCTTGCTGCTGGTCTGGGGAACCTCTCGCGGGCTGTTTTTGGGATTGGTGCTGGCGACGCTGATCGCCGGTGTCCTCCCTGCGTTGGCGGCGTGGTTGGGGCAACGCATCGTCGATGCGGTGGTCTTCGCCATGCAGTTGCACGCGCAGCAGGGCAGTGCGCCGTTGTGGCCGGTTGTGCGTTACGTGTTATTCGAGGCGGGCGTGTTTGCCATGCTGTCCGGGACCCAGCGTGCGTTGTCGGTTCAGCAATCGCTGTTGCGGGTGCAGTTGGGGCAGCAGGTCAACACGATGATTCTGGAGAAAGCCCAGACCTTGTCGCTGGTGCAGTTCGAGAATTCCGAGTTCTACGACAAGCTGGTCCGGGTACGGCGCGAGGCGTCGACCCGGCCGTTGGCGCTGGTGATGAAGTCGCTGGGACTGATTCAGAACCTGATTGTGTTGATCAGCTTCGGCGTGTTGCTGGTGCATTTTTCGCCTTGGGCCCTGGTGCTGTTGGTGGTTGGCGCGTTGCCGGTGTTTTTCGCCGAAGCGCATTTTTCCGGGGATGCCTTTCGTCTGTTCACCCGGCGCGCGCCGGAGAGTCGGCAGCAGAATTACATCGAGACGCTGCTGTCCCATGAGGGTTACATCAAAGAGGTCAAGCTGTTCGGCTTCGCGCCGCTGCTGTTGAGGCGCTATCGCGAGATCTTCGACCGTCTTTACGCTGAAGATCGCCGGCTGACGTTGCGTCGGGATGGCTGGGGATTTGCTCTCGGTCTGTTGGGTACGGGGGCGTTCTATCTGGCCTATGCCTGGGTCGTGGTTGATACCGTTCACGGCAACATCAGCCTGGGCCAGATGACCATGTATCTGGTGCTGTTCAAGCAGGGGCAGACGGCAGTGAGCAGCAGCCTGAGCGCAATCAGCGGTCTCTATGAGGATGGTCTCTATCTGTCCAGCCTCTATGAATACCTGGCCGAACCGGTGGTCGCCAACAGTGGGCATCTGACCGTGGGCGCGGTACCTGGCGACGGTTTGCGTTTTGAAAACGTCGGTTTCAGTTATCCGGGCGCGAGCCGCGCCGCGCTGGAGGGTATCGATCTGCACCTTGTGCCGGGCCACAGTGTGGCGTTGGTGGGGGAGAACGGCTCGGGCAAGACCACACTCATCAAGTTGCTGACTCGGCTGTATCGCCCCGATCAGGGCCGCATCCTGCTGGATGGCAGCGATTTGCAGGCGTGGCAGGAAGATGCTTTACGGCAGCGCATTGGCGTGATTTTTCAGGATTACATCCGCTACCAATTCTCGGTCGGCGAGAACATTGGCGTGGGCGACACCCTGGCGTTCAACGATGAACAGCGCTGGCAGGAAGCCGCGGTAGAGGGCATGGCCGCGCCGTTCATCGAGCGTCTGGATCGAGGTTATGCCACGCAGTTGGGACGCTGGTTCGCCGGTGGGCAGGAGCTGTCCGGCGGGCAATGGCAGAAAATCGCCTTGTCCCGCGCCTACATGCGCCGCAACGCCGATATTCTGATTCTCGATGAACCGACCTCGGCGCTCGACCCGGCGGCGGAAGCGGCGGTGTTCGAGCATTTCAGCCAGCACACTGAAGGCCGGATGACGTTACTGATTTCCCACCGGTTTTCCAGCGTGCGTAATGCCGATCACATCATCGTGCTGGATCAGGGGGCGATTCTGGAGCGCGGTGACCACGACAGTCTGGTCGCCGCGGGCGGGCGCTATGCGCAGTTGTTCAACCTGCAAGCCCGGGGTTACCGCTAGGCCCGGCCATCTGCGTTGGTTTTGCCTTCATCAAGCTTTCGATTGCCTGGCGATACTGGTTTCCACCCTGGCTCATGGTGTTGTTGTGCGTACCGCCAGGCACCAGTAACAGGCGTTTGGGTTCGCTGGCGGCATTGAACAGCTGCTGGCTGAACCGCGAGGGTATGAACGGGTCTGCCAGGCCATGGACCACCAGCAGCGGCATGTCGATGCCGACGATTTTGTCGATGGAGTCGAATTTTTGCGACAGCAGCCAGCGCAGCGGCAGCCATTTAACGGGCAGGTTGTTGTCGGCCACTTGGGCCACGGCATCACCCAGCGAAGTGAAGGTGGACTCGATCACCAAACCGCGCACCGGCACCGCGACATGGTCCTTTTTCGCCTGTGCGGCCAGGTCAGCCGCCAGATCGATGGCCACCGCACCGCCCAAGGAGTGGCCGTAAATCAGACGCTTGTTGGCGTCCGGTTGCATGGCTGTGAAGCGATCCCATGCGGCATGAGCGTCTTCGTAAACACTGGCTTCCGAAGGCAGATCTCCCTTGCTCTGGCCAAACCCGCGGTAGTCGATGGCCAGCACCGAATAACCCATGGCGCGCAATTGCTCGATGCGAAACGCCTGGCCGGTCAGGTTCCAGCGCACGCCGTGCAGGTAAAGGATCGACGGCGCATCGCGGCGCGCGGCCGGCCACCACCAGGCGTGCAGGTTTTGCCCTGCTTTGAAGCCGACGGGCTTGATGTCGAATTCCTCAACGTCCTGTGGCAAGCCCTGATACCAGCCAGCCGTACCCGGCTCGATGCGAAACAGCCACTCGCGCTCTTTTTGCTTGAGCACCCCACAACTCACGGGCAGGCCGACGATCAGCGCGGTCATGCACAGTAGCGGCAGCCAGCGTCGGCGCAGACGGGTGAGAAGGCGTGCGGGCATTGGGTGGTCCACCGGTGCAGACAGAAAGAACGGGTTTTAACAGAAGCGCGCAGGGTGCAGGAATTATTTCGACAGCCGTTCACCCGCCCTTTGTAGGAGCGAGCTTGCTCCTACAAGGGGTCAGCGTTACTTCAAATCACCTGCAACACTATCTTGCCGATGTGATCTCCTGCCTCCATCCGCGCATGAGCCTGCGCCGCGTCGGTGTACGGATAGACCTTGTCGATCATCGGCCGGCAACGCCCGGCAGCGAGTACAGGCCAGACATACTCGCGCAGCTGTTCGGCGATCGAGGCTTTTTCTTCGAGGGTGCGTGGGCGCAACAACGAGCCGGTAATAACGGCGCGTTTGCTCATGATTGCCAGCAGGTCGACGTCTTTAGCGTGAGCGCCGCCGAGAAAGCCCAGCATCACCAGTCGGCCTTCCATGCCCAACGCCGCGATATTCTGATTCAGGTACGAGCCGCCCATGATGTCGAGGATGACATTGACACCCTTGCCGGCGGTTTTTTCCTGGATGACCTGAACGAAGTCCTGATCGCGATAGTTGATCGCCTCGGCGCCCAATTTGCGGATCGCACCACACTTTTCCTCACTGCCTGCCGTGGCAAATGCCTTGACCCCGAATTCGCGGCACAACATCAATGCGGTGGTGCCGATGCCGCTGGTGCCGCCGTGGATCAGCGCACGCTGGCCTTTGCTCGCACCGCCCATGTCGAACAGATTGGCCCAGACAGTGAAGAAGGTTTCCGGGATCGCCGCCGCATGCACCCAGTCCATCCCCTCAGGAACCGACAGCGTCTGGCTGGCCGGGGCGACGCAATATTGTGCGTAACCGCCGCCGTTGGTCAGCGCACAGACGTGATCGCCAATGATGAACTCAGTGACACCGGCACCGATGGCCACTACTTCACCGGCCACTTCCAGTCCCGGAATAGGGCTCATGCCCGGTTTCATCGGGTACTTGCCGGCGCGTTGAATCACATCGGGGCGATTGACCCCGGCGGCATGCACGCGGATCAGCACTTCGCCAGCTCCAGCGCTGGGCACCGGCTCCTGGCGCGGCTTTAAAACTTCTGGGCCGCCGGGATGGGTGATTTCAATCAGGGTCATGGTTTGGGGTAGGGTCATATTGGCTACCTGTAGTGAAAGTGTTCAGTAAATGGGACCGCGTATTGATGGGGAAAATCAAAAGAATTCCAGCGACAGCACAACCACAATGGCAGCCGCCGCAATGATGAACAACACTGCTAGATGCTAGCGTTGAATAGCACCGAATACCCAAACCCCATACCGGAGCGTTGCGTTATGCCTGAATCCAACCGTTTCGAGGAAGTCGTGACCCTGGTCATCAAGCATCGGGTCAGGGCGGGTTTTGAAGTGCCCTACGAAGCCTGGTTGCGCAACATTGTCAGGATCGCAGGACAACAGGAAGGGCACTTGGGTGTGGACGTGATGCGCGGTAAAAACGCCGGGCTCGACATGTACACCTGCGTGCTGCGTTTTTGCTCGGCCGAGGCAATGCAGCGCTGGCTCGACTCACCGCAGCGGCAGGAGCTGGTCAACCAAGCCGTGCCGATGCTCGCAGACGGCGATCAGACCGAGGTCAACCCGGTCAAGGAATTCTGGTTCGCTCCACCGACCGACGCTGCCACGCCACCCCCTCGCTGGAAGCAGGCCGTGGTGACGCTCCTGGTGATTCTGCCGCACACCCTGCTGGTGCCGCTGATTTGGGGCCCGTTGCTGAAGCTCAACGCCTTCCTGTCCAGCTACGTGGTCGCCACGTTCTTGATCACGCTGACCATCGTCGTCTCGGTGGTGTACCTGTTCATGCCGATGGCGACGCGCGTGTTCGCGCCTTGGCTGTCCCGTTCCACTTCAGCCAAGGAACCGCGATGACGGACGGAATGGGGCGATGCGATCAGCGCCTGACCTGTTTTAACGTCTCAGCTATCAAAAACGCCAATTCCAGCGACTGGTCGGCATTCATCCGCGGGTCGCAATGGGTGTGATAGCGGTCAGACAACCCGTCTTCAGTAATCGGTCGCGCGCCACCAATGCACTCGGTGACATTCTGCCCGGTCATTTCGATGTGGATCCCGCCGGCGTAGCTGCCTTCCGCTTCATGAACCTGGAAGAATTGCTTCACCTCGCCAAGGATCTGTGCGAAGTCGCGGGTCTTGTAGCCGCTGCTGGCCTTGATGGTATTGCCATGCATCGGATCGGAGCTCCAGAGCACCTGCTTGCCTTCACGCTGCACCGCGCGGATCAGCGCCGGCAAATGATCGCCGACCTTGTTCGCGCCCATCCGCGCAATCAGGTTCAGACGGCCCGGATCGTTGTCCGGGTTGAGCACGTCGATCAGGCGAATCAGATCCTCGGGGTTCATGCTCGGGCCGACCTTGACGCCGATTGGATTATTCACGCCACGCAAGAATTCTACGTGAGCGCCGTCGAGCTGACGGGTGCGGTCGCCGATCCACAGCATGTGCGCTGAGCAGTCATAGTAATCGTTGGTCAGGCTGTCGCGACGTACAAAGGCTTCTTCGTAATTCAACAGCAACGCTTCGTGGGCGGTGAAGAAGCTGGTCTCGCGCAGTTGCGGCGAGGTGTCCATGCCGCAGGCGCGCATGAAAGCCAGGGTTTCATCAATGCGGTCGGCGAGGTGGCTGTACTTTTCCGCCAGTGCCGAGTTGGCGATGAAGTCCAGGTTCCACTTGTGCACCTGATGCAGGTCGGCAAAGCCGCCTTGGGCAAAAGCGCGCAACAGGTTCAGGGTGGCGGTGGACTGGTGATAGGACTGGAGTAGACGCTCCGGGTCCGGCACGCGGCTTTTTTCGTCGAAACCGATGCCATTGACGATGTCGCCACGGTAGGCCGGCAGGGTCACGCCGTCGATGGTTTCGTCATTGGCCGAACGCGGTTTGGCGAACTGCCCGGCCATGCGCCCGACCTTGACCACCGGGCACCCGGCGGCGAAGGTCATGACGATCGCCATTTGCAGCAGGACTTTAAAGGTGTCGCGGATTTTCGCGGCAGAAAATTCGGCAAAGCTTTCGGCGCAGTCGCCGCCCTGCAACAGAAATGCGCGGCCCTGGGTCACTTCGGCAAACTGACGACGCAATTCCCGTGCTTCACCGGCAAACACCAGCGGCGGATAGCTGGCCAGGGTTTGTTCAACCTGCAGCAAATGCGCCGCATCGGGGTAGTGGGGTTGCTGCTGGATCGGCAGGGCGCGCCAGCTGTCAGGACTCCAGGGTTGGCTCATCACGGTCTCGGTTGTTTTACGCTCGGACGCTCATGTTATCAGCAAATTAGTGCGTGACCTGCTCCCGTCGCTTCGCCGACAATCGCGCCTTTGCAGCGGCATCAGTTGTTTTAGTGCGCTGCCGTTTATTACGTTGTTGGCCCGGTAACGATCAGGAGATGAAATGACTGAGGAGCGCGTCGAGCATCTGCTCGCCGAGGTACAGGATGAGTTCGGCGTGATTCGCGTGCTGGAAGTGGCCGATTACCGGTTTCTCGAGTTTGGTGACGCCATCGAACAGAGCTGCGTGTTCACCGCTGACCCCAGCTGGCTCGAATACGATTACACCCGGGCGATGCTGATCGGCGCGTTGTGCCACGAGCAGCCGGAAAGCGCGCTGTTCCTCGGCCTCGGTGCCGGTACGCTGACCCAGGCGTGCCTCAAGTTCCTGCCGCTGGAGGACGTCGAGGCCATCGAATTGCGCCCCGACGTACCGCGCCTGGCCATTGAATACCTGGGGCTGGATGACGATCCGCGGCTGTATATCCGTGTCGGCGATGCGCTTGAGCTGCTTGACACCGCCGAGCCGGCCGACCTGATTTTTGTCGACCTCTATACCGACGTCGGACCGGGCGTCGGGCATTTGGCCTGGAGCTTTCTGGAAAACTGTCAGAAACGCTTGAATCCGGGTGGCTGGCTGGTGATCAATCAGTGGGCGACGGATGATGGCAAACCCTTGGGCGCGGCGCTGTTGCGCGGGCTTTATCACCGGCACTATTGGGAACTGCCGGTGAAGGAGGGCAACGTGATTCTGATCGTGCCCTCGGAGCTGGATCAGGAGCTGGACATGAACGGCCTGATCGCCCGGGCTGAAGGGTTGGCGCCGCAATTGGGGTATTCGCTGCAGTCGTTGATCAAGGCGATTCGCCCGGCGACCTGATGTGGTGTCTGGGCGGGCCCCTTCGCGGGCAAGCCTCGCTCCTACAGGGGCGGTTTCGCTCTTGTAGGAGCGAGGCTTGCCCGCGAAGACATTATTCGCCTCAACACAAACCTCAAACCCCTTTGAAGACGCCCGGCCGTTTCTCCACCATCGACCGCACACCTTCCTTGGCATCTTCACTCGCCAACACCTTCTTCACCAGCGCTGGTAACCCCCGCGCCGCCGCTGTTTCCCCTTCATACCGAGCCTGCCGCGCCGACATCAACGTCGCCTGAACCCCCAACGGTGCCTGGCGGGCGATCCGCTCGGCCAATTCTATCGCCCGGGGCAGCAAATCCTCGCTGGCCATGACTTCCTGCACCAATCCCAGATGCAACGCGTCATGGGCGTCAAACTCATCTCCGGTCAGCAGCCAGCGCATGGCATTGCCCCAACCGGCAACTTGATGAAAGCGCAACGTGGCGCCGCCAAAGGGGAAGATGCCGCGCTGCACTTCCTTCTGGGCGAATCGAGTGTTGCTGGCGCACAGGTTGATATCCGCCGCCAGCATCAATTCGATCCCGATGGTCAGGCAGTAGCCTTGCGCGGCCACAATCACCGGTTTGCTGACCCTGGGACCGGCAAATACCCCCCATGGATCACAGCCGCCGGGCGGTACCTGCCAACCTTCGGTCAGGGTCGCACTGGCGTTGACCAGATCGAGCCCGGCGGTGAAATGCTCGCCATGGCCAAAAACCACCGCGATGCGTGCCTCATTGTCCGCCTCGAACTCGCCGTAGGCCAGGCTGAGTTCGTTGAGCAGGTCGAGATCGAAGGCGTTGCGTTTGGCCACCCGATCCAGGCCGATCAACAGGACATGACCGTGCCGTTTGCGGCTGACTCGACTGGTGCAGGGCTGATTCATGGAGCAATTCCTCGGGCGGGAAGAGGCGGGGAAGGGGCAGGTGAGACTGCAAGTCTGCGTCACAAGGGTGAACCGTTTTAGCGCTATCGCCAGCAGGGCCGGGCCTTTGAAAAATAGACCGTTGCACGATTATCCGCAAAGCGTGTGACACAACGGCGTATCCGTCAGTTTTCCGACAAATAATGCTCCCTTTTTGGGCAAATTCCGGTATAGTGCGCGCCGGCCTTTAACCGGGCCGCGTTTAGGTAGCGCAATTCCCCGAAGTCAGCTTCGGCTGCACGTCCGCACAGCGGACTCTCCCTTGACGAATCTTTTTCATTCATTCGTTTTCGCAAATCCCCGCCGACAAAGCAGCCAGGGCGACTCTTGAGTCTTACACGGCATGCGCAGCTTTGGAGCATGGGTCTTTGCGGATGCACTTAGAGGCAGACCCATGACCCAGGAAACCGGCGGCTTCGCCGCTTTTAACCTTCATCCGAATATTCTTGCAGCCGTCATTGCGACTGGCTACGAAGAGCCTTCGGCTATTCAGCAGCAATCGATCCCGATCATCATGGCCGGCCACGACATGATTGGTCAGGCGCAAACCGGTACGGGTAAAACCGCCGCGTTCGCCCTGCCGATCCTGCATCGCATCGATCCTGCAAAGCGCGAGCCGCAAGCCCTGATCCTGGCGCCAACCCGTGAGTTGGCGCTGCAAGTAGCAACCGCTTTCGAAACCTACGCCAAGCAAATGCCGGGCGTTACCGTTGTGGCCGTTTACGGCGGCGCCCCTATGGGTCCACAACTGAAAGCAATCCGTAATGGCGCACAGATCGTTGTCGCCACGCCGGGCCGTCTGTGCGACCACTTGCGCCGTGACGAAAAAGTGTTGGCCACCGTGAACCATCTGGTTCTCGACGAAGCCGATGAAATGCTCAAGCTGGGTTTCATGGACGACCTCGAAGTTATCTTCAAGGCCTTGCCTCCAACCCGTCAGACCGTATTGTTCTCGGCCACCCTGCCGCAGTCGATCCGTGCTATCGCTGAGCGTCACCTGCGTGATCCGCAGCACGTGAAGATCCAGACCAAGACTCAGACCGTTACCGCGATCGAGCAGGCTCACCTGTTGGTTCACGCTGACCAGAAAACCTCGGCTGTATTGAGCCTGCTGGAAGTCGAAGATTTCGACGCCCTGATCATGTTCGTGCGCACCAAGCAAGCGACCCTGGACCTGGCCAGTGCCCTGGAAGCCAAAGGCTACAAAGCCGCTGCGCTGAACGGTGACATTGCTCAGAACCAACGCGAACGCGTCATCGAATCCCTCAAGGATGGCCGTCTGGACATCGTTGTGGCGACCGACGTTGCTGCTCGTGGTCTGGACGTTCCACGCATCACTCACGTTTTCAACGTTGACATGCCGTACGACCCAGAGTCCTACGTTCACCGTATCGGCCGTACCGGCCGTGCGGGTCGCGAAGGTCGTGCACTGTTGCTGGTGACTCCGCGTGAGCGCCGCATGCTGCAAGTGATCGAGCGTGTAACCGGTCAGAAAGTTGCCGAAGTTCGCCTGCCGGACGCTCAGGCTGTTCTCGATGCCCGCATCAAGAAACTGACCAACAGCCTGTCGCCACTGGTGGCTGATGCCGAATCGACCCACGGTGATCTGCTCGATCGCCTGACCGCCGACATCGGTTGCACTCCACGTGCACTGGCTGCTGCGCTGCTGCGCAAGGCGACCAACGCCCAGGCATTGACCCTGGCCGCAATCGAAAAAGAACGTCCACTGGTGCCGAACAATGCACCGCGTGGCGATCGTCCAGAGCGTACCGGTGATCGTCCGGACCGTGGTGATCGTGAGCGTCGTGCTCCGGTTCCATTGGCTGAAGGTCGTGCTCGTTGCCGTACCGCGCTGGGTGCGCGTGACGGTATCGCGGCTAAAAACCTGCTGGGCGCCATCCTCAACGAAGGTGGTTTGGCTCGTGAAGCTATCGGTCGCATCCAGGTGCGTGACAGCTTCAGCCTCGTCGAGCTGCCGGAAGATGGTCTGGAGCGTCTGCTGACCAAGCTGAAGGACACTCGCGTTGCCGGTAAGCAGTTGAAGCTGCGTCGCTACCGCGAAGATTAATCCGCCCCCGGGCTGATTGATCGAACATAAAAAATCCCCGACTGGTTCGGGGATTTTTTTTGCCTGTCTGTAGCAGCTGCCGAGCCTGCGAGGCTGTGTTCGGCGGCGTAGCCTGTGGGAGCGAGCTTGCTCGCGATGGACGTCAACGATTACGCTTGCGGTCTGAATAAGCGCGTCGCCTTTGCGTTTATCGCGAGCAAGCTCGCTCCCACAAATTCCAGCTTCTACAGGGTTATTCCGTTACCGGTCCGCCACCCGCCGTAACCACGTGCACGCTCATGCGCGGTGTCGCCAGGTCGAGTCCAGCTTCATCCAGATGCCGTTTGAGCGACAGGTTAAACGCCCGGGAAACCTCCCATTGCTTGATCGGCGCGGTCTTGAAGCGTGCGCGAAGAATCGCATTACCCGACTCGAAACTTTCCACACCCTGAATCTCCAGCGGCGACCAGATGTTGCGACGTTGCAGCGGGTCGGTGCGCATCTTCTGCCCGACGTCGCGCATCAGTTTGATCGCGTTGTCGATGTCCATGTTGGAGGGTACGGCTACCCGGAAGATGGCGTAGCCAAATTCGCGGGAGTAGTTCTTGATGCTTTTGATTTCACTGAACGGGATGGTGTGGACGATGCCATCGATGTCCCGCAGGCGCACGGTACGAATGGTCAGGCCTTCGACAGTGCCCAGATGACCGCCGACATCCACGTAATCGTCGATGGCCAGAGAATCTTCGATGATGATGAACAGCCCGGTAATCAGGTCGGCAACCAGTGACTGCGCGCCGAAACCGATGGCCAGGCCGATCACGCCGGCACCTGCCAGCAGTGGCGTAACGTTCATGCCCATGTTCGCCAGGGCGACGATCAGCGCAATGATGAAAATGGCCACGAACAACACGTTGCGAATCAGCGGCATCATCGTCTGTGCGCGAGCATTGGCCAGGCCTTTGCGCGAGCGGGTGAGCGCGTGGTGCACGGCGGTGTCGCTGAGAATCCAGATCAGCCAGGCAAATATCAGCGTTCCGCCAAGGCTGAACAGTTTGACGCTGACTTCATGGCCGTCGCCTTCGGTAAAGCGAATCAGCGACATGCCCCAGACCCGCAGGCCGAGTTCGATGAACGCCAGCCAGACAAGCAGATGGGCAAGGGTATAGAAGAAGCTTTTCAGGCGATCCGAATACAACGCATGGCGCTTCGCGCCGCGTTGCGGTTTGAGGGCGTGGCGGCGGACCAGGCCGTTGATGACCATGCACAACACCAGCAACACGGTGCAGATCAGCGACTGACGCAGTGCGGTGCTGGTGTCGCCGGCAGAGACGAAGGTGGCGAATAGTGAAATGCCCACCAGTACCAGCGCCGGCAAATACCAGAAGGTCCCGAGAATTTCGATAGTGTCGCTCAACGCCCGGCGAGTGAGGCGGCGCGACAACGGCTGATTGCGGATCAGGTGGGCAATGGGGCGGCGGAACCGCAGGATGAAAAACCCGGTCGAGAACGCCGCCAGCACGTTGGCGAGCGTCGACGCGGTGTGCGCCAGGTGAGAGCCAAGGCTGTCGACCAGTTTCGGATCGCTCAGGGCTTCACCGAAGGCGGCGAAGCTGCCGATCAACCACAGCGGCCGAAAAGCCTGGTGCCGCAGGATATACAGGGCGCGGTGGCGGTGTGGACCGTCGAGCAAGGAAAAGGCAATCACGCAGATCGCTGAAAAACAGGTGCCGACCACCAGTGCGTAGGCCAGTACCATGGCCAGGCTTTTGCCCAAAGATGAGGGTAGGGCGTAGCTCATATAAACCGTTATCACCAAGGCAATCAGCCATGGCCCGAGTTTGCGCAGGGCGAAGCGCAACATGTCGAGGGCCTTGGGGTGCTGCGGCAGTTCTTCGGTCAGGCCGAAGCGCATGCGCACCCGGTGGCCGAGCCAGATCAGCGCAGCGGCCAGCAGACTCCAAACCATCAAAATCACGGCGAAGGCAAATATGATCGGCAGCCATTCATTGGCAGGCAGCGCCAGTTCCTTCAGTTCATCCTGGGCCAGGTTGAGCTCTTCGGACCAGCGACTGAGCGGGCTGTCGGCCCCGGAAAACTGCTTTTCGAAACTGGCCAGGGTGCCACCGATCAAGCCCAGCACACCTTCTTCGGCGGTCGGCTGGGCCTTGTTAGTGGCGTCGCGTAACTTCTTCAGGTCCGCCAGCAACTTGGTGCGTTGCTGATCGTTCTCCAGCGACTTGATCACTTCGTCCAGCGATTGCCCCAAGGGCGCTTGTGCCTCTGGCTGGGTTTTCGCCGGGCTGTTGAGCAGGCTCGGCAAACCGATGGCCTGGGCCGGCGCCATCGGCAGCAGCGTCATGAGGCAGGCAAGGAGAAAACACGGCAGGGTAAAAAGACGAGCGAACACTAGGCGGTCAACCTTGGATGGGCAGATCGACCGAGTGTACGAGCCCGCCAAAATCAATGCGAGCCGGGGGTGAGGATTTATTCGTTGAGTTTGGCGAGAATCTTGAAAACCACAGTGGCGAGGATCGTCAGCATGCCGATCCACATCGCGAACACGCCCGCGTTTTTGTCGCGAAAATTGAAGCCGACCGCCAGCATGATCATTCCGGCAAGAATCGGGACCAGCATGGCGTGAAAAGAAGACAACGAGATCATGGCGACTACCTTGTCGAAAGAGATAATTGCAGTCTAGGTGGCTTTTGGGCCGACGGGGTGTTGTCTGTAGGAGCGAGCTTGCTCGCGAGGGGCGTGAACGATGGCGCGTGCTGCCTGGAAAAATGCGTCGTCTTCAATTTCATCGCGAGCAAGCTCGCTCCTACAGGTAATGCAGTCCCATGTGCGGATGGGGTTACGGTAATTCGCGGCAGCTGTAAAACGCGCTCAACACTTTGACCAGGTGTGCCAGGTCATGGCTGCCGCACAGCTCGCGGATCGAGTGCATGGCGAACGTCGGCAGGCCGATGTCCACGGTGCGCACGCCCAGATGGCTGGCGGTGATCGGGCCGATCGTCGAGCCACAGCCCATGTCGCTACGCACCACGAAGCTCTGCACCGGTACTTCTTCGGCCATGCACAGATGGCGGAAGAAGCCGGCGGTTTCGCTGTTGGTCGCGTAGCGCTGGTTGCTGTTGACCTTGATCACCGGGCCTGCGTTGAGTTTCGGGCCGTGGTTGGCATCGTGTTTGTCCGCGTAGTTCGGGTGCACGCCGTGGGCGTTGTCGGCCGAGACCAGCAGGGATTTCTGAATGGTCCGTACGAATTCATCACCTTCGGGCAGCAGGCGACGCAGTGTCTGCTCCAGCATCGGGCCATCGGCGCCGCAAGCGGAGCAGGAGCCGACTTCTTCGTGGTCGTTGGCGACCAGCACGCAGGTTTCGTCGGTTTCGGTGGTCAGCAAGGCTTGCAGGCCGGCGTAGCACGACAGCAGGTTGTCCAGGCGCGCGCCCGCAATGAAATCGCCATGCAGGCCGATGACTGCGGCGCTTTGGGTGTCGTAGAAGCTCAGCTCGTAGTCGAGCACGACGTCGGCGTTCAGGCCGTGTTCGCGGGCGAGTTGGTCGGTGAGGACGGCGCGGAAGTCCACGCGCTCGTCACCGGCAAATTGCGCAAGAATGGGTGGCAATTCGGTCTGGGCGTTGATCGCCCACCCCATGTTGGCTTCACGATTGAGGTGAATGGCCAGGTTCGGGATGGTGGCAATCGGTGCCTTGAAGTCGATCAGCTGGCTCTCGACCTTACCGTCTCGGCGGAAGGTTACGCGGCCAGCCAGGGACAGGTCGCGGTCGAACCACGGCGCGAGGAGTGCGCCGCCATAGACTTCGACGCCCAGCTGCCAAAAGCCCTGGCGTTGCAGTTCCGGCTGGGGTTTGACTCGCAGGCACGGGCTGTCGGTGTGGGCGCCAACCAGGCGAATACCGCCGTGCAGTGGTGAATGACGGCCCATCTTGAACGCGACAATCGACGAATCGTTACGGGTGACGTAGTAACGACCGTTGGCTTCGGTAGTCCACGGCTCGCGCTCGTCGAGCCGCTGATAGCCGGCCGCTTCCAGGCGCTGGACAAGGCTGGCAGTGGCATGGAACGGGGTAGGGGAGGCCTTGAGGAAGTCGATCAGGCCTTGGTTCAACTCTTCGCGCATAAGTAGCTCCAGACAGCAATGGCGCCAGTTTACCGTATTGAAAGCGCTAAGTGCGGCGGCACAGAACTTGTGGGAGCGAGCCTGCTCGCGAAATCGTTGTCACGGTCAACATTAATGTCGACCGTCACGCAGTCTTCGCGAGCAGGCTCGCTCCCACAGGGTTTAACAGGTGTGCGCCTAGAACGGGGCAGGGCACTCGAAGCGCAGGCGCTCACCGCTCTGGGGGTGAGTGAAGCTGAGCATGCTTGCGTGCAGGCACAGCCTTGGCCAGGCAGCCAGCGCTTGCTCATGGGCGTACAGCCCGTCACCCAGCAGTGGGTGGCCGATGGAAAGCATGTGCACGCGCAACTGATGGGAGCGGCCGGTGATCGGCGTCAGTTCGACGCGGCACCATTCGCCGCAACGCTCCAGCACGCGCCAGAACGTCAGGGCATGTTTGCCAAACTCATGGTCCACCACATGGCGCGGCTTGGTCGGCGGGTCGTAGCGCAACGGCAGATCGATGCTGCCACTGTCCAGTTCCGGTTGGCCCCAGCAGAGTGCGGTGTAGGCTTTTTCGGTTTCGCGGTCGTGAAATTGCCGAGACAACTCGCGATGAGTGTCCGGGTCACGGGCCAACAGAATGATGCCGGAAGTTTCCCAATCAAGCCGATGGACGATTCGCGCTTCCGGATAGCCATTTTCTTGCAGGCGGGTAATCAGGCAGTCCTTGTTGTCATCGGCCCGACCGGGCACAGAGAGCAACAGGGTGGGTTTGTTGACCACCAGTACAGCGGCGTCCTGATGGATGATGCGGATGTTGGACAGCGGCATTAAAACAGCCTCGTAACAAACGCCAACGGCGGCTCAGGCCCACAGCACCCCGTAGGAGCGAAGCTTGCTCGCGAAGGCGTCACCTCGGTCTATAAAATACACCGAGTTGCCTGCTTCGCGAGCAAGCTTCGCTCCTACGGAATGCGGAACCTGAACCGCCGTGGCTCCCGCCGGATCGACTCAGCGATCTGGCAGGGTGATATTGAGTTCCAGAATCGAGCAGCTGCCCTGGTTTTCCAGAGCGACGTGCACGTCATCGGACCCGATATTGACGTACTTGCGGATCACCTCGACCAGTTCCTTCTGCAAGGCTGGCAGGTAGTCCGGGGTACTGCGTTGGCCGCGTTCATGCGCCACGATAATCTGTAGACGCTCCTTCGCTACCGATGCGGTACTTGGCTTCTTGTTAGCACGAAAGAAGTCAAAAATGTTCATTACCGGCCTCCAAACAGACGCTCAAAGAATCCTTTCTTCGTTACATCGAGAAACCGATGCTCCACGGTTTTGCCCAGCAGGCGCTCGACCGCATCGCTGTACGCCTGACCGGCGTCGCTCTGATCGTCGAGAATCACCGGCACGCCGGAGTTGGAAGCCTTGAGTACCGCTTGGGACTCCGGAATCACACCCAGCAGGGTAACGGCCAGAATTTCCTTGACGTCTTCGACGCCGAGCATTTCACCGTCACTGACGCGTTGCGGGTTGTAGCGGGTCAGCAGCAGGTGTTCCTTGATCGGTTCTTCGCCGTTTTCAGCGCGACGCGACTTGCTGGCCAGCAGGCCCAGCATGCGGTCCGAGTCACGAACCGAGGACACTTCCGGGTTGGTCACGACAATCGCTTCGTCCGCGAAGTACATGGCCAGATGGGCGCCTTTCTCGATGCCCGCTGGTGAGTCGCACACCACGAATTCGAAATCTTCTTTGAGTGCCATCAGCACTTTTTCTACGCCTTCCACAGTCAGCGCGTCTTTATCGCGAGTCTGACTGGCGGCCAGTACGTAGAGGTTTTCCAGGCGTTTGTCTTTGATCAGGGCTTGCTGCAGGTTGGCTTCGCCGTTCACAACGTTGACGAAGTCATATACCACGCGACGCTCGCAACCCATGATCAGGTCGAGGTTACGCAAACCGACGTCGAAGTCGACGATAACTGTTTTGTGACCGCGCAGTGCGAGGCCGGTACCGATAGCGGCGCTGGTGGTGGTCTTACCCACACCACCCTTGCCGGATGTAACCACGAGAATCTTGGCCAAGGTGTTTCACCCCTAAGGAAAAAGGACTTTTAGCCCCTGAAAAACATCTCTTGAAAAACTACTGCAGTCGGACAGCCTTGGCTGGAATCCGGTCTCGGGCGGTGCTTACCTCCGGTAAACACTGCTTTTGGCCTTTTTCCTACTTCGTTTGAGCCGTTTTCGCTACGTTTTAGAGATGCTTGGAAAATGCGGCAGTATCCGTTAAAGCCGAATGATGTTCAACACATCGCCCGACAGACTGACTTGCACGCCGGCGCCCCATAAAGGGTCACGACGCAAATCTTCAGAAACCTTGTAGTGGCCTGCAATGGAGACCAGTTCAGCGCTCATTTGCTGACAGAAAATCCTGGCTTTCGTGTCGCCTTTGACCCCGGCCAATACGCGACCGCGCATAGGGCCGTATACATGGATGTTGCCATCGGCGAGAAGTTCCGCCCCCGGGCTGACGGACGATATTACGACCAAATCGCAACCCTGGGCATAAATCTGCTGGCCGCCACGGACGGGCGACGTGATGATTTTCGTCGGTTTGACGGTGGGCTCCGGTGGTTTTTCCGGCTTTTTCTTCACTTGGCCTTCGAGCGGGTCAAGCGGGCGTTCCCGGGCGCCGGATGGCGGTAGCACGGGCAGGTCGACTGCAATGGCGGCGGCAATGTCTTCAATGCGGCTGGCGCGGATCGCCAGGGTGCGCAAGCCATGCTGGCGACAGACGCGCATCAGGCCCGGCAGATCGATGGCGCCTTCACTGGCCGGGAGTTTGTCCAGTGCCAGCACCAGCGGTGCGTTACTGAAGAAGTTAGGCGCCTGGGCGACTTTGGCGGCCAGCTGCCGATCGAGGCTCTCGAGGTCGTTGCGGGTCAGCTCCAGCACCGTAATGGCGAGCATGCTGCCCTTCAACTGGAACACGGGATCTTGGTCTAGCGGTTCGGTTTGGCTCATGGTCGGCATACAACGGCTTGTCACTAAAAGTGTCGAGACTTATAACGATAACGCCCGCGAGCCGCAAGCCGGGTCGAACGATGTAGAATGCGCGGCCATTGTCTTGACGGAAGCTTTAATGGATCGCCCGCGTTTTCGAACAGCATTTCTTTCTCCACGTTTCTGGCCTTTGTGGTGTGGCTTGGGGCTGTTGTGGCTGATTGTTCAGTTGCCGTATCCGGCGTTGCTGTTTATCGGTCGCGGCCTCGGTGCATTAATGTATCGAGTGGCCGGCGACCGACGGCGCATTGCCAAGCGCAATCTGGAACTGTGTTTCCCGGAAAAATCCGCGGCCGAGCGCAAACACCTGCTCAAGGAAAACTTTGCGTCCACCGGCATTGCATTCTTTGAAATGGCGATGAGCTGGTGGTGGTCACGTCGGCGTCTGGCGAAGCTGGCCCATGTCGAAGGGTTGGAGCATTTGAAAAAAGCCCAGCGCGACGGCAAGGGCGTGATTCTGATGGCGGTGCACTTCACCACGCTGGAAATTGGTGCGGCGTTACTCGGCCAGCAGCACACCATCGACGGCATGTACCGCGAGCACAAGAATCCGCTGTTCGACTACATTCAGCGAAGCGGCCGCGAGCGGCATAACCTCGACTCGTTGGCCGTGGAGCGCGATGACGTGCGCGGCATGCTCAAACTGCTGCGGGCCGGCCGGGCGATCTGGTACGCACCGGATCAGGACTACGGCGCCAAGCAGAGTATTTTCGTGCCGTTGTTCGGGATTCAGGCCGCAACAGTTACCGCCACCAGCAAGTTTGCGCGACTGGGCAAGGCGCTGGTGGTGCCGTTTACCCAGGAGCGACTGGCTGATGGCAGTGGTTATCGTCTGGTGATCCATGCACCGCTCGATCATTTCCCCGGCGAGACCGAAGAAGCCGATTGCCTGCGGATCAATCAGTGGGTCGAGGGCGTCTTGCGTGAGTGTCCGGAGCAATACCTCTGGGCCCATCGTCGCTTCAAGAGCCGTCCGCCGGGCGAGCCGAAGCTGTACAAAAAACGCGGTTGAGTAGTTGATCCCCTTGAGCACCATGGAGTGTTGCGATGAGTCCTGCTGAACCGGTAACAGGGTTGATTCTTTCCGGCGGCGGGGCCCGGGCGGCCTATCAGGTGGGTGTGCTGGCGGCGATTGCCGAGCTGTTGCCGGTCGGTGCCAGTAATCCGTTTCCAGTGATCGTCGGCACGTCTGCCGGCGCGATCAACGCTGTCAGCCTTGCCAGTGGGGCGATGGACTTCCGTGGCGCTGTCGAGCGCCTGACAGCCTTTTGGCAGGGCTTTCGCAGTCATCTGGTGTTGCGCAGTGACTGGCCGGGAGTGATCCATCAGGCCAGCCGCTTTGTCGGGCACAGCCTGCTCGGTATCGGCGCGCAGGTTCCGGTGGCCTTGGTCAACAGCTCGCCGCTGCGCACGTTGCTCAATGACAAGCTGCACATGAGCGGCATCGCCGACGCCATCGCGCAAAAGCAGTTGCAGGCGGTAGCGGTCACGGCATTCGGCTATGAGTCCGGTCAGGCCGTCACGTTTTATCAGGGGGGTGGCACCATTGATGCCTGGTTGCGCCATCGGCGTGTTGGTATCCCGGCCCAATTGTCCGTCGATCACCTGCTCGCCAGTTCTGCCATTCCACTGTTATTCGCGCCGGTAAAGATCGGCGAAGAGTATTTCGGTGACGGCGCGGTGCGCCAGTCGGCACCCATCAGCCCAGCCCTGCACCTGGGCGCCAGCCGAGTGCTGGTGGTCGGTGTCAGCGGCAACCCTCGCGGGGTCGACCCACAACAGCCGCTGCAACGCGCCTACACCGGTCAACAGCCAACCCTGGCGCAGATCGGCGGGCACATGCTCAACAGTACATTCATCGACAGCCTGGAAAGTGACATCGAGCTCCTGCAACGTCTGAATCAGTTCAGTCATCTACTTCCCGACGGCACGCCGACCCGTGCGCTGGGTGTGGCGCCGGTGGACGTGCTGGTGATTTCACCGAGTCAGCCGATTGATGAGATTGCGGCGCGACATCGGCAGGAATTGCCAGCGGCACTGCGCCTGTTTTTGCGCGGGCCGGGGGCGACAAAGACGAGCGGGGCGGGGGTACTGAGTTATCTGCTGTTCGAGTCGGGGTATTGCAGCGAATTGATCGATCTTGGGCGGCGGGATGCGCTGGCCAAGAAGGATGAGCTGTGTCGGTTTCTCGGGTTGGCGGAGCCCGTAATACCTGCCTGATATTTGCGGTGCGGCCATCGCGAGCAAGCTCGCTCCCACCGTTGATCTTTGTCGTGCTGAAGATCCCTGTGGGGGCGAGCTTGCTCGCGATGGCGTCCTTCCAGACGCCCGCTAAATCAACTGATCAGAAGTGGTACTTCACCAGCAAGCTCGTGGCGCTCTGATCGGTCTTGAAGGACTGGCTGTCTTCGATGCCGTACTTGTCTTTCCAGTAGTCGTACTCCACACCGACATACAGCTGTTTCTCGCCGATGTGCAGCGCTTTGCCCAAGTCGTATTTGATCTGAGGATTGAAGTGCAGGTTGGCGTGGTAAGTGCCTTTGGAATTCTTGTCATTGTCGACCACCCAGTCCATGTAGCCATCGATCAGGATGCTCGAATTACCCACCGGAATGGTGTAGGACCAGACCGGCGTGATCTGCCAGATGTTGCTCCCCGGACGGGCGCCTTCGGTGTGACGCTGGTAGAAGTTCAGCTGGAAGTAGTCGAAGCCCGGAACCGCCAGGTCGAAACCAGGACCGATCAGGTAGGACTCGGTATCACCTTCACCGAACTCGTAAGTCATGGCCAGCAATACGTCTTTGATCGGGCCAAACTCGAGTTTCTGGTCGAAGATCTTGCCGAACGACAAACGCGGGCTGATCTCGCCATAGTAGGTGTTCGAACCGACGTAGCTGTCAGCCTTGCCGTTGTAGAAGATCTTGTCGACAAACATGAAGTTATCCCCATATTTCCAGGCGTCGGCATGTTCGAAGGTGACGGTCTGCTGAATGGTCGGATTGACCTGGAAGTCCTTGCCATAGAGGTAGCTCAGGCTGTTGTTCTGCCATTGCAGCAAGTCGCCGGCCATCGCCTGGCCGCCGGCCAGTAAAGATCCCGCGAGCATCAGGCTGGTGCACGTACGTTTCATTCGGTTGCTCCCAAAAAGTAGGTGGTTCCACGTTATTTTTCTAAGGTCGGCGCTCTGGTGTGGCGCCGTTATCTGTAGCGGTAATAAATCATCCATTCGGTCAGCGTCGGTGCGGTTGGCAAACGCTGGGCCAAGGCTTTCAAAAAGCAAAAAAACTCCCGCTCGGCTGCTCAAGAACAGTCGATTGAGAGGGGGGGTTGGAATGCCTTGATACTGTCCAGAGCCGGGATAAGTTGGCTAACTGGTCAGAAAATAAATCCGGACTTTTTTTTAAAGCGGATTCAGGCGGCCGCGGAGAATACTGACTACTTGGCCAGGTCTCAAGTGCCCCGCAACAGCACACCGACGACAGGTTTGCGGCACGGTTGGCGGCGGATGGCCGATCGTTGCAAAACGACAGGCTTGAGTCGGTAAAAGCCATCGGTTGCTCCCTCTTGTTTTTATTGTTGAGGCGCAGGTAGTCCCACTGCGGGAGTGAGCCTGCTCGCGATTGCGTCGGGTCAGTCAACACATAGGTTGAATGTCATGCCGTCATCGCGAGCAGGCTCGCTCCCACAGGTGTGTGTTTGTCTGAGTCAATGCGGGTGGGCGTGGCAGTCGTTCATGGCCGCGCGTTCGGCGCCGCCGAGGATGTTGAACAACAGGTTCAGCGACAACGCACTCAACGTCGCCATCGCAATTCCGCTGTGGGTGATCGGACTCATCCACAGTGGCAAGTGTGCGAAAAACTCCGGGCGAACCACGGGAATCAGCCCCATGCCGATGCTGACCGCCACCAGCAACTGGTTGCGCCGGTCACCGATGTCGGCTTCCTGAAGAATCTTGATGCCGGTGGCGGCCACCATGCCGAACATCGCAATCGCCGCGCCGCCCAGTACGGCGGGCGGTATCGAGGCGACCAGGAATGCCGCTTTCGGCAGCAGGCTCAGCACCACCAACAAGCCGCCGGCGACGATGGTCACCGAGCGGCAACGCACGCCGGTCATCTGCACCAGGCCGATGTTCTGCGCGAAAGAGGAGTGAGTGAACGTGTTGAAAAAACCGGCGAAGAACGAAGCGCCGGCATCACACAGCAAACCGCGACGCAGCATCCGTGGGCAGACTTCCTGACCGGTGATTTTGCCCAGCGCGAGGAACATCCCGGTGGACTCGACAAAGATGATCACCACCACCAGGCACATCGACAGAATCGGTGCGAGTTCAAACTTCGGCAGGCCGAAATGCAGCGGGGTGACGACTTGCACCCAGGGCGCCTGAGCCATGCCGCTGAGGTCGACCATGCCGATCAAGCCACAGATCACATAGCCGAGGCACATGCCGATCAACACTGAAATGTTGACCCAGAAACCGCGCATGAAGCGATGGACCAACAGAATGGTGGCCAGCACCAGCGCGGCGATGGCCAGGTAAATGGGCGAGCCGAATTGAGCAACACCCGCACCGCCACCCGCCCAGTTAACGGCCACCGGGAACAGCGACAAACCGATCGAAGTGATGACGGTGCCGGTGACCAGCGGTGGGAAGAAGCGGACGACTTTGGACATGAACGGCGCAATGAGCATGCCGAAAAAACCAGCGGCGATGGTGGCGCCGAAGATCCCTTGCAGACCGATGCCTGGCATGCCGGCCATGGCCACCATGCTGCCAACGGCGGCGAAACTGGCGCCCATCATCACCGGCATGCGGATACCCATCGGGCCGATGCCCAGCGACTGCACGACGGTAGCGATCCCGGCCACCAGCAGGTCGGCGTTGATCAGGAAGGCGATTTCTTCACGACTCAGGCCCGCGGCCTGTCCGATGATCAGCGGCACCGCGATGGCACCGCCGTACATCAGCAAAACATGTTGCAGACCGACCAGGATCAATTGCAAAAGGGGCAAACGCTGAATGGCGGGTGCGTCGGGGATGCGCGCTGCGGATAGCTCGGACATGCAACACCTCGGATCTTTTTTATTCTTGTGATTTTGTGCATCAGGTTGACCGCGGCACGGCCATTCGCGGGCAAGTCGGATCGCCGCACCGCTCGCTCCTACAGGGACACCTATCCGTAGGAGCGAGGCTTGCCCGCGAAGCTCTTCAACGATTAATTGGTCTGGGCTCCCTGAACAATCCACGCGCCGATCAGGTCACGTTCCTGCTGGGTCATCTGGGTGATGTTGCCCAGAGGCATGATCTGGCTGGTAACAGCCTGAGCCTGAATGCGCGGGGCGTTCTGGCGGATCTGCTCGGGGGTGTCAAACATCACGCCGGCCGGTGCAGCACTGAACAGCGGGCTGGTCGGTTTGGCCGAATGGCACACCGCGCAGCGTTCCTGAATCACGCTGTGCACCTTGTTGAACGCCGGGCCCTGATTCGAAGCCTGGTCCGGTGCGGCGGCCGGTGCAGCAGGTTTCGCCACTTCAGGCTTGGCACCACCACCGAGGGCCGTTTCCGGCAGTGGCTGGTACTCGATGGTGCCTGGCGCCTTGACCACTTCAGGCGCGCTGTTCATCGGCGCCGGGCCAGTCACGTAAGCCAGGCTGATCATGCCGACGGCTGCCACGGGCAGGGTCCAGGCAAACTTGTGGCTGTCGTGACGGGTGTTGAAGTAGTGACGCACCAACACCGCCAGTACCGCGATCCCGGCCAGGATCAGCCAGTTGTATTGGCTGCCATAGGTGCTCGGGAAGTGGTTGCTGATCATGATGAACAGCACGGGCAAGGTGAAGTAGTTGTTGTGACGCGAACGCAGCAAACCTTTGGCCGGCAGGGCCGGGTCCGGCGTGCGGTTCTCGGCAATCGCCGCCACCAGCGCGCGCTGTGCGGGCATGATGATGCGGAACACGTTGCCGACCATGATGGTGCCGATGATCGCGCCGACGTGCAGGTACGCACCGCGACCACTGAACACTTTGCTGAAGCCATACGCTGCGCCAATGATCAACACGAACAGGATTGCGCCTAGCAGGGCAGGGCGTTTTCCAAGGGCCGAGTCGCAGAGGAAAGAGTAGACGAACCAGCCGACGAACAGCGAGCCGATGCCCAGCAGAACGCCTTCTGGGCCGGTCAGGCTGCTGCCAGGAGCCAGCAAGTACAGCGTCGGGTTGGAGTAGAACACCACGCACAGCAGCGCGACCCCCGACATCCAGGTGAAATAGGCTTCCCATTTGAACCAGTGCAGGTTGTCCGGCATGGTCGGTGGGGCCAGTTTGTATTTTTCCAGGTGGTAGATACCGCCGCCGTGGATCGCCCACAAATCGCCCGCCAGACCATTTTTCGGGTTGACCCGATTGAGGTTGTTTTCCAGCCAGACGAAATAGAACGACGCGCCGATCCAGGCCACGCCAGTAATCATGTGAACCCAGCGCACGCTCAGGTTCAGCCATTCCAACAGATGTGCTTCCACAGTCTTTACCTCTCGCCTGTCACTCTGTCGTCGAGTGATCAGACCTTCTCTTATTGGTGGGGGGCAAGGATCAAACGCTCATCCTCTTTGAAAAAATGCTCATCGCAGTTATTGCCTGTGCCACTGCGATCAACCACCAGGAAGTCATCCCGCTTTTCGATCGTCAGCACCGGGTGGTGCCAGACGCCGCGATGGTAATTAATGCCCTGCCTGCCGTTGGTGACGAAGGCGCGGACCAAGCCTGATACAGGTTCATCGCCAAGTGGCGCGACCACGATCAGAAAGGGGTTGCCGAGCAGCGGAATGAAAGCCTGGCTGCCCAGCGGATGACGCTCCAGCATGCAGACAGTCAGCGGCATGTCCTGCGCGTCGGCGCGGAAGATGCTGATGATTGCCTTGTCCTCTGGCGTGGCGGTTTCAACCGTCGCCAGTTTGTGAAAGCGCATGGTCGAACCGTTGTTGATCATGAAGTGATCGCTGCCGTCGGTTTCGATCACGTCACCGAAAGGGGCGAAGGCTTCTTTGGTCAGCGGTTCAATCGTCAGTGTGCGCATGCTGGTCTTCTTTTCGTTGAGTTCTGTGTTGTTTGATCTGGCGCCTTCGCGGGCGAGCCTCGCTCCTACGGTCGGTGATACCTGTAGGAGCGAGGCTTGCCCGCGAAGGGCGCGCCGCTTATTTAGCGACCTTGCCCAATACGCGCAGGCGGCTCACACCGCCATCCGGGAACACGTTCAGGCGGATGTGGGTGATCGGGCCCAGCGCCTTGATCTGCTCGGCGAAGGTGTGCTCGGCATGCATCTCCAGTTTCTGCGCTGGCAGCAGTTCGCGCCAGAACAGCGATTGGGTTTCGATCTGGCTGTCGGTACCGCCCTTCACGAACGCGCCCTGGATCGAGCAAGTGTCCGGGTAGTTGCCCTTGAAGTGCAGGGTGTCGACGATGACTTTCTCGATCTCGCCGGCATGGCCCAGCGCGACGATGACCCAGTCGTTGCCTGGGGTGCGACGACGTGCAGTTTCCCAGCCGTCGCCCATGTTGATGCCACGGCCCGGGTTGAGGATGTTGCTCATGCGACCGAAGTGTTCGTCGGAGCAGGCGAGGGCGCGGCCACCGTTCAGGGCTGCGGCCAGGTCGACTTGCTCGTTGTCGCCAACAGCCGACCAGTCGCGGAACGGAACGCCGTAAACGCGCAGACGGGCTACGCCACCATCCGGGTAGATGTTGAAGCGCAGGTGGCTGAAGGCCTGGTCGTTGTTGATTTCGTGGAAATGGTGGCTGTTGCCTTGCAGCTCGACCGCTGAAAGCACTTCAGTCCACTGGGTGTTTTCGTCCGGCTCGCCCGAGGCCAGGAAGCAGGCTTCCAGGGAGGCCGACGGCGGGAAGTTGCCGGTGAAGAATGAAGTGTCGATGTCCACGCCTTTGATCGAGCCCGGTACACCCAGGCGGATCACGGCACTGTCGTAGCCTTCGAAGCGCTTGCGGCGCGACTCCCAGCCGTCCATCCACTTGCCGTTGTCATCGAACACGCCCTCCTTCCACACGGCCGGGGTCGGTTGGAACAGACGATTGGCGTCTGCGAACCAGTCATCGGTGACCGAGATGATTTTGGTGCCCAGGCGGGCGTCGGCCAGGTTGACGAACTTCTCGAAAGGTACGGCGTAAGCTTTCATTCTTCTTGTCTGCCTTTAATAAGTTGGCTTGGGATACTCGCGAGGCCCTGGGTGCTTTCCGCGTTCAAGAACACTCGGGCCATGCTTGCTATAGGGTCAGTAAACGGAACAGGGCAATTTGGTTGATCTGCGCCAGCGCACATTTGAATTCGGTGTCGACCGAGTTGTGGATGCGCGTTTCGAACGCCGCGAGGATCTGATGCCGGTTGCTGCCTTTTACCGCCATGATGAAGGGAAACTTGAACTTGGCTTTGTAGGCATCGTTCAGCTCGGTGAAGCGAGAAAACTCTTCGGCCGTGCATTGGTGAATACCCGCGCCAGACTGTTCTTGAGTACTGGCTGCGGTAAGCTGGCCCTGGACGGCGGCTTTGCCGGCCAGGTCCGGGTGAGCGTTGATCAGGGCCAGCTGGCTGGTGTGATCGGCGCTCAACAGGATGTCGCTCATGCGTAGGTGCAGGGTTTCGATCTGGTCGATCGACGCGTCCTGGCCCAGGTCGAAGGCTTTTTCGGCCACCCATGGCGAATGTTCATAGACATCGGCGAAGGCGGCGACAAATGCATCGCGGCTCAGGGTCGATGGCTTCAATGTTTGGAAGGTGCTCATTTGGCAGCCCCTTGGTACGGGTGGGTTTCGTGCCAGTGGCGAGCGATGTCGACGCGACGGCTGAACCACACCTGTTCATGACCTTTAGCGTATTCGATAAAGCGTTTGAGCGAGGCCAGACGCGCTGGACGGCCGATCAAACGGCAGTGCAAGCCAATGGACAACATCTTCGGTGCTTCAGCACCTTCGGCATACAGCACGTCGAATGCATCTTTAAGGTATTCAAAGAAGTCGTCGCCCTTGTTGAAGCCCTGGACCTGGGTGAAGCGCATGTCGTTGGTGTCCAGTGTGTACGGGATCACCAGGTGCGGCTTGCCGGTCGGGTTGTTCGGTTCCCAGTAGGGCAGGTCGTCGTCGTAGGTGTCGCAGTCGTAGAGGAAACCGCCTTCTTCCATCACCAGTCGACGGGTGTTCGGGCCGGTGCGGCCGGTGTACCAGCCCAGCGGACGTTCGCCGGTGATTTCAGTGAGCACGCGGATCGCTTCGAGCATGTGCTCGCGTTCCTGCGCTTCGTCCATGTACTGGTAATCGATCCAGCGGTAGCCGTGGCTGCAAATCTCGTGGCCGGCATTGACCATCGCGCGGATTACATCCGGGTGGCGCTGGGCGGCCATGGCCACGGCGAAGATGGTCAGCGGAATGTCGAATTCCTTGAACAGTTTCAGAATCCGCCAGACGCCGGCACGGCTGCCATACTCGTAAAGGGATTCCATGCTCATATTGCGCGCGCCTTGCAGCGGCTGTGCCGAGACCATTTCCGACAGGAAGGCTTCAGACTCTTTGTCGCCGTGCAGGATGTTGCGCTCGCCGCCTTCTTCGTAATTGAGTACGAAGGACAAGGCAATGCGGGCATTGCCCGGCCAGTGTGGGTGAGGAGGGTTACTGCCGTAACCGATCAGGTCGCGTGGGTAGTCAGCGCTCACTGCAGTCTTCCTTCTTATTCGTTGACAGGTTGTGTGGCGGCCTGGCGGTGAGATGACAGGCTGGCGTCACAGCGATGGGGTGATTGTATACAACTTTATATTCACTTTGTAAGCCTGAATTTTTGCATTTTTGATGAGCTGTCATCATTAGCTGCTCCAGGAGTGGCCCGTGCAAGAAATCTGCCTGAGTGGTCAGCTAATGGATCGTTGAGCCGCTGGTCGCCTGGTTTGGCTACAGATTCGTGCACAAATGGCGGATGCCGGTGTTTGCGGTAAAAATGTCGTTTTTATTGTGTACAATTTTTTTAAAAAGTGTCTTAATCAATCGCTCGCCGTAGCGTTTCGTGCTCCGAAACGGTGCGGCCTCCTTTCAACTGACTTCGGGAGGCGCGAGGTCTGACTGCTTGATGCAGGCAGGCGCGCAGAATCAATGGGACGTTTGACTACTCACGTTTTGGACGCTGCACACGGTTGTCCGGGCAGCTCGATCAAGGTCGAGTTGTACCGCGTTGAAGGTTCGCAGCTGGAATTGGTCGCCAGTGCGATCACGAACAGCGATGGCCGTGTCGATGCACCGCTGCTGCAAGGTGATGACTACCGCTCCGGGGTCTATCAGGTTCAGTTTCATGCGGGCGATTACTACCGCGCCCGTGGCGTTCAGCTGCCGGAACCTGCGTTCCTGGATGTGGTAGTGCTGCGTTTTGGTATCTCTGCCGAACAGGATCACTACCACGTGCCATTACTGATTTCGCCGTATAGCTATTCGACCTACAGAGGAAGCTAGGACTTTCCCCCCAAAAATCCTGCGCATAAAGCTTCTTTGGTCTTTCGCCCGCTCACACTGCGGGCTTTTTTTTTGCTAAAAAATATCCACGGACACTGGCTGCATCCGCTGCTACATAGGACTCACCCCGCCAAAATAGGGGACAACAAGACAATTCAGTTACGTATTGAGCGGGCAAAAAGCCAATTCATGTAGTATAACTACAAGCGTGCTACATCCCCGGCGCCTGCCAATAACAAAGAGTCCAGCCCCTTGAATCTGCTGCAACACATCGCCCAGTCGCGCCACCTGTTACGCAAGTCGGAGCTCAAGGTTGCCGACCATGTACTGCTTGACCCAGCAGCCGTGATGCACAGTTCCATGGCCGACCTGGCCCACAGCGTGGGTATCAGCGAACCGACCATCGTGCGTTTTTGCCGAGCCATCGGGTGTTCCGGGTTTCAGGATCTAAAGCTGAAGCTGGCGCAAAGCCTGGCGGCTGGCGCGAGCTTCGGGCAGTTTGCGATCCATGAAGACGATTCGGTTGCTGACTACAGCCTGAAAATTTTCGATACCACCTTGCACACCCTGATGGAGGTTCGCGAGAAGCTCGATCCGGTGGAGTTGCAGCGTGCTGTGTCACTCATGTCCCAGGCGCAGCGCGTCGAATTCTATGGCTTTGGTGCGTCGGGCGCGGTGGCGGCGGATGCCCAGCACAAGTTCTTCCGTTTGCTGCTGACCGCGGCAGCGTATTCCGACCCGCACATGCAGGCGATGTCGGCGGTAACCCTGAAGCCGACCGACGTCGCCATCTGTATTTCCCAGTCCGGGCGCTCCAAAGACCTGTTGATCACGGCCAACCTGGTGCGTGAGAGTGGTGCGTCGCTGATCACGTTGTGCCCGAGCCAGACGCCGCTGGCAGAGCTGTCGACCGTCAATCTGGCGATCGATGTGCACGAAGACACCGAAATCTATACGCCGTTGACCTCGCGTATCGCTCACCTGGTGGTGATCGACGTCTTGGCAATGGGCGTGGCCATGGCGCGCGGGCCGAGCCTGGTCAATCACCTCAAGAGCGTCAAGCGCAGCCTGCGCAGCTTGCGGTTGTCGCCCAAGTCAGTGAAAGCGCTCGACGATTGATGCTGATCTGAAATGGCTGGAAGGTCGTTCCGGTCTTATCGCGAGCAGGCTCGCACACGTGGGATTTGTGCACGCCACAGTTCAAATGTGTGCGAGCCTGCTCGCGATGGCATCCTTGAACACACCACTGCCACCGGCAACTTTCATCAGTCTGTAACGTCCGAGCCGCCAAACCGTCATCCCCCGCGCCTATCTTGAAACTCCCGTACTCGCCTTGGGAGACTAGAAATGGCCCAGCCCTACGAAGAACGCAACAGTGCTGTCAAAACCCGTCGCCAGCAGGAAGATCGGCGCCGCATGGTATTTCGCCGCGCTATCGAAGATCGCTGCGAACGCCGCCAGCTTCTGGCTGAGATTGGCGATTTTCCTGACGGACTGGAACTTAATTACTGGCAGGCAGCACCGGTAACTTCCCGTCGAAACGCTCAACCAGCGCGCTGATCTGTACTCGCTCGCTGCGGATAAACGCAAGGAATGCGTGAGCTACCGGTGACAGCCGTTTAGCCTTGGCTTGCACCAGGCACCAGCTGCGATACAGCGGCAATTCTTCGACCGGCAGCTCGATCAGTGCGCCGGTCGCCAACTCAAGGTTCAGGGCGTGGCGCGTCAACAGCGCCAGGCCCAGACCCGCCAATACGCATTCACGCTGGGCTTCAGCCGAAGCGACCTCCTGGGTCTGCGTGAAGTGCACGCGTTTCTCTTTGAAATACTCCTCGCACGCCAGTCGCGTACCGGAACCGGACTCGCGTAGCAGTAGTGTGTAAGGCTCGAGGTCTTGCAAGCGCAGAGGGCCCATGTGGCTCAGTGGGTGGTCGGGCGGAGCCACGGCAACGATCGGGTTGTTGAGAAAGGGCAGAAACTCCAGTCCCATGTCCTGTGGCACCATCGACATGATGACCAAGTCATCGCGGTTGTCCGATAGGCGCCGAATGACCTGGCCGCGATTCACCACCGTCAGGTGCAGATTCACTTCCGGATGCTGGCGCTTGAACGCAGCAAACAGATGCGGCACAAAATACTTGGCGCTGGATTCCACTGCCAGTTTCAGCTGGCCCTGCAGTGATCCCTGCATGTCCGAGAGCTGCATGTCGAGGTTTTCCAGGCGGCCGAAAATGTCGCGACTCGCCCGTTGAAGGGCTTCGGCGGCCTCGGTCATATAGAGCTTTTTGCCCACATAATCGAATAATGGCTGACCGATCAGCTCCTCAAGTTGACGAATCTGTAGGCTCACGGCAGGTTGTGTGAGCGACATTTCGTCAGCCGCACGGCTGTAGGACCGCAAATCACAGACCTCGTTGAAGATTTGTAATTGACGTAATGTCATACGCATCAAGGACTTACGCATTTTTAGTAACTCTGTCCGCAGGCTGATGCATCAACTATAAGTCTTTACTTATGCCTATCCCAATAATTATTCATTTTTGTTAATCCCTTGTGGGCGCTAGTGTGGTGTCGCGACTGAATTGAAACATTTGGTCACGCGTCGACCTGGTCTAGCAGGTCGTGGGTACCACCGGCTCAAGGGAACCTCCAAGTGATAAAAAAGATCCTGATCGCCAACCGTGGTGAGATTGCCGTACGAATCGTGCGTGCCTGCGCCGAGATGGGCATTCGCTCGGTCGCGATCTATTCCGACGCCGACCGTCATGCCTTGCATGTGAAGCGTGCGGACGAGGCCCACAGTATTGGTGCCGAGCCGCTGGCCGGTTACCTGAACCCGCGCAAGCTGGTGAATCTGGCGGTGGAAACCGGTTGCGACGCATTGCATCCCGGCTACGGTTTTCTCTCGGAAAACGCTGAACTGGCCGATATTTGCGCAGAGCGCGGCATCAAGTTCATTGGACCATCGGCTGAAGTGATTCGCCGCATGGGCGACAAGACCGAAGCGCGCCGCAGCATGATCAAGGCGGGCGTGCCCGTCACCCCTGGCACCGAAGGCAACGTCGCGGACATCGCCGAAGCCCTGACCGAAGGCGACCGCATCGGTTACCCGGTCATGCTCAAGGCCACCTCCGGTGGTGGCGGCCGCGGTATCCGTCGCTGCAACAGCCGCGAAGAACTCGAACAGGCTTTCCCCCGGGTGATTTCCGAAGCCACCAAGGCCTTCGGTTCGGCGGAAGTGTTCCTGGAAAAATGCATCGTTAATCCGAAGCACATCGAAGCGCAGATCCTTGGCGACAGCTTTGGCAACGTGGTGCACCTGTTCGAGCGTGACTGCTCGATCCAGCGCCGTAACCAGAAGCTCATCGAAATCGCCCCGAGCCCGCAACTGACCCCGGAACAGCGCGCCTACATTGGCGACCTGTCGGTGCGTGCAGCCAGGGCCGTGGGTTATGAGAATGCCGGCACCGTGGAGTTCCTGCTCGCCGAGGGCGAGGTCTACTTCATGGAGATGAACACCCGGGTGCAGGTGGAACACACCATCACCGAAGAAATCACCGGCATCGACATTGTCCGTGAGCAGATCCGCATTGCCTCGGGCCTGCCGCTCTCGGTGAAACAGGAAGACATCCAGCACCGTGGTTTCGCGCTGCAGTTCCGGATCAACGCTGAAGACCCGAAAAACAATTTCCTGCCGAGCTTCGGCAAGATCACCCGTTACTACGCGCCCGGCGGCCCCGGTGTGCGTACCGACACGGCGATCTATACCGGTTACACCATTCCGCCGTTCTACGACTCGATGTGCCTGAAACTGGTGGTGTGGGCGTTGACCTGGGAAGAGGCGATGGACCGTGGCTTGCGTGCCCTCGACGACATGCGTCTGCAAGGGGTCAAGACCACCGCAGCCTACTATCAGGAAATCCTGCGCAACCCGGAATTCCGTAGCGGCCAGTTCAACACCAGCTTTGTAGAAAGCCACCCTGAACTGACCAACTACTCGATCAAGCGCAAACCCGAAGAGCTGGCCCTGGCCATCGCCGCCGCCATCGCCGCCTACGCAGGCCTGTGAGGAATAGAACAATGAGCAAACAAATCTACGTTACCGACACAATCCTGCGCGACGCTCACCAATCGCTGCTCGCCACGCGCATGCGCACCGAAGACATGCTGCCGATCTGCGACAAGCTCGACAAAGTCGGCTACTGGTCGCTGGAAGTCTGGGGCGGTGCAACATTTGACGCCTGCGTTCGTTTCCTCAAAGAAGACCCGTGGGAGCGTCTGCGCCAACTGCGCGCGGCACTGCCTAACACACGCCTGCAAATGCTCCTGCGTGGCCAGAACCTGCTGGGCTACCGCCACTACAGCGACGACGTGGTCAAAGCCTTCGTCGCCAAGGCCGCGGTCAACGGCATCGACGTGTTCCGTATCTTTGATGCAATGAACGACGTGCGTAACCTGCGAGTGGCCATCGAAGCAGTAAAAGCAGCGGGCAAACACGCTCAAGGCACCATCGCTTACACCACCAGCCCGGTACACACCATCGATGCCTTCGTGGCGCAAGCCAAGCAAATGGAAGCCATGGGTTGCGATTCTGTAGCGATCAAGGACATGGCCGGTCTGTTGACCCCGTACGCCACCGGCGAACTGGTCAAGGCGTTGAAATCCGAACAGTCGCTGCCCGTGTTCATTCACTCGCACGACACCGCTGGCCTGGCTGCCATGTGCCAACTCAAGGCCATCGAAAACGGTGCCGACCACATCGACACCGCGATCTCCAGCTTCGCCTGGGGCACCAGCCATCCGGGCACCGAGTCGATGGTTGCCGCCCTTAAAGGCAGCGAATTCGACACCGGCCTGAACCTGGAACTGCTGCAAGAGATCGGCCTGTACTTCTACGCCGTGCGCAAAAAGTACCACCAGTTCGAAAGCGAATTCACCGCCGTCGACACCCGTGTGCAAGTCAACCAGGTACCGGGCGGGATGATTTCCAACCTGGCCAACCAGTTGAAAGAGCAGGGCGCGCTGAACCGCATGAGCGAAGTGCTGGCCGAAATCCCGCGCGTGCGTGAAGACCTTGGTTTCCCGCCGCTGGTGACACCGACCTCGCAGATCGTTGGTACCCAGGCGTTCTTCAACGTGCTGGCCGGTGAGCGCTACAAGACCATCACCAACGAAGTGAAGCTCTATCTGCAAGGTGGCTACGGCAAGGCACCGGGCGCCGTGAACGAACAATTGCGTCGTCAGGCCATCGGCAGCGAAGAAGTGATCGACGTCCGTCCAGCCGATTTGCTCAAGCCGGAAATGACCAAGCTGCGTGCCGATATCGGCAACCTGGCCAAGTCCGAAGAAGACGTGCTGACCTACGCCATGTTCCCGGACATCGGCCGCAAGTTCCTCGAGGAACGCGCTGCCGGCACCCTGACACCTGAAGTGCTGTTGCCGATTCCGGAAGTGGGCGGCGTGAGCTCGGCCGGTGGCGAAGGCGTACCGACCGAGTTCGTTATCGACGTCCACGGTGAAACCTACCGCGTCGACATCACCGGTGTCGGCGTCAAGGCCGAAGGCAAGCGTCACTTCTACCTGTCCATCGACGGCATGCCGGAAGAAGTGGTGTTCGAACCGCTCAACGAATTCGTCAGCGGCGGCGGCAGCAAGCGCAAGCAAGCCACTGCACCGGGCCACGTCAGCACCACCATGCCGGGCAACATCGTCGACGTACTGGTCAAGGAAGGCGACACCGTCAAGGCCGGCCAGGCCGTGCTGATCACCGAAGCGATGAAAATGGAAACCGAAGTTCAATCGGCCATCGCCGGCAAAGTCACCGCCATTCACGTGGCCAAGGGCGACCGGGTAAACCCGGGCGAAATCCTGATCGAGATCGAAGGCTGAGTTAACAGCCGAGATAACACCGCTTTAAACCTCGGGGGGGCATGTGCTCCCCTTTTTTTTGTCCTGGATTTGTGGGTTAGAAGCTCATTCGCCACTGACCCGTCACGCCATGGGTTCGGCTGTCGTTGCCGATCTCACCGTACAGGCCTACGCCCAAGGTATGTTTGGCTGATAAACCGAGTTCCAGACCTGTATCCAGCTGCAGACTGTCCCGATCCAGTGGCGCACCGGAAACGGTAAAGTTTTGCTCTTCTGTTACCAATCGTTGTCGGGTATCGCTGTGGACCTCGCCGTACGTGTGTTTCCAGCCGGCGCTGAATCGCGGTGTCAGCTGCATGCCGTTATCCAGAGTATTGAGCTTCGCCAAGCGTAAGCCAAATGTGCTGTTTAGGTTGTTCTGGGTCTGCCCGTGTACTTTCAGCGAAGCTGCACCACCTTTTTCCGTGTAACCGTCGCGCTGATAACGTTGGTAGCCAAGGCTGGCGAACGGTTCGATGCTGAGGTTGGCCCGGCCCAGGTTGAGACCTAGTTCCGCAAAGAGCTGTTGGGTGTTGGCATCGTAACGCCCTTCGGGGCGGTCGCTGAAACCGTTGAAGGCAACCCGGCGCTTGGTGCTGCCGTCGTGGCTGCTGAAGGTCGCACCGAGGCGCAGCGACAGGGGGCCATTCTGACGCAGGGCGTAGGCGCCCAAGTGCCAGCTGTCGAGATCGCCGTCGAGTCCATGGCTATCCAGACGAGTCTCAGACTTACCCCCCATCACACCCAGACGCCATTCCTCATCGATGCCCCAATCTGCGCCCAGCACCAGACCGTGGGTGGAATGTTTCAGGGCGTCGTAGTCGCGATCCAGCGTTCCGCTGTGACCCAGGGCTTGCAGCCAGACTCTGCCGTTGTGTTCGTTACCGGCGGCCATACGTGGAGTATTTTTCTGACTGCCATTGCCTGCGGCGTTGTCCAGTTGGCGCATGGCCGAGAGCAGGGTGGCGCTGATAGGAGCGTCGCTGTTCAAGGTTGCCTTGGCGAGGTTGGCGTTGTTGCCACCAATCAGTTGTTCCAGAGCGATCTCGAAAGTGGCGTCATCGGCGCTGAGCAGGGCGGTGAAGAGCGCGTCTTCGACTACGGGTTCGGTCGGGGACAGGGCGAGCTCAGCCTCAGACGGATCATTTTTTTTACGCTTGGGAGCGGTAGGTTTCTTCTTGGCGGGTGTTACGACAGCGGCATCAGGCTCCGCTTGCTGAGCCATGGACACTTCGATGCTGCCAAGGGTGAGGGCGATCGCCAAGGCAAATTGCTTTGGGCGATAAATGAACGGTATGGGCATTGAGTACGACCTCGTTTTCGGGAGATCGAACGTTATGAGGTCGGCCCTGTGCTTGAATGCCGGGCATTTCCGGGATTTTTGCAGGGGCTTGGAATTTTGGTTGTAGCTAAAATCCAACACAGAAGCCTGCGTGTGCATCGGACTCCATGGGTGGGTAAACCTGCCTACAACTTTTCAGGAGCGACCTGTTTCATACGGCTCAAAAACTCATCTGCCACTGCCCAATCACCCCATGATTCTGGCTATTACTCCCGATCTCTTCACTAAAACCAACACACCGAATGATGCGCCGAGATACCCAGATCCAAACCTGTCTCCAGCATTAGGCTGTCGCGATCTGGCGAACGGCCATCCACCCTAAATTGCCTTGCCACCAACCATAAACGCCTGTCGCGTCAAGCAGCTGACTGATGTACGTGCTCTATTTTAATCTGCACTATATTGCAGTTTTAAGGGTCTAGTAACTTTGTATGTGCATTTTAATGCGTTTTTTAGGATGTTTGGGAAGAGAAAAATGCACTATATTGCGTTCATGACTTAAAAAATCTCAAAGAAATGCATTTAAATGCAGGTGATGATGGCATGTACAACCTGACGCTACAGATCTTCACTACAGGGAAATGGCACGACGCCATGGTCTTAAGCTTCGACAGCCCTGAAGAAGGTTTCGAAAGCCGGTGCAACTTCGGCTACGAAACCCCCTATCTCGTCGAAAACATTGAGGGTATTGGTGCACCCTTTGCCAAGGCAGTGAGTGCCAGGTTTCCTTTGGACTGGGAAGGTAAGCGATCGAAAGCACCAGCATTTCTGCATGACATTGCACCTGCCGGTGCTGCCAGGAAATTTCTTCTGGCACACATAGGTCGTGACAAGCCCGATGACATGAGTGCCGACCTCTACTTACTGTCCAGAAGCACTCCGGCACCTATTGGCAGCATGCGGATAAAGGAGTCTGCGGAGGCAGTGGACCAACGTCAGCCGATGGGGTTTAAGCGGCATGACGTCATTATTCGCGACAATAGATTTCTCGAGTACGCCTATGAGCAGGGCGCTGCCATTGGCGGCGCAACGGGCGCAGGTGGCGAGGCGCCAAAACTCTTGTTGGCTCAGGCTAAGGACGGACTTTTATACCCTGATGCCGTATTGGACGACACAGACGTCACCCAGCATTGGTTTGTAAAATTCGCTCGCAATAAGGGGAATACGACTGATCAAGACATTCTCAGAAGCGAATACCACTATTACAAGGCGCTACAAACTCTGGGGATCGAGACGGTGGCGGCACTAGGTTTGGCTTTGGAAGAAGCGACCAAACCCAGCTTGTGGATGCAGCGTTTTGACCGTCAGGTGACCCCTCATGGCGTCGAGCGCTTTGCCGTTGAGTCAATCTACTCATTGGCGGACGTAACCACGCCGGGTAGCCGGATGAACCATATGGAAGTTATCCGGTTACTTGCCGGACTCTGGCGGGACGCAGGCCAAGCGATGCAGATTCCGGAGCTGGTTGCCGACTACTTGCGTCGGGATTTGCTCAACAAGATTCTTGGTAACTCGGATAACCATGGACGCAACACCGCAATCATTCGCGAAGCTTCCTCGTTTCGTCTGGCACCGATCTATGACCTGGCGCCGATGGTAATGGACGATGAAGGCGTGACACGCACTACCAAGTGGCCAAAAGACCTGGAAAGTGCGGGTGACGTTGATTGGCGTGGGGTTTGCCGTGCCTTGGCCGACATTGCTGATCCGAATGATCCGCTGGCAGCATTGAGTGATTCGCAGGATTCTTTTGAGCGACTGCGCGAGGATGCGAAGCGACTGATGGCGCTTCCCGACATTCTAGCGGCCAGCGGCTTGCCTGACGTGACCATGAATCACCCGCACATTGCATTGAAAAATCTGGAACAGCGTTTTAAAGAGTGGGACCTGAAATGAGCATGACCGTTGCCGAGCGCACTGTGCTCATCGAAAACATCCAAGAAGCGCTGGTGCAAGGCACTCTCGAAATCGGTGATGCAGTCCGCCGCTTGCGAGTGGAAGTCACTGGTTTGCACCAGACCCAGTTTGCAAAGATGTGCAAAATCTCAGTGCGCACACTGGTGCATATCGAGCATGGCGAAGGGAATCAAACGCTGAAGTCACTGAATGCGGTGTTCAGACCGTTTGGATTGAAGATGGGCGTGGTGCGGATCCGTCGAGATATTAGCTGAGCACACTCTATTTGGAGGTGCATCAAAAGCTTCGCGGGCAAGTCGGATCGCCGCATCGCTCGCTCCTAAGGTTTGGGGGCGTTCACACAGTTGTGTTCGGCAACATCCCTGTCGGAGCGACGCTTGCCCGTGAAGGCGTAGGCCCAGGCGCCAATGATTTACCCGCGACACTCGACCAAGGTTTTCACCTGCCCCGAATCCGTCTGGTTCTCATCGCTCAACCAGCGCTCAAACCCCGCGCCAATCGCCGGCCATTCCGAATCCAGAATCGAATACCAAGCCGTGTCGCGGTTCTGTCCTTTCACCACCATGTGCTGGCGGAACACCCCTTCAAAACTGAACCCCAGCCGTTCGGCCGCGTACTTGGAGCGGGCGTTGCCGTTGTTGCACTTCCACTCGAGACGCCGATAACCCAGGGCAAACGACTCCTTCGCCAGCAGATAAATCGCCTCCGTGCTTTTAGGCGAGCGCTGCATCGGTGCACCAAACGTCACGTGGCCGATTTCGATGCGGCCTTGTGCCGGGACGATCGACATCAAACTGAGGATGCCTTGCACGTCACCGCTGGCACGGTCGATCACGCTGAAGAAATACGGATCACTGGCGGCGGCATGATTGTTCAGCCAATCGTTGAATGCGCTACGCTCCGGGAAGGGACCGTAAGGCAGATAGTCCCAGAGTTTTGGATCGGAACCCGGGCCTTTCAGGGCGCTCCACAACCCGTCGGCATGGCGCGCCGGGTCGAGTTTTTCCAGGCGGATGAAACGTCCTTCGATGGTTTGAACCGTCGGCGCCGGGACGCCTTTCCAGTCCGCGAGTGAAATCGACATGCTGTTCTCCTTGAGCCTTAAATGGCTTTGCGAAACTGGATGAAACCGGGACGTTCGGCAATGCGCTCGTAGAGCTGGATCGCGGTGGCATTGGTTTCATGGGTCAGCCAGTGGACCTTGCAGCAACCGTCGGCTTTGGCGGTGGCGTAAACGAATTCGATCAGTTGCCGGCCGACGCCGGTGCCGCGGGTTTCGGGCGTTACCAGTAAATCTTGCAGGTAGCAGGAGTTTTCAATGCTCCAGTTCGAACGATGGTAGATGAAGTTCACCATGCCCACCGCGTTGCCATCGACCCACGCCAATGCCGAATGAGTCGGTTCGTTCGGATCGAGCATGCGCTGCCAGGTGCTTTGCGTGACCGCCTCGGGCAGTTCAGTGTTGTAGAAGCGCAGGTAGGCTTGCCATAGCGGCAGCCATGCGGCGTGATCGTCGGCGGTGACCTGGCGGATGTCGATCTGACTCATGTTCGTTCCTTAACGCATCAAGTGGGCGAGGGCTTGGTCGTGCACGTCGGGGCTGGCGGCGAGCCCCTCGCGCACACCGGCGATGTCTGCGGTGCTGCGGTTCTGGCTGAGCTTGCGTTTGCCTTCCAGGCGTTGGACAGGCAAGGCAAAACCGACGATGGCTTTGAGCATGCCGTCGATATAGTCGGCGGGGGCATCGGCGACTTTCCACGGTTGGGCGCGACCGGCTTCATGACGATCGGTTAACGCGCTGACCAGATTGCGCAGGCGATCGGCCTCGGTGAACACCTCTGCCGTGCCGTAGGCGTGCACGGCGACGTAGTTCCAGGTGGGTACGACTTTGCCGTGCTCGGCTTTGCTCGGGTAAAACCCCGGGCTTACATACGCATCGGCGCCGGCAAATATCACCAATGCCTCAGCGCCGTTTTGCAATTCCTTCCACTGTGGATTGGCCCGGGCGAAGTGGCCGTAGAGGGTGCCATTCGGGCCTTGGTCGGGGCTGAACAGCAGGGGCAGATGACTGGCTTGCAGGCCTTGTTCCCCATGAGTGACCACCATGGCAAGGCGAGTGCCGAGTATCTGCTGGTGCAGTTCATTCAAATCGTCGATGGCAAAAGCGCTTGGCGTATACATGTAAATTTTCCTTGGCGAATGCCTGCATCGTAGGCAGGCTATTGGTCTGTTGTAAGAGCCATTACCGATCAATTTCATAGGTCCAATGCTATGTCCAGCGAACCACTGTCCTTATCATTCAACCCCGCGGGGATCGAACTCGACCGTCGCCAGGGGCTGAGTCGGCAGCTCTATCAGGCCTTGCGCGTGCGCGTGCTCGACGGGCGGCTGGCCAGTGGCACGCGTTTGCCAGCCAGTCGGGATCTGGCAGCGGCCTTGGCGATTTCACGCAACAGCGTGGTCCGAGCCTACGATCAGCTCTACGCCGAAGGGTTTATCGAGGGGCGGGTAGGTGACGGGACGTATGTGGCGCAATTGCCTCAGGCGTCATTGCCGGTGAAAAAAATCGCCAAAAGGCTAGCCACGGCCTCATCCACACCGGGGGCGGAGTTACCGGTGGTCCCGTCCAGCACCGTCGTTTATAGCGGTGCCTTGGAGCGGGTTGAAAAGAACCATTTGGCGACGCCCCCGAGTGGCCCGCCCCGGGCTTTTCGAGTGGGCGTTCCGGCATTCGATCTTTTCCCGTTCGAGGTGTGGGCCAAGCTGAACGCGGCGTTCTGGCGCAAGCCCGATTTGCAGCAGCTGTGTTATGGCGCGCCCGAAGGGGATGCGCGCTTGCGTGCAATGATCGCGGCGTATTTGCGCAGCTCTCGTGGCATGCAGTGCACGGCGGAGCAAATTGTGATCACCAGTGGCGCACAACAGGGGATCAGCCTGTGTGCGCAATTGCTGGTGGAACCGGGTGATGTGGTGGGTATCGAGAATCCCGGGTATCGGGCGGCCGGTCATGCGTTCGCGGTGGCAGGAGCGCGATTGCAGGGGGTGGCGGTGGACAGTGAGGGCATTGACTGCACCGAGTTGGCGGCACTGGGCGATTGTCGTCTGGCGTACGTCACACCGTCGCATCAGTACCCGACAGGGGTGGTCATGAGTCTGGCGCGTCGCCTGGAATTGCTGGCCTGGGCCGAGCGCGCCCAAGGCTGGATTGTCGAAGACGACTACGATGGCGAATACCGTTACAGCGGCGCGCCGCTGGCGCCCTTGGCCGCACTGGATCGTCAGGGACGGGTTTTGTACGTCGGGACCTTTGGCAAAGTCGCTTTCCCGGCTCTGCGTTTGGGGTATCTGGTTTTGCCCCCGGCGCTGGTCGCGGCGTTCTCTCAGCGTCGGGCGGTGGATGTCCGGCATTCCGAGGTGAGCACTCAAGCGGTAATGGCCGAGTTCATGGCCGCCGGGCATTTCCAGCGCCACATCCGCCGCATGCGCCGTGCAGCACTGAGCCGACGTAACACATTGTTGGCCGGATGGCCGCAGAACATCCAAGGTGTTGGCAGCCTGCCCGCAGTGGCGGCAGGTTTGCACTTGACCGTGGCAGTCGACACGCTGGCCCGTGAGCGCGAACTGATTGAAAAAGCCGCCAGCATCGATGTCGAGATCAATGCGCTGAGCAGCTACTGGTTACCGGACTCGCAAAAACCCGTGGACCAGCGAGTGGGGCTGGTCCTCGGTTTTGCAGCGGTGCCCGAGGCGGCGATCAGCGAAGCGCTCGGGCGTCTGGAAAAAATCTGGCGTCGATAACGTCAGGTTTTGGCCTTCGGTTCCCGTTCCAAAAACAGCTGGCGCAGGTCGGGCTCGACGATTTTTCGCAGGACGCCATCAATGGCCTCGAACGTGTTTAATGCTGCTTGCTGCTCGGCAGAGAGCGTCTTCAGATAGTCATCCGAGATTTTCAGGTGTGCCGCTGTGGGGTGGTCGGCCGGGCTGGTGAAGGTTTCATAGTGAAAATGCGCAACCCATACCGGCTTGCTGTTTGTCTTGTCGAGAATCCGGTATTCCTGAAAAAAGTCACCCATGCCTTTGGTCTGGATTCGCCCTCGCTTGTCGGGATCGATTTCAACCTGCTTGTTTTCATGCAGCCATTTGAAAGCGGTTTGTGTCGGTTTTCGCTGTTGGTACAGCCTCGCTCGAACGCTGACGCCTTCTTCACGCATTCGACGGGCCGCCGTACGCATTTCGAGGCTCAAGGAAGCGATCGGTGGCGGGACGCCGTCTTCATTTTTAATCCGGATCATCGCCTGATCAACGCTGTTGGCGCTTTGCTCCAGTTTGAGAGCGTGTTGATCAAACAGATCCTGTATGTCAGCGGGTATACGCCTTGGACGCAACGCGTCTTTACCGGTGCGCTCGATGAATTTAGGCGTGTCCAGATTCAGTTCAATGGCGGCTTCGATAAGCTCCATGTCCTTTGGCGTCGAGACCGGCTGTTGGCGAAGCACTGGCGAAATTGCAGTGAGGGGATCGTCCGTAGTTTTTGTGGTTTCGCTGTGGGTGGGGGCTCGCGGCCGGGTTTTTCGTACTTTGACAGGTTGATGTGATGAGGCCTGACGACTGTGCACTGTCGGTTGTTGCACCTCCACCGGCTCAGGCTCTGGCTCTGGCAGCAAAGCCTGGAGTCGGGTTTGGGCCAATTGCGCGAACTCGTCGATAAGCGCGCGCAAGTGATTGAGTCGGGGCTTTTTGACCAGGCCGGGGTAGGCGTCTGGCAACTCCTGAATGCGCTGATCGGCATCGGCGAACGTCTCGATCAGCTTACTCAAGTCTTCAATACGTGCCTGCAGAGGGCTGTTGTCATCGACACCCGATGTAAAGTCCGCCACTTTATTCGCGGCTTTGGCGGCACTCACGACGATTTTGCCTACGGCCTCCCGTGCCTGGGGCATCAGGGCACTGGCCTGCTCTTCAATACACAGTGCCTGCGCCATGCCTATCTCGTTGGCTTTCAGATCCAGCGCGGTGAACGACGGTATGAGTTTATTGAAGTTTATCGCTCTCTCGATACCGGCCCTTCCTGCCGCGTGCATACCCTCAATCGTCGATTGTGAAAGCTCCAGTTTTTCGGCCATCTCGTGGCTCAGATCGGTCGCCAGCTGAATCCTGTCCACATAGGTTTGTATGGGCATCGGTTCTGTCTGGCCGGTTTCGGTCAGCATTCTTGTCGCCTGGGCATATTCGGTCTTTTTGATGACGAACCACAATGACAGATTCTTTTGCAGCAACGTACTGATGCGCAGCAACTCATAGACGTAGTCTTTCGTCCCGCCGAGGGTGCGCCATTCACGTAGTTTTTCCAGCGCCTGCTGGTACACAGCAATGGTGACGTCCAGTTTTTCGACGTACGCCTTGCTCAAGCGTTCGAAACTCTTGTTGTCCGAGTGCCGGAGTTCTGTTTGCAAGGTTGTAAGCTCACTTTCCATCGCCTTGTCCCGATTTTTGAAGGCGCTCAGAGCTTCTTCCAGTTCATGCAGGCGTAACTCTTTAGAGACGACCAAGGGTTTGCTGAAAGCATTCCCACCTCCACCACGCAGGCGCAAGCGCAGGTCGATATGCCACTGGCCCTTGGTGTTATGTGTCAGCAGCGGACCGGGGCGGTTCAGAACGACAGGGTCAACGATATGAGCCTGATCGTCGCCGTCGACCATGACCTGGAACCATCGCTCGCCGATTTGAGCAAAGCTTTTGTCATTGAGCTGATAGAGGTGAGGGGGCGCTACGTTCACCTTCGTCACGTTCTTGTCGGTAATATCGATCGCCGAGACCTTGAGGGTGTCCAGATAGGTGCCCAGCGCCGTAGGCGTTCGACGAGGCACTGACCCGGCCACCTCAAGTGAAGAGCAGTGCTCGGACGTAAGTTCAGCGACTAATGGGACCGGGTCGAGTGTGGCGGTGGCTGGCTCTATCCCCAGCATCGCTTGCGTTTCTATCGGCGGCCGTGAACGTTGCGGTTTGCCGAACACAACTTTGCGACGCATCGCGGCGTGGTGGCTGAGGGCTATCCCCGTGATCAGCAGAAGGTCCGACACCGACGTCCATTCAATGAAGCTGTCGCCCTGATCACTGGCGTCGATGGCCTGTTGGATCTCGTTGAGGGTCTGCCACACCCAGACGGCCGTTCCGACGGCGCCGGTGAGAAAATTCGAGGTGACAGCGAACAATGCCCAGCTACTTTCCTTGAGCAGGCTCCAACGTCGTTCGCCGTTGGAATGTGACTGGCGATCAGCGAGGTCGACCAAGGCCTGGGCGTTACGCTTGAACAGTGCTGACAGGAAATTACCGGTCATTTCGTCGTTCTCGACCGTCACGCGCCCGAACCTGCCCGCCCGTTGCAACGGGTTGACCAGCTGTTCGGCCACGAGCCAAGGGGACGGCAGGCCGGTGGGGAAAACATACTGGGCATATTCATAACTCAGCGTGGTGTCGGGCAGCCATGCGAGCACTGAGTCCCTGAGTTCTCCGGGATGATGTAGCGCGTACAGCAGGTTTTGTCTGGAGGGGAACTGCAGCAAGGGCTGGTCCAGCATCGGACGATAAAGCAGGCACGGCCCGCTGTCGGCATTTTGCGGGCTGATGATGAACATGTTTTCAACGGTGTCACTGCTACCGATCACGCGATGTTGCGGCGTCAGCGTGAGTGGGTAGATGGCGACGGAACGGGTCTTTTCGGTGTTGGTTTCGAGCAACTCGCAAATGTATCGGTAGCCGCGCTCATCAATACCCGCCTCTTGTTTGACCTTGCCTTCGAGCGCCAGGAGCGGCAACAGCAAGCGTAACTGGTCGCAGTAGAGTTTTTCCTGACGGCTGGATTCGACAGGATCATCCATCAGCTTGCGCTTGATCAGCGCGGGGTAAGCCTCGCCGATGTTGACTTGTGCAGCCAGGGTTGTGAGGAACGCCGGCGTGAGCCATTGCGGAACCGGCTGATCGTGCATGAACGATACCGTCGCCATATAGGGCGCGTCATTCTCCATGGCGAACTCGGCAAGCGTTTCCGTGCGGTGGTCGAGGGGATTGGGCAGCGTGAAGTTATCCGCGGTAAAACTGTTGGTGATGGTGATCTGCAATTCATTCAAAGGCAGATTCGCGGCATCGACTGCGCGGCTATCAGCGATGATCGCTTCACGCATCAGGCGCTGGGCATGGTCGGTGATGGACGGAATCTCGTCTCTGGCTGCCTTGCGGTCTGGCTGACGATAGAGTTTGCCCAGGGCGGTGATGTAACGACCGTAGTCTTGAATGTCGTTGGGCGATGCGTAGCGCAGCCAATCGGGAATCGCTGCGTTCAATTGCATGAGCCGCGCGCGCTCGGTTTTGTCGAGCCCGGTTTCAAGTTCAACGGCATCGCTGACCGGTGCCTCGAGGTACCTCATTGAGTCTATGGCATCGAGCTGTGACGAGACCAATGCCCAGGCCATATGGTCGAAGACGTTGCCTTCTGGTTCGAACAGCCGCCAGGTCAAGGCGCGTCCTGCCAGCTGTTCCTCCAGGCGGGCGGGCAGCGATGTGCCCAGTTGTTCCATGGAGCTGAACGATTCATAACCGCGCTCAATCGTATACATCACCATCAACTCGCGTTGGCGATACGTGGCCTTGAGCACCAAGGCCCCGCCGATCAAGAGATGGCTGGCTACTTTGTTTTCAACGGTGTCGATATCGATCAGGCTCGCCTGAATGACCGACAGGTCGCTGATTGAATGTTTGCGTGTGGCTTTGTCCGGGTCTTTAAACACCTCGCGTGCCATGGCGCATTCATCGGCGTCCCAACCTTTGACCGTTTGCACATTCAGGGCATTGCGCAATGAGTCGGATAGTTCCTGCCACCGTGGGATTTTACGGCCTTTCTGGTTCCAGAAATCCAGCTGTCGCTTTTGCAGCTCGACGAACAGCAGAGGCGCCGAGTCGTTGAGTACCTCGGCAATTTCTTCGATGCTGACGGCGAGATGAACCGGATCCTGGGCATCCTGCTCCAGGGTCAGGAAATGTTCGCCTTCGAGGTAATTGGCCTTTGTTCCATACAGGCTTTGAACGACAAGTGTGTAGGTGAGTGATTTGAATTCGGTCGGGCCCGTCTCGACGTGATCGTTCACCACGAGCCATTGCGGTGTGGCGATGAGCGTTTTGTCGGGGTCGATTTTCAGTGCTGGATAGCGTATTGCCAGTTTCTGGCGCAGCAGATCTGAAGCGACTTCACTCGGCTGCGGACCGTGACCGGTCTGGCTGACGAGATCACTTTTTTCGACAAGGGGCGTCGAGTCATTTGCGGACTCTGGTGACGGGGTATCAGTCATGTTGGGTACGTACCTGGGGGCGGTGATGAGGACAAGAAATGCCTCTCGGTTGCACCCAAGGTAGCGGGATGCCGATAGCCCTTGGCGGTAACTATGTATGCTTTCAAAGAGACCCGCGTCATCGCGGGTCTCGGGTTATTTAGCCTGGCGCGTGGCTCACGATGTTGAGGCGGAGGGCTTTGCCTTCGACAAAAACAGTGATCTGGCCAGATGAGGGCTGATTTCACTGCGATAGATCGCGATCAACTCGTTGTTGGTGGTGGCTGTTCGCAGGTCAAATGCGCCGCCCAGTGTTCGTTGCGCTTCGGTTTTCAAGTGCGCCGCGCTATAGGCCTGGGCGGCGGTGGAGGGCGTCGGGTAGTGGAAATGGGCGTACCAAAGCACTTTGTTGGAGGTGGCGTCACGAATTTCATACTCCTCGAGATAGTCTTTCTGGCGTCCTTTCAGCCGGTTTCGCCCCGGTTTCTTGACGATGGCGACCAGCCCTTTGCTGTGCAGCCATTCAACGCGAGCGGCAGTGGGCGGTTGTTGCTTGGTCATGCTGATGCGGGTAAGGCGACCCTTTTCGTCAAGACGGGCAGCGCCCTCATAGAGCTGTTTTGCTACGTCGACCGCTGATACCGGACCTGCGTCGGTGACGTTCAGGTCGATCAAGGCCCTTTCGATTGCGTCGGCTGCTTCCTCCATCCGGCGCGCCCGTTGCTGAAACATGTCCTCGATTTCTACAGGGATACGTCCTGGCCGTTTGGCGTGTGCTTCGGTTCGGCGGGTAAATGGCTCCAACTCAAGGAGCAATGCTTGTCCCGTCTGCATACTGGCGCTCAGGCCGGGGCGTACGGTAGTCGGTGACAGGGGCGTGCCTGACACATGTTCGAGCCAGACACCGGGAGTTTTCTCGTGAAACGTCATGACCTTTCCGCTGATCGGTGATGTCACATCGACCAGGTCGGTGCCCTGGGCGATCGTGCGCTCACGGAGCTTGCCGACGATCGTCCCCTTGAACCGGGTCTTGATAATACGTTTGGGCGCCGGGGCAGGTCGGGAGGGCCCGGGCGTCGGCTCGAGCATCCTGCGCTCATTCAGCAGGCTCGCGAGGTGTTTCACACTGCGCTCCTTGAAGGCTTCGATTCGTTGGCGCATCAGGTCCAGGGCGGGCTGTAGCAACTGTCCTGAGTATTCGTCGGGCAGATCGACAATCTGTAGGTCCAGGGTTGCAAATTGCTCCACCAGATCATTGAAGCCGTCGATCCGCTCCGGCAGCGCAAGTTCATGGTCTTCGGCCGCAAGGTCGAGTGAAGACAAGATGGTAAGGCCGGCATCTTCGACGAGCTTTTGCATGGCCTGGTGCGCTTGTGGGGTGGCCACTGTGCCGCTGTCGTTGAGGCATAACTCCTGAGCCAGGCTGATCTGGAACAGCTTCAGATCCTGCAGGTCGAACGACGGCAATTGCGCCTTGTACTGCCGGGCCGTTTCCACCGCCTCTTTGCCCAGTCGCATCAGTTCTTCGATTCGGGCCTGGGCGAACTCGATTTTTTCGATGAAGCCCTGGGTCATGTCGCTTGTGAGCTGATGGGTCTGGCGGGGTGTCTGAGCGCCCTCAATCGCCTCGTTATTCAGCAGGGCAAGAGACTTGCGCATGTGTTCACCGAATACAGGGTTTTGCCGGGTGAACCACTTCTGCGTCAGGAGTAGCTGATAATCCAGGCAGCTGGCAATCACCGGGCGGTAGTTGGCGATGGACTCAAGGGTGTTGAAGGTCTTGAGTTGCTCGATGTAGGTGCCGTAGGTCGTCAACTGTGAATTCAACAGATCGATCAACGACTGATGATTTGAATCGGTGGCGGTCTTTTCCGCTGCCGCGAGGTCCTTTTGCAGTTCACGCTTGCGGCCATCGAACGCGGTCAGTTGCTGTTTCAAGTCTTCCTTGAGTGTTTGGTTTTTGCGTTCGATTTCTTTGCGCGCTCTGCCCCCGCCGCGCAGCCTCAGTCGTGTGTCTATGAACCATTCGCCCTTCTCGGAGTGAATCAACAGGGGACCGGTTTTGGCAGGGATTTGCCTTGAGTCGACGATCTGCACATCACCGTTGTCATTGAGCATGACTTCGAACCAGCGCTGATCGACTTGGGCATACCACTTCTGCTCGAGCGGGGTCAGGAAACGGTACAGCCCGGTTGCGGCAGGCGTGGCTTTTAATGCAGCAGGTTTGGGAATCGCCAGGCTGTCCAGAACGACGCCAAGAGGCACTTTTGGCAGAAAACCGGTGGTGTAGACGGATGTTTCGTGGTTTTCCGGCAACTGGTCGGCGGCGAAATCGGCCCATTGAGTCTGAGTGGTTTTCGGGGGCAGCAGCGGTTTTGCAGCGGGTGTCGAAACCTTCTCGACAGTGCGCGGCACAGGCTTGTTGCGAGTTGCCGCATGATGAGAAAGCACCATGCCCAGAGACAGAAAAAAATCAGTCAGTGCCGCCCATTGATGATCGCTGTCGCCGACCTCGCGGGCTTCATTCGCTTCATGCAGGTCATCCATGATTTGCCAGATCCAGGCAGCCGTCGCGCCGATACGCCCAAGGAAGGGCAACGCACTATTGAATAGCATCCATGCGCCCTGTTTGAGCGTCGCCCAGCGGCGTTCGCCATTGGAGACCGATTGTCGATCTGCCAGGGTGATCAGCGCATTGGCGTTGGCGGTGAACAGTGCTGGCAGAGGCGGCTCAGGCAGTGGTGTCGCACTGATGGTTACAGCCCCCATCATGCCCAGTGCCGACGTGGGGTCGACCAACCATTGCGTGATCGTCCAGACCGACGGCAGCTCACCGGGGAAGACATATTGTGAGTAGTTGAAGTGCACGTTTTCCGGCAGCCAGGCCAGGACCGACTGGCGAAGCGCCTTGTCGTGTTTGATCGCGTACAGCAGATTCGCCTCGCTGGAGTACTGCGTCAGCGGATGATCGAGCAGGGGGCGAAACAGCAGGCAAGGTCCCTTATCGGCCAGTCTCGGTCCGATCACGAACATGTTGGCCACTTCGTCGGCCTTGTTATCGCTTCGTCCTCCAGGAACGAACGCCAACGGGCGAATGACCATTTCCAGCCCATCGACATAACGATCGGCAGCCTTTTCCTGTAAAGCCGCGACCACGTAGCGATAGCCCTGTTCGTCGACGCCATCGGTCTCGCCCTGGATCTTCAGTTGAAGCGCCTGTAGCGGCAGCTGCAGACGCAGGTGGCTGGTATAGAGGTTCTGTCGACGCAGGCTTTCGTTGGGATCGGCGAGCAGCGTGTTCTTGATCAGGTTCGGGTAGGTTTGCCCGATATTGACGGTGGTGACCAGCTCCTCCAGGTAGGCCGGCGTCAGCCACGCGGGCGCGGCCTCACCGTCTTGGTATTGCACCGTCTTGTTGCCAAGGGGCATGCCAAGCAGATTTTGCAGCGCGAGCTCGGCCAGCGACAGTTTCAGGGTCTGTGTCTTGCCTGGCACGATGACAGCGCCAAGGACGACAAGGCTGGTGATGCTGACTTCGATGTCCTCCAGCTTCAGGTTGGTTGCGGCTGAGAGATCCTTGATCTTCTGGTCGTTGATCATCTGATCGATCAGCGCTTGCAAGGCAAAGTCGGGGAGCGCGGGAATGCCCTCGTCAAAGGGTTTTCCGCGGTCCTGTTCACGCTGCAGCGCCAGATCCATCAAGTGTCGGCCGTAGCGCGTCAGGTCCGTGGGTGAAGCGTTTGTCAGCCAGTCCGGTAACAGGCGCTGGATCTGGCTGTAACGCGACGATACGGGTTCGTGGAAATCCGTGAAGCTTTTCGCCGCGGCGCCCACCTGCGGAGTAATGGAGGGTGTCAATGAGGCGGAGGCGTCGCCGATTGAGCCGATGACGTCGATCTCGAGGGCAATCAGCGCCCAGGCCAGATGGTCGAAAAAATTCCCGGAGGGCTCGTACAGACGCCATTGCAGCGCGCGATCACGCTTGGAGGAGTTAATGCGCCGGGACATCGTTTCGCCCAATGACGCCAGCGAGTCGTAATACCTGAAGCCTTCTGTGATCGAATGAGTAACGACCAGCGTGCGTTCATCCAGCGTGCCCACCAGTACGGCAATGTCCAGGACCCCCAGGTGTTCGCGGGTTGTATTATCGAGACTGTCGATATCGATCAGGCAAAGCCTGGTCTGGTATTTATCGTGGGATTCTCGTTCGTGCTTGTCCGGGTATTGATAAACGGAGAGGGCCATTTTTTGCGGGTCCTCGTCCCAGTCGGTCACCTTGTCGATGTTCCAGATGTTGTGCAGCGCATCGCGCAGCTGATGCCAGCGAGGTGTCGAGTCCGCCGTGCGCTGGTTCCAGTAGTCGAGTTGTTGCTCTTGATAGGCAATGAACAGCAGCCTGGCCAATCGGTTGAGCAGACAGCCGATGGCATCGATTTTGACTGGAAGATGAGTGGACGACTCGACACCGGGTTGCCGGGTCAGGAAGTGTTCACCGTCGAAATAGGCCACCGATGCGCCTGATAAACCCAGCCGCACCAGCACGTCGGTCAGGGATTCAAAGCGGCTGTTACCTGGAATGACCCGAGCATCGCTCATGGTCCAGACAGGCGTCACTACCAGGGTCAGATTCGGGTCGATGTGCAAATTCGGATATTCGGCGTCGAGGGCAGTACGCAATGAGTTCGCAGCGACTTCGCTGATCGAAGGACCTGTCACCAGTTGGGTCAGTATGTCTTCGGGGTATAGGGAGGAAGTGTCGGGCATGTCCGTTTCCTGTGTCCGTTGGAGCGCTGCAGGTGCAACGCTGTTGTCGGGCAAGGTAGAGGGCTGTCGGTGCCTGAAGGTGGTAGATATGTAGTGCGGACAAAAAAAAGACCCGCACGATGGCTAGCCGTAATGCGATCTGTAGCAGCTGGCGAAGCCTGCTGCTACAGATCGTGTTACGGCTGGTGATTTCAGGTGCCGGATTTGATCTTGGTCCAGGCCCGGGTGCGCGCGCGTTCGGCATCGCGTGGTAGCGGTTGCAGGGTATAGAGCGTGCTCATGGCCGTTTCGGTCGGGTACAGGTTAGGGTTGGTGCGGATCGCCGGGTCGACCATTTCGGTGGCGTCCTTGTTAGGGTTCGGGTAACCGACGAAGTCGCTGACCGGCGCGATGACCTGTGGTTGCAGCAAGTAGTTGATGAAGGTGTAGCCGTCTTCCGGGTTTTTCGCACCTTTAGGGATCGCGAGCATGTCGAACCAGATGGGCGCGCCTTCTTTCGGCAGGCGCATGTCGACGATCACACCGTTCTTGGCTTCCTTGGCGCGGTTGGCCGCCTGGGAGAAGCTGCCGGAGTAACCGACGGCGACGCAGATGTCACCGTTGGCGATGTCGGCCATGTACTTGGACGAGTGGAAGTAAGTGATGTAGGGACGGATCTTCATCAGCAGCGCTTCAGCTTTGTCGTAGTCCGCCGGCTTTTTGCTGTTCGGGTCCAGACCGAGGTGTTGCAGGGCCAGCGGCAGGATCTCTGACGGCGAGTCGAGCAGGGCGACGCCGCATTGCTTGAGCTTGCTGATGTTCTCTTCCTTGAAGATCAGGTCCCAGCTGTCCACCGGTGCATTGACGCCCAGCGCCGCTTTGACCTTGTCCGGATTGAAGCCGATCAGGATGGTGCCGTACATATACGGCACGGCAAATTTGTTGCCCGGGTCGTTGGCTTCGATCAGCTTCATCAACTTCGGATCGAGGTGGTTCCAGTTCGGCAGTTTGCTTCGATCCAGCGGTTGGAAGACGCCGGCCTCGATCTGCTTGGCGAGGAACACGTTGGACGGCACCACGACGTCGTACCCGGAGTTACCGGTCAGCAACTTGGCCTCCAGCGCTTCGTTGGTGTCGAAAATGTCGTAGACCAGTTTGGTCTGGCTGTTCTGCGCCTTGAAGTCGTCCAGCGCCTTGGGGGTGATGTAGTCGAACCAGTTGTAAACACGCAACGTTCGCTCTTCAGCGTGGACAACACCACTGAGCACCGCGGTGTATAGCAGCGTGGGGACGAGCGCTGGGGCGATAAAACGCTTGAGTCTGTTCATTGTTCTAATTCCTCATTGGGCGCTTTCAAAACCTTCGAGAACGTTCACGGCATTGATGCCGATTTCTTCCACCGCGTAACCGCCTTCCATCACGAACAGCGTCGGTTTGCCGAGGCCGGCGATGCGCGCGCCCATCGCCAGGTAATCCGGGCTGTCGAGCTTGAATTGGGAGATGGGATCGTCTTTGAACGTATCGACGCCCAGGGATACGACGACGATGTCCGCGCCGTATGTTTCGATCTCTTTGCAGGCCAGTTCCAGCGCTGCGCTCCAGCTGTCCCAAGCGCTGCCGGCGGGCAACGGGTAGTTGAAGTTGAAGCCTTCGCCTGCGCCTTCACCCGGCTCATCTTCATAGCCCAGGAAGAACGGGAACTCGGCTTCCGGATGGCCGTGGATCGAGGCGAAGAGCACGTCGCTGCGCTCGTAGAAAATTGATTGGGTGCCGTTGCCGTGGTGGTAATCGACGTCGAGGATCGCGACCTTTTTGTGGCCCTGATCGAGGAACGCCTGAGCGGCGATGGCGGCGTTGTTGAGGTAGCAATAACCCCCCATCAAGTCGCTGGCTGCGTGATGCCCCGGTGGCCGGCACAGGGCGAAGGCACTGTGGGCGCCGAGTTGGATAGCGGCTTGGGCGGTCAGTGCGACTTGGGCTGCGCTGTACGCCGCTTGCCAGGTTCCGGCCGTGATCGGCGCACCGCCGTCGAAGCTGTAATAGCCGAGCTGGCCATGCAGGCTGGTGGGAATGATTCGACGCAAGGTGCGGGCTGGCCAGGTGTAGGGCAGCAAATCGCCGTCGGTGCCGAACTCGGTCCAGCGGTCCCAGGCACCTTTGAAGAACTCGAGGTAGTCGCGGCTATGGATGCGCGCGATCGGGTCGAGGCCGAAATCCCGTGGCGCTTCGACCGGCCCGAGATTGCGCTGTTGCACGCGTTGCAGAACATGGTCGGCCCGAGAGGGCATTTCGAAGCAAGGCATCAGTTGCCCATCCATCAATTCACAACGGCCGTGGTGCAGGTGGTGATCGTCCGAGTAGATCGTCAGCATTTCTTGTTCTCCGCAGGCTGATTCGGTTGGACACAGTCTTACGGCGGGCGGCGTTTCGGAGAACGGCAGGAAAGGCCAAAAGGGGATTTATATGGCCAAAAGGTTTGACCGAAAATCGCCCCTTAGTGGCGAGAGTATGCCCTCACGTGGGGCGCGGTGTTCTTCCGGGCGCCATCGCGAGCAGGCTCGCTCCCACAGTGGATCTTCAGTAACTCTCGTATTTGTGTACGACTAAAACCCTTGTGGGAGCGAGCCCGCTCGCGAAAGTGGTAGCCCAGGTACCTCAAAACTCAGGGTCTGAACTGACTCGGCGCCACGCCGCTCCATCTGACAAACGCATGGCGAAAACTCGCGGTCTCGCTGAAGCCCAGTGCCTCGGCGATCCGGTAGATGGGCAGGTGATCTTCGCAGAGCATTTGCTTGGCCTGCTCGAAGCGCAATTCGTCGAGCAACTCCTGATAGCTGCAACCCAGGTCCTTGAGGTGTCGGCGCAGGGTCCGCGCCGAACAATTCAGCTGTTGTGCAAGCCCGTCGAGCCCGGGAGCGGCGTTCAATTGAGCCTTGAGCAATTGGCGAATGCGCCCCAGCCACGCCTGGCGCCCGGTGAATTCGGTGTTCTGTTTGCGGCAGCGTTCGGCCATGGCCTGGTGGGTGATAACGTCGGCCAGCGGCAGCAGCTGATCGAGCCAGCATCGGTCGAAGGCAAATGCGTTGTCCCGTGCCTCGAAGCGCAGTGGGCAGTTGAAGTGTTCGGCATAGGTCGATTGGTAGTCGGGCGCGGCATGTTCGAAGCGAGCGGCCAGCAGGGGTAATGGATGGCCCAGCAGGTCGTCGCAGATGACTTTCAACGACACCAGACAAAACTCGGCGTTGAACGCCGCCAGTGCCGGGCTCTCCCGATAATCGGCGGCGACGAACCAGATGCGCTCCCCGTCGTCTTCAAGGCTCAACTCGAAAAGTGTTCCCAACAGCGCCGGATAGCGTATCGCCAACCGTAAAGCGTCACCGAAGGTGGCACTTGTGAGCAGCGCATAGCCGAGCATGCCGTAGGAGGAAACGTGCATCCGACGGCCCAGTTCCAGGCCGATATCGCGCTTGAGTGCGACCGCGTTGGCGCAGACCTGCATCTCTTGATTAGTGGTGATGTGCGTGTCCGCCCGGCTTAAATCCGCCGCGCTGATACCGCTGCCGGCTAACAACTCTTCGCTGGACAAGCCATCGGCCTTGAAGGCGTCGAGTACCAACGAGACGGCGTTGAGGGTGGTGAGGTGGGAGTGGAGCATGCTCGGTTCCAGCGTGGGGATGCGGGAACCGAGCAACTTGTATGCCGACCTTTGGGCAACGCGTTAATGACCACTCAATAACGAGGCCGCTCCGGCGCCACTGAACAAACCTGCACTGATCCGGTTAAACCAGCTTTGGCCTTTGCCACTGCGCAGATACCGCGCCGCGCCATGGGCACCGAGGCCATAGGCCAACTTGCACAACAGGTCCAGCAGGGTCCAGGTTGCAATCATCACCAGCAATTGCGGCAAGAAGGGTTGCTGGGCGCTCAAAAACTGCGGCAGGAAGGCGGCGAAGAACAGGATGTCTTTCGGGTTGCTGGCGCCCAGTACGAACGCGCGGCCGAACAGTGCACGAAAACCGGGGACCGGTGCAGCCTGAGGCACTTCAGTGCTCCGGGATGGCTGACGCGATTGTTGCCAGCTCTGCCAGGCGAGGTAGAACAGGTACAGCGCGCCCACGATTTTCAGTGCGCTGAACAACTGCTCGGATGCCAGCAGCAAGGCGCCCAGACCCAGGGCGGATGCACTCAATAAGCAGATAGAGGCCGTCACGCCCCCCAGAAACGCCGGGTAGGAACGGCGCAAACCGTAATTCAGACTGTTGCTGATCATCAGCAAAGACAGTGGCCCCGGGATCAGGATCACTACCAGCGCAGCGCCGCTGAACAGCAGCCAGGTTTCCGGACTCATCACTTTCCTCCAAATGTGCAAAAGCCCCACCCGACGGGGTGGGGCTGGTTGAAGCTATGACCGCTTACAAGAAAACGAATTTGGCAATGAAGATCACGCAGAGCACCCACAGGCTGGCGGAAATTTCCTTGTACTTGCCGGTACCGGCCTTCAGCACCACATAAGTGATAAAGCCCAGCGCGATGCCGTCGGCAACCGAGAAGGTCAGCGGCATCATGATCGCGGTGACGATCGCCGGAATGCTGTCGGTCGCCTCATCCCATTTGATGTGAGCCATACCGCTCATCATCAGCATCGCCACATAAATCAGCGCACCGGCGGTGGCATACGCGGGGATCATGCCAGCGAGCGGGGCGAAGAACATGGCGGCAATAAATAGCACACCAACGGTCACTGCGGTAAGACCAGTCCGACCACCCGCGGCTACACCCGCGGCACTTTCCACGTAACTGGTGACCGGCGGAACACCGACCATGGCCCCGAACACACTGGAAGCACTGTCGGCTTTCATGGCGCGGGAAAGGTTCTCGATCCGGCCGTCAGCGTTTACCAGGTTGGCGCGCTGGGCGACGCCCATCAAGGTGCCGGCGGTGTCGAACATGTGCACGAAGAGGAAGGCCAGCACCACACTGATCATACTGACGTTGAACACGCCGGCGATGTTCATCGCCATCCAGGTCGGTGCCAGGCTTGGCGGGGCGGACATGATGCCCTCGTAGTGCACCAGGCCCAGGCCCCAACCGGCCAGCGTCACGGTGACGATACTGATGAGGATCGCGCCGAAGACTTTGTGGTAGCTGAGTACGGCGATCATCAGGAAGCAGATGGCGGCCAGCAGCGGGGCAGGTTCGCTCAGGGAGCCGAGCTTGATCAGAGTCGCCGGGCTGGCGACGATGATGCCGGCGGTTTTCAGGCCGATGATCCCCAGAAACAGTCCGACACCGGCGCCCATGGCATGGCGCAAGCCGACGGGAATGCTGTTGAGCAGCCATTCGCGGATCCGGGAGAAGGTCAGAATCATGAATAACACGCCGGAGACAAATACCGCGCCGAGGGCGGTTTCCCAGTTGTAGCCCATGGTGCCGACTACGGTGTAAGTGAAGAAGGCGTTCAAGCCCATACCCGGCGCCAGGCCGACCGGCCAGTTGGCGTACAGGCCCATCAACAGGCAACCCAGTGCAGCGGCGATGCAGGTGGCGACAAACGCGGCACCGTGATTGATGCCGGCGTCAGCCATGATGTTCGGGTTGACGAAGATGATATAGGCCATGGTGATGAAAGTTGTCAGACCGGCAATCAGCTCGGTCTTCACCGTGGTGCCATGAAAGCTGAGTTTGAAGATGCGCTCCAGCCAGCCATTGCGTAATGGCGGCGAGAGTTCCAGCGTCGGGGCTTCGGATTTGCGGCTTTCCACAGCGAGTACTCCTCAAGAGTTTTATTGTTATTTCCAGGGCCGGACCCATGAGGGTGGCAGCGACCCTTTGAGGCACTTGCGAATTTGTTGACCGCTTGGTCAGGAACTCGCACGAAGTGGATTATGCTTTTGTATACAAATAATGCAAATAATGTTTTTTGTTTTGTGGACGAAAAGTTTGGCAATAGGGATATATCGACAGGCAGGAGCGGCCTGAGGGGAGGGTAAAAACAAATAAACCGGCGCATGGGCTAATGCCGATCAGTTAAGAAAGTCTCAGGCGAAACACGCTCTTGGTAGCAGCTGGCGAAGCCTGCGTCCGGCTGCGCAGCAGTCGTAAAATCAGGCGGTGCGGTGTTTCAGGAAGACCTTGCGCTCAGGTTTTACGACTGCTGCGCAGCCGGACGCAGGCTTCGCCAGCTGCTACAGATCGCGTTACGGCTTAACTGACTGGCATTAGGCGCATGGGCCGGTTTATTTTTGTCTGAAATTTATGGTGTCTGGTCTGGCCTCTTCGCGAGCAAGCTCGCTCCTACAAGGGGAACACGGTCCACTGTGGGAGCGTGCTTGCTCGCGAAGGCGTCGCTCAGAGCACCATAAACCCATCAGGCTGCAGCGAAACGCTTGTCCAGATAATCAATGATCACCTTGGACTCATACATCCAGGTGGTCTGGCCATTTTCTTCGATGCGCAGGCACGGCACTTTGATCTTGCCGCCTTGCTCCAGCAGGGTCTGGCGATCCTGTTGGTTGTTTTTCGCATCGCGCAACGCCACCGGCACGTTCAGGCGGCGCAGGGTGCGGCGGGTTTTCACGCAGAACGGACAGGCGTGAAACTGATACAGGGTCAGGCCCTTGGCGGCCGTTTCGACCTGCGCCTGAGCGGCGGCAGGGCGCTGTTTCTTGCCCGGGCGGGTGATGAAGTCGATGAAGATAATCAGTTGGCCAAGGCCGACACGAAGCGCTTTAACGAACACGGTATAAGCCTCACGGGGCGAAAGAAGGCGCGCAGCTTACCTGATTTTCGCGGACGAAAAAAAACCGGCGATGAATGCCGGTTCTTTTCGTGCTGCGAATTACTTGATCAGGCTGAGAAACTCACTGCGGGTCGCCGCGTTTTCGCGGAACTCACCGAGCATCACAGAGGTGATCATCGTCGAATTCTGTTTCTCCACACCGCGCATCATCATGCACATGTGCTTGGCCTCGATCACCACTGCAACGCCCAGGGCGCCGGTGACTTGCTGGACCGCGTCGGCGATCTGGCGGCTGAGGTTTTCCTGGATCTGCAGACGGCGGGCGTACATATCGACGATTCGCGCGACCTTCGACAGCCCCAGCACTTTGCCGCTCGGGATATAGGCAACGTGAGCCTTGCCAATGAACGGCAGCAAATGGTGTTCGCACAACGAGTACAACTCGATGTCCTTGACCAGCACCATTTCACTGTTGTCGGAGCTGAACAAGGCACCGTTGGTGACCTCCTCCAGTGATTGTTCATAACCGCGGCAGAGGTACTGCATGGCCTTGGCGGCACGCTTTGGCGTGTCGAGCAGGCCCTCGCGGGAGACGTCCTCGCCCAGTTGGCCGAGAATCGCGGTGTAATTCTGTTCCAGTGTCACAGGGGCTGATTCCATAAGGGTTTCAGAGGGGTACTGTTTCTGTCTGTACCAATTGTGTACCAATCAAGCTCTTTTCAAACTTCCCGGGTTCGCTCCAATCGGTGCTGGCGCTGATCCATCGGGTGCGGGTCGATAGCAACATCTGAACGCTATGACCGAGCTGAGTGGCAATAAACGCAGGGTTCATCCCCGACATGAGGCACATGGTAGCGTATGTGTGACGGCAGTTGTATTGCCGACGGGCGCGAATACCTAAATCAGTCAGTGCGGTCAGGCCCTGTGCGGCGTTCTATCGCCTGGGCTTTTCTCTGGCAATCGTATGGTTTGAACCTTCTCAATTCAGCTGCAATCAAACGAATACATCGTCGGGCTTTGCCTGTCCGGAGAAGATCAAATGAAACGCACAACTGCATTAATATTGGTGGTGTCAGCAACCTTGCTGCTCGGTGGCTGCTGGCCATATTGGCATGACCATGATGGTCGCGGACATGAGCATGGTCGCTACTATGGTGGTGAACACGAAGGTCAGGAATACCACCGGTATTAGTGTTCAGGAGAACCGGAGTGGACTGCCAGGCTTAATCACGGACGGGCAGCGTTACTCGTCGCGTCCTTCCATCATGGTCCGTTTGAGCATCACATAAACGGCGCCTGCGCCGCCATGTTTCGCTTGGCACGAGGTGAAGCCAAGTACCTGTGAATGCTGGCGCAGCCAAGTGTTGACGTGGCTTTTGATCATCGGGCGCTTGCCGTCCAGGCGCACGGCTTTACCGTGAGTGACGCGTACGCAGCGGATTTCGAATTTGGTCGCTTCGGCCAGGAACGCCCAAAGGGTTTCCCGGGCCTTTTCCACACTCATGCCATGCAGGTCGAGGCTGCCTTCGAACGGAATCTGTCCGATCTTGAGCTTGCGCATCTGGCTTTCCTGCACACCGTCACGTGCCCACATCAGCTCGTCTTCCGGACCGACGTCGATGACGAACTGATCGGACAGCCCGTCAACGGTCGTGGCATCGGTACGCACGGTGGCGGCCTGACGCAGCTTGGCGATTTGCGCGCGGTCAGCTTTGGGTTTGCCGGTTTCGGCGCGATCGTGCTTGATCGGCTTGACGCCTTGGATCGCACTTTTGAACAGGGAAAAATCGTCGTCTTGCATGTCAGCCTCCGCGAAGGGCGGCCAGTTTACCCAAGTCTAGGCGTCATCCATAACTATTGGGCCCGTCAAATGGGCGGGCCTTCAATTCAATCGTGTTTTTTCATCAGGTGCGGGGACATGTTCAGCTCCCGCGACTGACGCGAGCGGCGACGGCAACGCCGCCACAACCACACGCCGATGTACAGCACGAACAGGCCAATCGCCAGAATCACGGCCGAGCCGATCGGGCTGGCGTTCAATTCGCCCAAGGCGGGCGGGTGACCGAGCAGGCTGGCAGCACCGGCCAGTGCGAGCAACACACCACACATCGCCAACAAGGCAGCGAACGCCGCGCCAAAACGAAAACGCCAGTTGCGTTGGCCTTTGGGCCGTAAGCGGCGAGCGTCAAAACCATCGGATAACTTCATTCCGACCTTCCTCAATAGGTATCGGCCCTTCGACCGGGAGTTGACCGGGATGTTCCTGAGGCTAAGACAATTACAGTAAATGATAGACTTTTGCGGATGAGCGGCGGCATGGACCGCTCATCAAACGTCGATCAGATCAGATCACGGGTCAGGGCGAGGGTGGCGAAGTTGTCCGCCATGATCGCCATTTCGGTCTGTTGAACATGCTCGGCGCTCAGGACGCCGCCCTTGTAAGGCAGGTCGCGGGTGGCGCAGGCATCTTCCACCAGGGTGCAACGAAAGCCCAGGTTCTTCGCGGCACGCACCGTGGTGCTGACGCTGGAATGGCTCATGAATCCGCAGACGATCAGGTCAAGGGCGCCGAGGTCCTGCAGGCGTTTTTCAAGCTGGGTGCCGTGAAAAGCACTTGGCAGCAATTTGCCAATAATGGTTTCGTTGTCTTGTGGCTCCAGGCCCGGGATGAACTCACCCCGTTCGCCCTGTGGATCGAACAGCCCACCGACGGTGCCAAGATGGCGCACATGGACGATCGGCCGACCGACGGCACGGGCGGCGGTCAACAGTTGCTTGATGTTCGCGACGGCAGCATCCATGCCGCTCAGGGCCAGAGGGCCACTGAGGTATTCTTTCTGGGCATCGATGATCACAAGGGTCGCATGGCTCAGATTGGCTGCAGCGTAACCGCGGCCGCTGAGTTGAAACATCGTTTTTGGAACGGACATTCTGGGGCTCCTTCGGGTGGGGCTTTTGCGACATTGTCCTCTGGCTGAGCGCTTCTGTGAATCGCTACCATCGTAGGCGCCGTCGTTACTGGCTTGTAGCCTTGTCAAGATGCCCGTTTTGTTCAATAGGCAGCCAAATAAACAGATTAGTCCTACATCCGGGTCGGTGTTTTTCACGCGTCGTCGTGGCGCCGTTTGGCTGGTAGAATCGCCAGTCGTTTTTTCTGGAGTTTGCCGCTGTGATCACTTCCCGACTTCGTACCCTGCGTGACCATATCCGTTGGGCCGTCAGCCGCTTCCATGGGGAGGATCTGTTTTTCGGCCATGGGGCCGACAACGCCTGGGACGAAGCCCGTCAACTGGTGTTGGGTGCCTTGCACCTGCCGTGGGAAATTGCCGACAGTTACCTCGACTGCAGTCTGGAAGAAGACGAGTTGGTGAAACTGCAACGCCTGCTCAAACGTCGCATCGAAGAACGCATTCCTACCGCGTACTTGTTGGGTGAAGCGTGGTTCTGTGGCATGTCGTTCATCGTCGACGAGCGCGTATTGATCCCCCGTTCCCCGATTGGCGAGCTGATTGAAAAGCGCTTCGAGCCGTGGCTGGGCGCCGAGCCTGCGCGGATTCTCGACCTGTGCACCGGTTCCGGTTGCATTGGTATCGCCTGCGCCTACGAGTTCCAGAACGCTGAAGTGGTGCTGGCCGACCTCTCATTCGAAGCGCTGGAAGTGGCCAATCAGAACATTGAGCGCCATGGCGTCGATGAGCGGGTATACACGGTGCAGGGCGATGGTTTCGATGGTTTGCCGGGTCAGCGTTTCGACCTGATCGTGTCGAACCCGCCTTACGTCGACGCAGAAGATTTCGCCGACATGCCGGACGAATACCAGCACGAGCCGGAGCTGGGCCTGGCCTGTGGTGAGGATGGTTTGAACCTGGTACGACGCATGCTGGCCGAAGCGGCAGATCACTTGACCGAGAAGGGCTTGCTGATCGTTGAAGTGGGTAACAGCCAGGTACACGTCGAGTCGTTGTACCCGGAGGTCGACTTCGCGTGGCTCGATTTCGAGCGCGGCGGGCACGGCGTATTCATGTTGACGGCGCAGCAGTGCCGCGATCATCAGGCGCTGTTCGCTTCTCGCGTCTGACCTTTTGTAGGAGCGAGCTTGCTCGCGATGGACGTTAACGATAACGCGTGTCTTCTGGATAAACACGTCGCGTTCAGGTCCATCGCGAGCAAGCTCGCTCCTACAAAAAAAACCATTAACGGTGTGTCGCAATCCAGATCAACAGCCCCGCCTGGAACACTGCAAACGACACCAGGCAGGTGATGGTAAAGCGCAATCCGGCGTCTTCACGCTTGAACTTGCTGACTTTCTCTTCTTGTTTTTTTAGCTTCACTTCCTGCTCGGCCAGATTCTGTTCGGCTTGCTGGAGCATCTGCGCCGCCTCGAGAATCTCCACTACCTGCAATTTTTCGGTGTTCCATTCAGCCAGCAGGTCGCCGACCTGCGCTTCTTTGACGCTGCCCTTCAAATGCTGGACATCGGCATACACCACCTCAAAACCATGCGCCTTTAGAAAGTGGTCGCGGCGCAGGCGGGTGTCTTCATTCAGCGCATCTTTGTTATTGAGGTCAGTGCCATCGACGGCATAACCGGGCCATCGCTTCTTCGCCCAGCGAATACCGTGCGCGGCCATGAAACGGCCGATACCTCGGTTCAACGGTTCGATCTGCAAGCCGCTGTCAGGCCCGAAATGCACGCGCTTGGTGGTGTGATCGACCCACACGTCCAGATGATTCTGTTCTTTGCGCACGCGCTGGCCGGGCAGCGAAATGCTCATGCGCATCAGGCTGCGTTCCTTGCTGTTGCGTTCGGCGTAACCGAACTCGACAAAGCGCAAGGGGCGCCCACCGGTATTACGGTCGGTCTGCAATGGTGCCAGACGGAGCATCTTGTGGTGCTCGACGTGGACGTCCGCCCATGGCAGCTCGGCCGCTGGCGGTGCGTCTTTTTCAGCGGTGGTGTCGGGTGAAGTCTGGGTATCGGTCATAACGGCGAGATCCTGTCCAAGCTCTGTTGCCGCCAGCCATAGCGCTGGCGACAAAGACTTATCGGCCGTTTTTCTCAGGACTGGAGGGCAAACAGCGCTTAACTGGCGCGAAGAGCGTCAATAAACCCGATGATTCGCGTGCCCAGCTCCGCCGCCAGCGGCAATTGCGGATCTTTATAGGAGGCCAACTGCTGTTTTAAGTCGTTGGGCACGATGCGCATGACATGGTTCATGCCTTGGATCAGTGCCAGTTCGGCGTCCGGTTTGGCTGCCTTGAGCATTTTCGCATCACCGACGCCGACCTGGATGTCATTGCTGCCCTGAATGATCAGCGCTGGCATTTTCAATTTGGCGAACGCCGCCGCCGGGTCCTGGCGGAACAGCGAAATCAGGTACGGTTGCACACTGGGGCGGAAAATCCCCTGCAGTTGCGGCGGGACGTTGTCATCGGTGTGGCCGGCCTTGAGGCTATCGAGCAACTCATTGCTGCGCAGCATCAGTGGTGGCGGCAGGCGATTGCTCAGTTGCTGGCGCAGCACTTGATCGACTGGCCGGGCGCTGCCGGACATCGAAATCACCGCCGCGGCATCGACGCTTGGCGCCGCGAGGGTGGCAATCAAGGCGCCTTCGCTGTGCCCCAGCAGAATCAGCTTGCCAAAGCGCGGATCGGATTTGAGTTTCTGGCCCCAAGCCTCGGCGTCGGCGACATAAGCCTCCAGGGTCAGATTGCGTTCGTCCGGTGTGGCGGCAAGGCTCGCCGCCACGCCGCGTTTGTCGTAACGCACGCTGGCAATGTTGTGGTTGGCCAGCACCCAGGCCAGCCGTTTGAGGCTGTCATTGCGTCCGCCATCCGGGTTGTTTCCGTCGCGGTCCGTAGGGCCGGAGCCAGAAATGATCAGGACAACCGGCACAGGCTTGTCGGACTTGGGCAGCAACAACGAGCCGAAAAGCTCGCCGGTGCCGGTGTCTAAAGTGATAGGCCGTTGCAGGACGGTAGCCTGAACAAAGCCGGTAAACAAGGTAAGGCTCAAGGCTAGAACTCGCAGCATCATCACGCCATCATGAACAAGATGCCGGTTGGACTCGCGGGCACCCATAAGGTTCGAGGATGAACTAGTCGGGTAGCCTGCGTATACTGGCGCGCATTACGTATTCAGGTTCATTTCACGGAGCGTCCTGCATGTCCGGCAATACCTACGGCAAGCTGTTCACTGTCACCACCGCGGGCGAAAGCCATGGTCCGGCGTTGGTCGCCATTGTCGATGGCTGCCCGCCGGGCCTGGAGATCTCTCTGGAAGATCTGCAGCGCGACCTGGATCGGCGCAAGCCCGGCACCAGTCGCCACACCACCCAGCGTCAGGAGGCCGACGAAGTCGAAATCCTCTCCGGCGTGTTTGAAGGTCGCACTACGGGTTGCTCCATCGGCCTGTTGATCCGCAACACCGACCAGAAGTCCAAGGACTACTCGGCGATCAAGGATCTGTTCCGCCCGGCCCACGCCGATTACACCTATCACCACAAGTACGGCGAACGCGATTACCGCGGCGGTGGTCGCAGTTCGGCCCGGGAAACCGCCATGCGCGTGGCGGCCGGGGCGATTGCGAAGAAATACCTGGCCACCCAGGGCATTGTCATCCGTGGCTACATGAGCCAGCTCGGCCCGATCGAAATCCCGTTCAAAACCTGGGATTCGGTGGAAGAGAACGCGTTCTTCAGCCCTGATCCGGACAAGGTGCCAGAGCTGGAAGCCTATATGGACCAGCTGCGCCGCGACCAGGATTCGGTCGGTGCGAAAATTACCGTGGTCGCTGAAGGCGTGATGCCTGGCCTTGGTGAGCCGATCTTCGACCGTCTCGACGCTGAGCTGGCCCATGCGCTGATGAGCATCAACGCGGTCAAGGGCGTAGAAATCGGCGCCGGTTTCGCCAGCGTTGCCCAGCGCGGCACCGAACACCGCGATGAAATGACTCCGGAAGGTTTCCTCAGCAACAACGCCGGCGGCATCTTGGGCGGCATCTCGTCCGGCCAACCGATTGTTGCGCATCTGGCGCTGAAGCCGACGTCGAGCATTACCACACCGGGCCGTTCCATCGACATCCATGGCAACCCGGTGGAGGTCGTTACCAAGGGGCGTCATGACCCGTGCGTGGGCATCCGCGCCACGCCGATTGCCGAAGCGATGATGGCCATCGTGTTGATGGATCACTTGCTGCGTCATCGCGGGCAGAACGCCGATGTGCGGGTCAGCACCCCGGTGCTGGGTCAGCTTTAATGGCTGACCTGGGGTCTGTACGAAAACTCGCCGAGCGGCGATCAGGCAAGGCAGCATGATCGTCGCGCAGGCAGTTTTGGTACAGAGCCTTACAGCCGCGGCGGTCTGACGACGATGGCGGCGCTCCCTTACTGGCGGCTCTCCAGTTTCTATCTATTCTATTTCGCCTTGCTCGGTTCGACAGCGCCGTTTCTGGCGCTGTACTTCGATCACCTGGGCTTTTCCAGCGCGCGAATCGGCGAGCTGGTGGCGATCCCGATGCTGATGCGCTGCGTCGCGCCGAATATCTGGGGCTGGCTCGGCGACTACACCGGCCAGCGGCTGGCCATCGTACGGTTCGGCGCCGTGTGCACGTTGCTGACGTTCTCGCTGATTTTCGTCAGCAAAACCTACGCCTGGCTGGCCATGGTCATGGCCTTGCACGCTTTTTTCTGGCACGCCGTGTTGCCGCAGTTCGAAGTCATCACGCTGGCGCATTTGAACGGTCAGACGCAGCGCTACAGTCAGATTCGCTTGTGGGGTTCCATCGGTTTCATCATCACCGTGGTCGCGCTGGGTCGGTTATTCGAATGGCTCAGCCTTGATATCTACCCGGTGGCGCTGGTGCTGATCATGGCCGGTATTGTGGTCAGCAGCCTGTGGGTACCCAATGCCCAGCCGGCCCATGGCAATCGCATAGCGGGGGAGGGGTTTATCAAGCAATTGCGCAGCCCCGGCGTCCTGGCATTCTATGGTTGCGTGGCGCTGATGCAGATGAGTCACGGACCGTATTACACCTTTCTGACGCTGCACCTTGAGCGATTGGGTTACAGCCGTGGATTGATCGGCATGCTCTGGGCAGTCGGCGTGGTGGCCGAAGTCTTGATGTTTCTGGCGATGAGCAGGATCCTCGCGCGCTTCTCCGTGCGCCGGGTGCTGCTGGCGAGTTTCCTGCTGGCGGCGCTGCGTTGGCTGTTGCTCGGTTCATTCGCCGAATTTTTGTGGGTGCTGCTGTTCGCCCAGGTGCTGCACGCAGCAACCTTCGGCAGTTTTCACGCCGCGGCCATCCAGTTCGTGCAACGTAGCTTCGGCGCGCGCCAGCAAGGGCAAGGCCAGGCGTTATACGCCGCACTCGCCGGCACTGGCGGCGCACTGGGCGCGTTGTATTCGGGCTACAGCTGGAACGCCCTCGGGCCCACGTTGACCTTTAGTATTGCCAGCCTCGCAGCCCTGGCGGCTGCCGTTATCATTGCAACACGACTGCAAGAGGACAGGCCATGAGCCTTACCCGTGAACACCTCGCCCAGGAAATCATCGATGCCGGGCGTTTTCTGTATGGCCGCGGCTGGTCGCCGGCCACCAGTAGCAACTATTCAACGCGCCTGTCGCCGAGCAAAGCCTTGCTGACGGTTTCCGGCAAGCACAAAGGCGAGTTGCGCCTTGACGATGTGCTGGCCACCGACCTGTCGGGCAACAGCCTGGAGCCAGGCAAAAAGCCGTCAGCCGAAACCCTGCTGCACACCCAGCTCTACCGCTGGCGGCCGGAGATCGGCGCGGTGCTGCATACCCATTCGGTGAACGCCACAGTGTTGTCGCGCCTGACGCCGCAAGACTTCATCGATTTCGAAGACTACGAACTGCAAAAAGCCTTCAGCGGCATCTCGACCCACGAATCCCGGGTGCGCGTGCCGATTTTCGACAACGACCAGAACATTGCGCGCCTCGCCGCCAAGGTGCAGCCTTGGCTGGACATCCATCACGATTGCGTTGGCTACCTGATTCGCGGCCACGGCCTCTACACCTGGGGCGCGCGCATGAGCGATGCCTTGCGGCAGATCGAGGCCTTTGAATTTTTGTTCGAGTGCGAGTTGAAGACGCGCTCAATCTTGAACCGCTAAGGAGTTGCCCTGATGAGCAGCCTGTCCGTTTACCACGTCTCAAGCCCTGACATTCCAAACAAGGTGCTGACCCATTTCGAAGACATCGCCTCGACCCTGGCCGAACAGGGTGTGCGCTTCGACCGCTGGCAAGCCGCCGCGAAGATCCAGCCCGGCGCCAGCCAGGAAGAAGTGATCAGCGCTTACCAGGAGCAGATCGACCAACTGATGACCGAGCGCGGTTACATCACCGTCGATGTCATCAGCCTGAACAGCGATCACCCGCAAAAAGCCGAGCTGCGCGCCAAGTTCCTCAATGAACACCGCCATGGCGAAGACGAAGTTCGGTTTTTCGTCGCAGGTCGTGGCTTGTTCACCCTGCACATCGACGATTACGTCTACGCCGTGCTCTGTGAGAAGAACGACCTGATCTCGGTCCCGGCCGGCACCAAACACTGGTTCGACATGGGCGAGCATCCGCATTTCGTCGCGATTCGCCTGTTCAACAACCCGGAAGGCTGGGTGGCCAATTTCACCGGCGAAGACATCGCTAGCCAATTCCCGCGTCTTGAGGACTGAGCCGATGCCGATCAAAGCGATTCTCACCGACATTGAAGGCACCACCAGCGCGGTGAGTTTTGTGTTCGACGTGCTGTTTCCCTATGCCGCCAAACACCTCCCGGCGTTCGTTCGACAGCACGCCGCGCGCGCGGATGTGGCCGAGCAACTGGCTGCCGTGCGCAAGGACAGTGATGAGCCGGACGCCGACGTTGAGCGCGTTATCGAGGTCCTTTTGCGCTGGATCGCCGAAGACCGCAAAGCCACGCCGCTCAAGGCATTGCAGGGCATGGTCTGGGAGCAGGGTTATCAGGCCGGCCAGTTGAAGGGTCATGTTTATCCAGATGCCGTTGAAGCGCTGAAGCGCTGGCACCAGGAAGGCTACATGCTGTTTGTTTATTCCTCGGGTTCGATTCAGGCCCAACGGCTGATTTTCGGCTGCTCGGAGGCCGGTGACTTGTCGCCGCTGTTCAGCGGCTATTTCGATACGACGTCCGGGCCCAAGCGTGAAGCGCAGTCGTACGAACGCATCACTCAGGCTATTGGCCTTGAGGCGTCGCAGATTCTGTTTCTGTCTGACATCGTCGAGGAGCTGGATGCGGCGCGCAGCGCAGGCATGGCGACCTGTGGGCTGGCTCGAGAGGGCGGTGAGTTGGCAGGGCATCAGACCGTCGACAGCTTTACGCGGATCAGTCCTTCAACCGTATAACCGCATAACCTGTAGGAGCGAAGCTTGCTCGCGAAGGTGTGTCAGGCAACGTAAATGTTAACTGACGCGCCCCCTTCGCGAGCAAGCTTCGCTCCTACAGTGATCGTTGCAAATTTAGCAGTGCAATGGTTTACACCGAGTGATACGACGGCAGGGCAAACCGTTGCTGACTTTGCAGCATGGAAATCTGCGGCAGCTCACTGGCCTGTTCGGCAATGTCGCGACGTATGGCGCTGATCACCCACGACAGCTGGTCACCGGCATGCAATTGCTGGTAGGAAATCGAGCGTTTGAACACTTTGCCATCGGCGTTACTCAAGGTCAGCAAGATGCCACCATCAGGCCGTGCCTGGGTGGTCACGTCGAAGTTGGAGAACAAAGACGAAAATTTTTCCTGGATCAGGCTCATGTCTATCAGCTCCGTTAGCGCTTGAGTGGCAAGCATGGGGAGGTAGTTGCAGCCTTTGTGCCAGCATTTGAAATTAATAAAAACGTTATAAATCAATAAGTTAATATTTTTGTCGTTTTTCTGTTTCGTGCAATCTGCATGATTGGCCATCGTGCATCCTGCATTTTGCGTGGTCGGCGACAATTGGATTGAACCAATTGCCCGGCCAATGCTCACCCTGTCCAGCGCATCGGTCGCGGATACAAAACATTTCAAAAACCGCGTGTACAGCTCAAGAACCGCTGACGTATTTTCGGGGTCAATCAACGCCGCCCGACAATAAAAATACTCAACGGGAGCATCAATGAGCGACACGATTACCTGGGGCATGATGCTCCGCAAGCTGCCTTCCATTGCCAACGCCATACCCCGATTGGTGAAGGGCATGAAAGTCGCCAACGTCAAGGACCCGACCCAAACGTGTGGTCTCGGCTGGAGCTTCGAGCAGGCGACCTTGCGCAACCCCGATGGCCCGGCCTTGCTGCAGGGGGAGGTGGTGCTCACGTACTCACAGGTTAACCAGTGGGCCAATCGCATGGCCCATCACCTGATTGCCCAAGGCATTGGCAAGGGCGACGTAGTGGCGGTCTTCATCGAGAACCGCCCGGAACTGTTGGTAACGATTCTGGCGGTGGCCAAGGTCGGAGCAATCAGCGCCTTGCTCAACACTGCGCAGACGCGCGATACCCTGGCGCACAGCCTGAACCTGGTGGCGCCGGCGGCGATTGTTGTGGGCGAAGAGCTGGTCCCGACGTTTTCAGCCGTCCGCGAGCGGGTGGCAATCGAGGCGACGCGCACCTGGTTTATCGCCGATCAAAACACCTGCAAACCTCCGGGCATTGCGCCCGACGGTTTCATCAACCTGATGACCGCCTGCGCCGACGGTTGCGCCGATAACCCCGCCAGCAGTCGGCAGGTGTTCTTCGACGACCCTTGTTTCTATCTCTACACCTCGGGTACCACCGGCTTGCCCAAGGCCGGTGTGTTCAAACACGGTCGCTGGATGCGCAGTTACGTGAGTTTCGGGATGATCGCGCTGGATATGCGCCCGGAGGATGTCATCTATTGCACGTTGCCGCTCTATCACGCCACCGGACTATGCGTGTGCTGGGGTTCGGCCATCAGCGGCGCCTGCGGGTTTGCCATTCGACGCAAGTTCAGCGCCAGTCAGTTCTGGAGCGACGTGCGCCATTACCGCGCGACCACCATTGGCTACGTCGGCGAATTGTGCCGCTACCTGGTGGATCAGCCGCCCGGCGCCCATGACAGTCAACACGGCGTGAAGAAGATGATCGGCAATGGCTTGCGCCCGGGCGCGTGGGGCGAGTTCAAGAGACGTTTTGGCGTGAATCACATCTGTGAGCTGTACGCCGCCAGCGACGGCAATATTGGCTTCAGCAACATTCTCAACTTCGACAACACTGTCGGTTTTTCGCTGATGTCCTGGGAGCTGGCGGCGTACGACCACGACAGCGGCGCGCCGACGCGTGACGCAACAGGTTTCATGCGCAAAGTTGCCAAGGGCGAGGAGGGGCTGTTGCTGGCGAAAATCGACGACAAGGCGCCACTCGACGGTTACACCGATCCGCAAAAGACTGAAACCGTGGTGCTCCACGATGTCTTCAAGAAGGGTGACCGTTACTTCAATACCGGTGATTTGCTGCGCAACATCGGTTTTGGTCATGCCCGGTTCGTCGATCGTTTGGGGGACACCTACCGCTGGAAGGGCGAAAATGTCTCGACCACTGAAGTCGAGAACACCCTCCTCAAACACCCGACCATTTCCGAGGCCGTGGCCTACGGTGTCGAGATTGAGAATACCAACGGGCGTGCCGGGATGGCGGCGATCACGCCGGCCGAATCCTTGGCGACCCTGGATTTCAGCGAGCTGCTGGCTTTTGCCCGCCAGCAATTGCCTGCCTATGCGGTGCCACTGTTCCTGCGGGTGAAAGTGAAAATGGAGACCACCGGTACGTTCAAATATCAGAAAACCCGTCTCAAGGATGAAGCCTTCGATCCGGGCAAAACCGGTGATGATCCGATCTACGCCTGGCTGCCGGGCACCGACACTTACGTGCGAGTCACCGAACAGCTGCTGGCGCAGATTCAGGGCGGCAAGTACCGCTATTGAATGTGGCTATGGTCGTGCATGAGAAAAAAGAAGTGACAGTCTCGGGGCTGCTCGGGAAACTGTCGGCTTTGCGAATAACTGAACGTGGAGTGCTTCAATGTCAGACCAAAGCCGCCAGATGACCCCCGAAGAAGCCGCTGAATTTGCCGAACAGGTATTCAACAAGGCGCGCGAGGGCGATGCGGCCATGATGGCTGCGCTGCTGACCAAGGGCCTGCCGCCTAACCTGCGCAACCACAAGGGCGACACGCTGCTGATGCTGGCCGCCTACCACGGTCATGTAGACACCGTGAAAGTCCTGCTGGAACACAAGGCTGACCCGGAAATCCGCAACGACAACGGTCAGAGCCCGATTGCCGGCGCGGCGTTCAAAGGCGACCTGGCAGTCGTCGCAGCGTTGGTTGAAGGTGGTGCGCAAGTGGAAGGTTCGTCCTTTGACGGCCGCACTGCGCTGATGATGGCGGCGATGTTCAACCGCGTCGAAATCGTCGACTACCTGATCAGCAAGGGTGCCGATCCGAAAGCCAAGGATGCCAATGGCATCTCGGCACTGGATGCCGCCAAGACCATGGGCGCGGTGGACACCACGGCGCAGTTGCAGAAGTTGCTCGGCTGATCGGCGTCGTGTGACCGCCGTGTCGCCGCCGTGTAGCAGCTGTCGAGCTTGCGAGGCTGCGTTCGGCGGCGGAGCCGTCGCAAACCCTGTACACGCGATCTACCTGAAAGACCACATCGCCCGATTTCACGACGGCTCCGCCGCCGAACGCAGCCTCGCAAGCTCGACAGCTGCTACAAGCCGTCAACCCGTCAGTCGTCAATACACCCACACCTCAACCCGCCGATTCTTGATCCGCCCCTCATCCGCGCTGTTGGCGGCCACCGGCATCTCGGCGCCAAAGCCGCGAATCTCGCGAAACACCACACCGCTTTTCACCAGTTCCCGCCGTACCGCCATCGCCCGCAGTTTTGACAACAGATCAGCGCGTGCCGGGTCACTCTTGGCATCGCCAAACCCCACCAGCGTCACCTGCCGATTGGTTTTGTCGCGCTGCTTTATATAGTCGAGTACCCGTGACAGGTCCTGCCGGGCCTTGTTATCCAGGGTCGCGCTGCCTTCCTCGAACCGGAAATTCACCGACAGCCGTTGGGCATGGCGACTGAGCGCCTGATAGCCCTCGGGCATCAGCGCATTCGGCGTGACGGTCATGGCCTGGACGGTCTGTGCGATAAAACCATTGGCCGCGACAATGGCCTGACCCTTGCTGCTCTGGGCAAATGCCACCAGCGCTTGGGCCCAGGGATTTTTCCCGTTAGGCGGCAGGTATAAGAACAGCCGGCGCGACAATGGATAGTCCTCCGTGGCAATCAGACTGTTGAGCGGCAACATGGCCTGGGATTGACCATCGACAATCGCGACTGGTTTGGCCTCCCGCACGTAAGGCAGGCCGATGAAGCCGATACCTTGTGGGTCGAGACTGACCGCGTCGGACAATTGCTCGCTGGATTCGAAGCGTTTCGCGGCGCCGCCCAGGGTTTTCCCACGACCGCTGAGGACCAATTCCTTAAACGTGTCATAGGTGCCGGATTGGTCATCCCGCGCATACTGGTGAATGGGCCCGCCGGTGCCGCCGAGTTCTTCCCAGGTCTTGGCCTCGCCACTGAATATTCGCGCCAGTTGCTCAGTGGTGAGTTGATTGAGTGGGTTTTGTGGGTGAAGGATGATCGCCAGCCCATCAATGGCGATGACCTGCTCGGCAGCGGAACTCTTCAGATCGCCCAAGGGCTTGAGGTCCACCAGTTCGCGGTCCTTGATCGGGCGCGACGACGCGGCAAGATCGGCCGTGCCGGCTTTCAGGGCCGCGAATCCGGTGCTGGAACCATGAGCCGCGATGTCCACCACGACGCGGCGACCCTCAACCGTTTCACCGACGACGCGCAATTCGTTGGCGGTCTCCGGTGTTTCGCTGTGAACCTTGAGCAAGCCCTGTTCGTGCAACAAACCTTCGACCAGGGCCGGTCCTAGCGCCGCGCCGATGGTATTGGAGCCGTGGATGCGCAGCGCCGGGCCCCGTTCGGGCGTTGGCAGGCCGCCGGCTGTAGCGGTGATTGGCAGCCAGGCACCCAGCATCAACAGGAATAACACGCGCAGCGTCATGCCGGCACCTTATAAGCCAAGGGAAGTGCCGGGAGAATAAGTCAGTAAGGTTGCGCAAAGATGACAGTTACCAACAATGTGGGAGCGAGCCTGCTCGCGAAGGGGGCTTAAGATTCAACACCTGTATTGAATGTAAGTCCGCCTTCGCGAGCAGGCTCGCTCCCACGGTTGATTTGTGAGATCAGCTCAACTCAAGCCAGATCGGCGCATGGTCCGAGGGTTTTTCCATCCCGCGCAGTTCGTAATCCACGCCCGCATCCTTCACCCGCGGCAGCAGGCCATGGGACGCCATGATCACGTCGATTCGCAGCCCACGCTTGGGTTCATCCTCAAACCCACGGCTACGGTAGTCGAACCAGCTGAAACGGTCGGCCACCTCCGGGTACAAGTGACGGAAGCTGTCCACCAGGCCCCAATTCTTCAAGCGAGCCATCCACTCGCGTTCCTCCGGCAGGAAGCTGCACTTGCCGGTTTTCAGCCAGCGCTTCATGTTGTCCGGGCCGATGCCGATGTCACAGTCTTCCGGGGAAATATTCACGTCACCCATCACTACCAACGGCTGCTCGTTACTGAACTGGCTTTCCAGCAAGTGCTGCAGATCGTTGTAGAAGCGTTCCTTGGCCGGGAATTTGGTGGGGTGGTCGCGGCTTTCACCTTGTGGGAAATAGCCATTCATGATGGTCACCGGCACGCCATTGGCGTCGGCGAAAGTGCCCCAGATAAAGCGCCGCTGGGCGTCTTCTTCATCCGTGACAAAACCTTTGTGCAGGTCAATCGGCTCCTGGCGCGAGAGCAGGGCGACGCCGTAATGACCTTTTTGCCCATGGAAATACACGTGATAGCCCAGTGCCTGAACCTCGGCCAACGGGAATTGGTCGTCGTGGACCTTGGTTTCCTGCAGGCCGATCACGTCTGGCTGATGTTTTTCGATCAGCGCCGCCAACTGATGGGGGCGAGCGCGCAGCCCGTTGATGTTGAAGGAGACGATCTTCATGGTCGGCAGTCCTGGCAAAAGGGCGATGCTAGCTGACCTGTAGGATCGGGGCCAGTGCCGGGAGAGGGGATTCGTGTTTGTCAGTAAGGGTTTCATCGTCAGGCCAGACCTCTTCGCGAGCAGGCTCGCACACACAGGGGATCAGTCTGGTCTATACCTTTGTGGGAGCGAGCTTGCTCGCGATGACGGCTTAAGCATCCACACTGATTTGGATCAGCCAGGAACTGTGCGGATGTTTATAGGCTCGTACCAATGAGAGCACAGCCATTTGAGCTGCGCCCCGGGGAGATCTACCGTAATGCCTGAAACCTCGACCGCCATCGCCGATATTCACATGCTCGACAGCGGCTATTCCCGCGAAGCCCGCTCCCTGCTGTATCAGGCCTACCGGCACGAACCGACGTTCGGCTACTTGTTCGAAGCCGAACGCCCCGGTTATGAACAGCGGGTTCGCGCCACCGTGCGTGAACTGGTCAAACAACACTTTCTTCAGGACTTGCCGGCCATTGGCCTGCTGGTCAACGATCGGTTGATCGGTATCGCGCTGATCGCACCGCCGCAACGTCGGTTGGGCATCACCGAAAGTTGGGCCTGGCGCCTGCGCATGGTGCTAAGTACCGGTTTTCGCTGCACCCGTCGCTACCTCGAGTATCACGATGCCGTGGCGGCCTGCGTGCCGTCCGATGCGGTGCATGTGCTGCCATTGCTGGGGATTCATCCGCAATTCCAGGGCAAACACTTCGGCGAACAACTGCTGCAAGCGGTCCATAACTGGTGTGCGGTGGATGAACACTCTCAGGGCGTGATCCTCGACACCGGGAATCCGCGTTATCTGGAGTTCTATAAGCGTCAGGGCTATGAGGAAATCGGTGAGGTCGCCGTAGGACCGATACGCGAGCATGTGTTTTTCCATGCCAATCCTCAGGTGCTGCAAACCGCAATGGCATAGAGGGTCGAACTTTCCGCGCACGCCAGGCTCTATCACGCTCCCAAGCTCGTGATAGCATCCTCGCCTATGAAGTTTCCAGGAAGAAATACCAGCGGCGTGCTGATGCTGATTTTCAGCTGCGCGGCGCTGGCCCAAAGTGAATTGGATGTGCGGGTCAAACCGTCCAACGATGAACTGAAAGCCAATATAGAGGGCTATATCGGCAGCCTCGGCGATCGGGACGAAAAAGCCTTGTTGCGCTTCAGTCGTGGCGCCGAAGAACAGGCGCGCAAGGCCGCCCAGGCCTTGGGTTATTACCAGCCGCAGATCGAGACGGACGTGCAGGGCGGCAAGACGCCGCGCCTGGTGCTCACCATCGATCCGGGAGAACCGATCCATCTGCGCAACGTCACCGTGCGCATCGACGGGCCGGCCGCTTCCCTCAAATCCTTTCGTGTGCCCAAAAGCGATGCGCTGAAAACCGGTGCGGTGCTCAACCATGGCCAGTACGAAGACGCCAAGCGGCTGATCCAGAATCAGGCGTCGCGCTATGGCTTTTTCAACGGCCGTTTTACCAGTCAGAAGTTATTGGTCGACCCGCGAGCCGGCGTCGCCGATATCGAGTTGATCTACGACAGTGGCCCGCGTTATTCCTTCGGCAAGGTCAAGTTTGAAGGCGATACGCCCTTCGACGAAGACCTGCTGCAGCGCATGGTGCCGTTCAAGGCGGGCGCGCCTTATGACTCCGAATTGATCGCCGAGCTCAATCAGGCCCTGCAATCGAGCGGCTATTTCGAAGGGGTGCGAGTGGACGCTGCACCCACCGCGTCGAAGGACGATGTGATCCCGGTGGACGTCAAGCTCGAGACCCGCAAGCCGCGGACCATGGGGCTCGGCCTGGGGTATTCCACCGACGTCGGCCCCCGGATCAAGGCCAACTGGACCCGGCACTGGGTCAATCCCCAAGGTCATAGCTATGGCTGGGAGACTGAAGTCTCCCAGCCACGGCAAAACGTCGGTGTTTTCTATGACATTCCCTTGGATCCGCCCCTGACCGACAAGCTGCGTTACGCCGGTGGCTATCAGTACGAGGAAATCGCCAATAAGGACAGCCTGAGCAAGCTGCTGACCCTCGGTCCCGAGTGGCACAGCAAGTTGCCCAGTGGCTGGCAACGGGTGGTGTCGCTCAAATGGCAGCGCGAGGAATACCGCCTTGGCGATGATTCTGGCCTGAGTAATTTGCTGATGCCTGGCGTCAGCTATTCCTACCTGAAAAGCGACAATCGCATCGACCCCCATAACGGTTATCGCCTCGAATTCGCAACCAAAGTGGCCAAGGAAGGGCTGGGCTCGGACAACAACCTGGTGTACGGCACGGCATTGGTCAAAGGCTTGACCACGGTCTTCGACAAACACCGTTTCCTCGGTCGGGTGCAGGTCGGCGGCAGCGCCACCAACGGCTACACATCGGTGCCGCCGTCGTTGCGTTTTTTCGCCGGTGGCGATCAGAGCGTGCGCGGTTATGACTATCAGAGCCTGTCCCCGGAAAACTCCGCGGGTGATCGCATCGGGGGGCGCTACATGGTCACCGGCAGTGTCGAGTACCAGTATTCCATTGCCGAAAAATGGCGGGTCGCGACCTTTATCGACCAGGGCAACTCGTTCAATACAATCGAACTGCCAAACCTCAAGACCGGCGTCGGCATTGGCGTGCGCTGGGTGTCTCCGGTGGGGCCGCTTCGCCTCGACCTGGCCCATGCGTTGGACGATGACGGCGGCATCCGACTGCACTTTTCCATGGGGCCTGAGCTTTGAATCGTGGTTTGAAAATAACGTTGCTGGCGATTCCGACGCTGCTGACACTGGTCATTCTTGCCGTGTCCGCGGTCTTGGGGACAGCGGCGGGTAGTCGTTGGGTGCTGGGCTTCGTGCCGGGTTTGACCGTGGAGAATTTCCAGGGCCGGTTGGGCGGGCAGTGGAGCGCCGATCATCTGTTGTGGCAGCAGGACAGCAGCCGGGTTGAACTGAGCAGAGTGATTTTCGCCTGGTCGCCGCTGTGCCTGACGCGCATGACCCTGTGCATCGAGCAATTGCAGGCTGATCAGGTCAGCCTGCAATTTGCGCCCGGCACGGAAGAAAAAAGCACTGCGCCGATGACGCTTCCGGACCTGAAATTACCCTTGGCGATTGAGTTGGGGGAGGTGAAGGTTGGCCGTTTGCTGTTCAACGGCAGCGAAGAACTCAAAGGCTTGCAACTCGCGGCGCACTGGACCGAACACGGTGTGCAGATCGACACCGTGCGGCTGCAACGTGACGAGCTGAATCTGAACCTCTCCGGCCTGCTGCAACCCAACGGCAACTGGCCGCTCAACGTCGAAGGCACACTGACCCTGCCGGCCCCGGGCGCTGAACCTTGGGCGCTGGCCCTGAAGGTTGACGGTGACTTGCTGAAAACCCTGCATCTGAAAGCCGACAGCAGCGGTTACTTGAACGGCCAACTGACCGGCGAGCTGCAACCGCTGGTGGACAACCTGCCGGCCAAGGTGCGGATCACGGCCGACGGCTTCAAGCCCAGCGCCGATTTACCGGACACCCTGCAACTCAATCAGCTTGAACTCACCGGCGACGGTGACCTGAAAGACGGTTATCAGATCCTCGGCAATGCCACGTTGCCCGCAGAACATGGCCCGGTCGCCCTGATGCTGCAAGGCAAGGTCGACGCCAAGGGCGCGCAGATTGCCGGCCTCGACCTGACCGCCAGCGACAAACAAAGTCTCAAGCTCAGCGGCCAAATAGACTGGAGCAAAGGCCTGAGCGCCGACGCAAAAATCGACTGGCTGGACTTTCCGTGGCACCGCCTCTATCCGCTGATCAACGAACCGGAAGTCGCGCTGCGCAGCTTCAAAGGCGACATTTCCTACACCGACGGAAAATACCTCGGTAGCTTCAACGCCGCGCTGGATGGCCCGGCCGGGGCGTTCAGCCTGAGCAGCCCGTTCAGCGGCGACCTGACGAAAATCTACCTGCAACAAATCCAGCTCGAAGCCGGGCAGGGCAAGGCCGAAGGGCACCTGAACCTGCAATTCGCTGATGGCATCGCCTGGGACACCGCGCTCGATGTGTCCGCGATCAACCCGGCGTATTGGGTCGCAGAGTTGCCGGGTATGCTCGCAGGGCCGGTGCGCAGCCATGGCGAAATGAAAAATGAAAAACTCAGCCTGACTGCCGATCTCGATTTGAAAGGCAAACTGCGTGGCCAACCGGCGGTGATTCAGGCGAAGGCCGATGGCACTGGCGAGCAATGGAACCTTAACGCGCTGCAGATTCGTCTGGGTGACAACAGCATCACCGGCAAGGGCAGCCTGCAACAGAAACTCGCCGGCCAGATCGATATCAAGCTGCCGCGCCTGGCTCAGCTTTGGCCGCAACTGCGCGGTCAGCTCAACGGCCGCGTTGATGTCGCCGGCACGCTCAAGGCGCCGCAAGGCAAGCTCGGTTTGCAAGGCACGCAACTGGCGTTCGCAGACAATCGCCTGCAAAGCGTGAACCTCGACGCGACCCTCGACAGCGCGCAACGGGCGGAAATCGATTTCAAGGGCAGTGGCATTGAGGCTGGCGACACCTCGCTGGGCACACTGACGGCCAGCGGCCAGGGTGATATCAAAAACCAGAAGCTCAACCTCGACTTGCAAGGGCCGAAACTGAAACTGGCGCTCGGCCTCGACGGCAGTCTGGACAAAGGCAATTGGCGTGGACGCTTGGCCCGCGGCGATATCCAGGCCGGTGGTCAGGACTGGAAGCTGCAGGGGCCGGCGAAACTGGAACGGTTGGCCGACGGCAAGATCAACTTCGGCGCGCATTGCTGGATGTCCGGCCCGGCCAGCCTGTGCGGTGAAGACCAGCGTTTGATCCCTGAACCGAAGCTGCGTTACCACCTCAAGCAATTCCCGATCGATAGCCTGGCACAGTGGTTGCCGAAGGATTTCGCCTGGAAGGGCACTCTCAATGCCGACCTGCAACTGGACCTGCCCGCCAGCGGTCCGAACGGTCAGATCAGCATCGACGCCAGTGGCGGCACCTTGCGCATGAAGGAAAAGGATCATTGGCTGGACTTCCCGTACCAGACACTGAAGCTCACCAGCAAACTCACGCCCAAACGCATCGACACCGATCTCAATTTCGTCGGCGGCAAACTTGGAGAATTGAGCGTGCAGGCGCAGATCAATCCGCTGCCGAAGAACAAACCGCTGACCGGCTCGTTCCGTCTCAGTGGACTGGACATGTCGGTGGCGCGGCCGTTTGTGCCGATGGTCGAGAAACTCACGGGCCATTTGAATGGCAGCGGCACGATCTCTGGCGGGCTGATGGCACCCCAGGTCAACGGCAGCCTGCTGCTCAGCGACGGTGAGGTGTCCGGGCCGCAACTGCCAATCGAGCTTCAAGCTTTGCAGCTTCAAGTCGTGATCTCAGGCGAAACCGTGCAATTGAACGGCGGCTGGAAAAGCGGCAAAGCCGGGCAGGGGAGTTTGAACGGTAACATCGCCTGGGGGCAGGCGTTGGTGGTGGATCTGACACTCAAAGGCTCGCAATTACCCGTCACCGTCGAGCCGTACGCCAAGCTCGAAGTGGCGCCAGACCTGAAGATTTCGATGAAGGGTGACGAGCTGGCCATCGCTGGCAAAGTCCTGGTGCCCAGGGGCGAAATTACGGTGCGCGAGTTGCCGCCATCGACGGTCAAGATCTCCGGTGACACGGTGATCGTCGGCCAACAGACCGAGGCGGGCAAACCGCCGCTGGCGATGAAGATGGACATCGACGTGGTGGTCGGCGACGACAAACTGAGTTTCGCCGGGTTTGGCCTGACCGCCAACCTACAAGGCCATGTGCACATCGGCGACAACATGGACACCCGTGGCGAACTCTGGCTCAACGACGGGCGCTATCGGGCCTACGGCCAACGGCTGACCGTGCGCCGGGCGCGGCTGTTGTTTGCCGGGCCCATTGACCAGCCGTATCTGGACATCGAAGCGATTCGCCAGACCGACGACGTGATCGCCGGTATTCGCCTGAGCGGCAGTGCCGAGCAGCCGACCACGCAGATCTTCTCCGAGCCGGCCATGAGCCAGGAACAGGCATTGTCCTATCTGGTGCTGGGGCGTCCGCTGGCCAGTAACGGTGAAGACAACAACATGCTCGCCCAGGCAGCGCTCGGGTTGGGCTTGATGGGCAGCGCCGGGGTGACCAGCGGGTTGGCCAAGGAGCTGGGTATTCAGGACTTCCAGCTCGACACACAGGGCAGTGGCACCACGACCAGCGTGGTGGCCAGCGGCAATCTCTCCGAGAAGCTGAGCTTGCGTTATGGCGTCGGGGTGTTTGAGCCGGCCAACACGATTGCCTTGCGTTACAAGCTGAGCAAGAAGGTCTACCTCGAAGCGGCTGGCGGCGTGGCGAGTTCGCTCGATATCTTCTACAAGCGGGATTTCTAGGTCCCGTCTCCTTCCAAAAACCGAGTTGCCCCCTTCGCGAGCAGGCTCGCAACCACCAGGATCACATCAATCCAGTGGGAGCGAGCCTGCTCGCGAAGGGGGCGCTGCGTTCGTCGATCAAAGGCAACTTCCTCCCTCCACTTATCCACTAAATACACAGCTGGCTAACTATTACGTTGACATTAGCTGCCTGAGCAGTAATATCTCGACATACATTCTCTGCCTAGGCAGCTAATTGGTGGTCAGATGAAACATTTCACCCCGGACGAATTCAAAAATTGCCATCTCGGTCTCCTGCTTGGGCGTGCTGCATTGCTCAAGGACCGGATCATCGACACGCACATGGAACCCCACGGCATCACCTCCGCGCAGTTCAAAGTGCTGATCATCATGGCCCAGTTCGGCGTCGATACGCCGGCCGAGCTGTGCCGGCACCTGTCGCTGGACAGCGGCTCGATGACCCGAATGCTCGATCGTCTGGAACAGAAAGGTTTTCTCGCCCGGCAACGCTCAGAGGCGGACCGCCGTCAGGTTCAGTTGGTGCTGACTGAAGAGGGCGTGAAGCTCGCCGACCTCCTGCCGCACATCGGCGCCGACGCCATGAATGAACTGGCGGGCGCGATTACGCCGCAAGAGCTGGACACCCTGGAACAGATCCTGAAAAAAATTTTGGTGGCAGCCGGTGACTCGATCACCCTGCTGCGGGTAGGTGACAAATGAGCAGTAAAACCTTGCGCGCCGGCCTGAGCCTGGTGCTGGCGGCCATGACCCTGGCCGGTTGCGCCAGCTACAGCGGCCTGACCACCGAAGGCGTCAGCCTCGATGCGAAAAACCTCAAGGCCGGGCAATCACTCAACGGTGTGACCCTGTCACCCGCCGCGTGGCCGAAAAGCGACTGGTGGAAAAGCCTCGGTGACCCACAGCTCGACGGTCTGATTCGCGAAGCCCTGCACGACAGCCCCGACATGCAAATTGCCGATGCCCGCGCTCACCAGGCCAGCGCCGCCGCGTATGCAGCCGATGCCGCGCGGATGCCGACGCTCGATGCCAGTGCCGGCGTCAGCCGTTCGCGTCTGGCCAAGGATCAAGACCCGCGCGGGCAAGGTGATACTTACGCCACCGTGCGTAATATCGGTGCCAGTTTCAATTACAACTTTGATCTCTGGGGCGGTCAGCGTGACACCTGGGAAGCCGCCTTAGGCCAGGCCCGCGCAGCGGAAGTCGACCAACAGGCCGCGCAGTTGACCCTGGCTGCCGACGTCGCTCGCGCTTACAACAATTTGGGTCAGGCGCATATCGTGTATGACCTGGCGAGTGATGACCTCAAGCGGACCCGGCAGATGCTCGACCTGGGCCAACGTCGCCTGAGCTCCGGGATCGACAGCCAGTACCAGTTCCAGCAAACCGAAAGCCTGGAAGCCACCTCTGAAGCCAGCCTGATCGACGCCGAGAAACGCCTGCAAAGCGCCAAAATCGCTCTGGCCGTGCTGCTCGGCAAAGGCCCGGATCGTGGCAATGAAATTGCCCGACCGAAAATCCTTCAGGCCAGCGCCGTGGCGTTGCCATCGGTACTGCCGGCGGAATTGCTCGGTCGTCGTCCAGACCTGGTGGCAGCACGCTGGCGGGTTGAGGCTGCGAACAAGAACATCGCCGCCGGCAAAACACAGTTCTATCCCAACCTGAACCTCAGTGCGGCAGCGGGTACCGAATCTTTGCTGGGCGACGCGATGTTCGGTTCGGCCAGTCGTTTCTTCAATATCGCGCCGACGATCTCGGTGCCGATTTTCGACGGCGGCCGCCTGCGCGCCAACCTCGATTCCCGCGACGCCGATTACGACCTCGCGGTGGCGCAGTACAACAAAAACCTGGTGAAAGCCCTGGGTGATGTCAGCGACACCATCAACCAGTTGCGCGATATCGGCCGGCAGATCGGCGCTCAGCAGCACGCCACCGACATCGCTCAGGATTCTTACAACACCGTGGTCCAGCGGTACGGTTCCGGCATCGGCAACTACCTGGACGTGCTCAGCATCGAACAGCAATTGCTCCAGGCCCAGCGTCAGCTGGCCAACCTGAATGCCGAGCAGATCGACCTGTCGATTCAACTGATGCAGGCGTTGGGTGGCGGCTTCCAGGGCGAGACCCTGGCTACCGCCAAAACAACCCCAGCCACGCTGACCCACTAATTCAAGGTATCTGTCATGGCCATTGCCGAAACAACTCCTGCTCCAACTGATCAAGCGTCTGACAACGCTCAAGGCGCCAGCAACCCGGGTAAACGTAAAGTCATGCTGGTCGTACTGGCCATCGTGGTGATTCTCGCCGGTGTCGGCGTCTGGGGCTATCACCAATTCTATGGTCGCTGGAACGAAAGCACCGACGACGCCTATGTGAACGGCAACGTGGTGGAAATCACCCCGCTGGTTACCGGCACCGTGGTCAGCATCGGCGCCGACGACGGCGACTTGGTCCATGAAGGTCAGGTGCTGATCAATTTCGACCCGAACGACGCCGAAGTCGGCCTGCAAAGTGCCCAGGCCAACCTGGCTCGCACCGTTCGTCAGGTTCGCGGCTTGTACAGCAACGTCGACGGCATGAAAGCTCAGGTCAACGCTCAACAGGCTGAAGTGCAGAAGGCACAGGACAATTTCAATCGTCGGAAAAACCTTGCCGCTGGCGGGGCGATTTCCCAGGAAGAACTGTCCCACGCTCGTGACGACCTGACCTCGGCGCAAAACGCCCTGTCCAACGCCAAACAACAACTGAAAACCACCAGCGCTCTGGTGGATGACACGGTGGTTTCGTCGCACCCGGACGTGATGTCTGCCGCCGCACAATTGCGTCAGGCGTACCTGAACAATTCCCGCAGCACCTTGATTGCGCCGGTTACCGGTTACGTGGCCAAACGCTCTGTGCAGCTCGGTCAGCGCGTCCAGCCGGGAACCGCGTTGATGGCGGTGATTCCGCTGGATCAGCTGTGGATCGACGCCAACTTCAAGGAAACCCAGCTGTGTGACATGCGCATCGGTCAGCCGGTGGACATCCAGGCCGACCTCTATGGCAGCGACGTGAAATTCAGCGGCACCATCGATAGCCTCGGCGCCGGTACCGGCAGCGCTTTTGCCCTGTTGCCGGCGCAGAACGCCACCGGCAACTGGATCAAGATCGTCCAGCGTGTGCCCGTGCGGATTCATATCAACGCCGAAGAACTGGCCAAGCACCCGTTGCGGGTCGGCCTGTCGACTCAGGTCGATGTGAACCTGCGCGACCAGAGTGGCCCGGTACTGGCGCAACAGCCGCCGCAAAAGGCCTCGTTCAGCACCAGCGTCTACGACCGTCAGTTGGCCGAGGCTGACGCCATGATCACTCAGTTGATCCACGACAACAGCGCTGCGGTCAGCAAAACCGCTCAACGCTGATTCGCCAATCCGTCAGCTGCGCCCCGCTAACGGGCGCAGCACCAGCCCTGTTCCAAAGGATTCGCGATGAGTAATAACGCGTCTTTCACGCCGCCCAGCCTGGTGCTCAGCACCATTGGCCTGTCGCTGGCGACCTTCATGCAAGTGCTCGACACCACCATCGCCAACGTGGCGCTGCCGACGATTTCCGGCAACCTGGGCGTGAGTTCGGAGCAGGGCACCTGGGTGATTACTTCGTTTGCCGTGAGCAACGCGATCGCCCTGCCGCTGACCGGTTGGCTCAGCCGGCGCTTTGGTGAGGTCAAGCTATTCCTCTGGGCGACGATTCTGTTTGTACTGGCCTCGTTTCTTTGCGGGATCTCCACGTCGATGCCGGAGCTGATTGGCTTCCGTGTCTTGCAAGGCTTGGTGGCAGGCCCGTTGTACCCGATGACCCAAACGCTGCTGATCGCGGTCTATCCACCCGCCAGGCGTGGCATGGCCCTGGCATTGCTGGCGATGGTTACGGTAGTGGCACCGATTGCCGGGCCGATCCTGGGCGGCTGGATTACCGACAGTTATAGCTGGCCGTGGATCTTCTTTATCAACGTACCCATCGGGATTTTTGCGGTGATGGTGGTGCGTTCGCAGCTCAAGACGCGGCCGGTGGAGACCAGCTACCAACCGATGGATTACGTGGGGTTGATCACGCTGATCATTGGCGTCGGCGCGTTGCAGGTGATCCTCGACAAGGGCAACGACTTGGACTGGTTCGAGTCGAGCTTCATCGTCGTTGGCGCGGCCATTTCGGTGATTGCGCTGGCGGTGTTTGTGATCTGGGAAATGACCGACAAGCACCCGGTGGTAAACCTGCGGTTGTTCGCTTACCGCAACTTCCGCATCGGCACCCTGGTATTGGTGTTGGGGTATGCCGGATTCTTCGGGATCAACCTGATGCTGCCGCAATGGCTGCAAACCCAGATGGGCTACACCGCGACCTGGGCGGGGTTGGCAGTAGCGCCGATTGGCATTCTGCCGGTGATCCTGTCGCCGTTTGTCGGCCGATACGCGCACAAGTTCGACCTGAGATTGTTGGCGGGCGGCGCGTTTCTGGCGATTGGCTTGAGTTGCTTCATGCGTGCCGGGTTTACCAACGAAGTCGATTTCCAGCACATCGCGCTGGTGCAGCTGTTTATGGGCATTGGCGTGGCGCTGTTCTTCATGCCGACCCTGAGCATTTTGATGTCTGACCTGCCACCGAGCCAGATCGCCGACGGCGCAGGCCTGGCAACGTTCCTGCGGACGTTGGGCGGCAGTTTTGCGGCGTCGCTGACGACGTGGATCTGGATTCGTCGGGCGGATCAACATCATGCGTATTTGAGTGAAAGCATCACCACCTATGACCCGGCGACCCGGGATGCCTTGCACAATCTGGGCGGGGCCGGTAGCCCGGCGTATGCGCAGCTGGATCATGTGCTGACCAGCCAGGCGTACATGCTCTCCACCGTGGATTACTTCACGTTGCTGGGGTGGGGGTTTATGGGGCTGATACTGATTGTGTGGCTGGCGAAACCGCCGTTTGCGGCGAAGGCGGGGCCTGAAGCGGCAGGCCACTAAACACAACACGGTCAATGTGGGAGCGAGCTTGCTCGCGATGGCGGTGGATCAGTCAACAAAGATGTTGAATATGAATCCGCTATCGCGAGCAAGCTCGCTCCCACAGGGTTTTGTGTTCTGCAGTCAGTTGCCGGGTGCTGCCAGCTGTTGCGGGAAATCAAAAGGCGCCAACGCAAACCCTTGCTCATCCACCTGCAACGCCCACCCCTGACGATCCCAATCCCCCAGCACAATGCGCTTGGCCGCTTGTTCGCCGATCTGCAACTTGTGAATGGCCGGGCGATGGGTATGCCCATGAATCAACGTTTTCACGCCATAGGCCTGCATGATCCGCGGCACTTCGTCCGGCGTGACATCAACAATGTCATTGGCCTTCATCCGCGTCTGCGCACGGCTTTCGCTGCGCAGTTTGCGCGCCAATTTATGGCGAGTGCGCAAGGGCAGGTGGCGCAGGATGAACAGTGAGATCGGGTTGCGCAGGTAACGACGCAGCTTCATGTAGGCTTCGTCGCGGGTGCAGAGGCTGTCACCGTGCATCAATAGCACCGGCTCACCGTTGAACTGCACGACACTCGGGTCCTTCAGCAGCGTGCAGCCAGCCTGTTTGCAAAAGGCCTGGCCGAGCATGAAGTCGCGATTGCCGTGCATCAGAAAAATGGCCGTGCCGCTGTCGCTGAGTTCGCGCAGGGCCTGGCAGATGGAATGCTGAAAGGGCGTCATGGCATCGTCGCCAATCCACACCTCGAAAAAGTCGCCCAAAATGTACAACGCGCTCGCCGAGCGGGCGCGTCCGGCGAGCAAATCCAGAAACGCCCGGGTAATGTCCGGGCGCTCCTCTTCCAGATGCAAGTCTGAAATCAGCAGTATCACTCAATGATCTCGGCTTTCTCGATGATCACGTCTTCTGCCGGAACGTCCTGGTGACCGGATTTCATGGTGGTGGAAACACCTTTGATCTTGTCGACCACGTCGGTGCCTTCAACCACTTTAGCGAATACCGCGTAGCCCCAGCCCTGAGTGGTCTTGGCGCTGTGGTTCAGGAAGCTGTTATCAGCCACGTTGATGAAGAACTGGGCGGAAGCCGAATGCGGCTCCATGGTGCGCGCCATGGCCACGCTGTACTTCACGTTCGGCAGGCCGTTGTCGGCTTCGTTCTGGATGCTTGGGCGCTTGTCTTTCTTTTCTTTCATGCCAGGCTCGAAACCGCCGCCCTGGATCATGAAGTTACCGATGACGCGGTGGAAAACAGTGTTTTCGTAGTGACCGGCTTTGACGTACTCGATGAAGTTGGCCACGGTGATCGGGGCTTTCTCCGCGTTCAGTTCCAGGACGATGTCGCCATGGTTGGTCGTCAGTTTGACTTGGGTCATGATCGGTACTCTTTCAAGGAATTCGTGTGTCTCGGGGCAGTCAAGACCCGAGCCTCTAGGCTAAGTAATGGCCAAGGCGTGCAGTTTAGCGTGAGATTTCCGGGTTTTGCGCCGGAATTTTTACCGCCTGGTATTAAAAGCAGCAGTTTTAGGTCTTGCTCTGTCAGGGGGTTAACGGCATCGGCTATGATAGCGGCTTTGATTTATCTGGCTATCAGGCCACGCACTTTGTCTGTTCAAGGATCCTATGAGCAAGCCCACTGTCGACCCTACCTCGAATTCCAAGACCGGCCCTGCTGTGCCGGTCAATTTCCTGCGCCCGATCATCCAGGCGGACCTGGACTCGGGTAAGCACACGCAGATCGTCACTCGTTTCCCGCCTGAGCCCAACGGCTACCTGCACATCGGTCACGCCAAGTCGATCTGTGTGAACTTCGGCCTGGCCCAGGAGTTTGGCGGCGTGACGCACCTGCGTTTCGACGACACCAACCCGGCCAAGGAAGACCAGGAATACATCGACGCGATCGAAAGCGACGTCAAATGGCTGGGCTTCGAGTGGTCCGGTGAAGTGCGCTATGCCTCGCAGTATTTCGACCAGTTGCACGACTGGGCCGTTGAATTGATCAAGGCCGGCAAGGCCTATGTCGACGACCTGAGCCCTGAACAGGCCAAGGAATACCGTGGCAGCCTGACCGAGCCGGGCAAGAACAGCCCGTTCCGCGACCGTAGCGTCGAAGAGAACCTGGACTGGTTCGCCCGCATGCGCGCCGGCGAGTTCCCTGATGGCGCACGCGTGCTGCGGGCCAAGATCGACATGGCCTCGCCGAACATGAACCTGCGCGATCCGATCATGTACCGGATCCGTCATGCCCACCACCACCAGACCGGTGACAAGTGGTGCATCTATCCGAACTACGACTTCACCCACGGTCAGTCGGACGCCATCGAAGGCATCACCCACTCGATCTGCACCCTGGAATTCGAAAGCCACCGTCCGCTGTACGAGTGGTTCCTCGAAAACCTGCCCGTGCCGGCGAAACCGCGTCAGTACGAGTTCAGCCGTCTGAACCTGAACTACACGATCACCAGCAAGCGCAAGCTCAAGCAGCTGGTGGACGAGAAGCACGTCAATGGCTGGGACGATCCGCGCATGTCCACGCTGTCGGGCTTCCGCCGCCGTGGCTACACGCCGAAATCGATCCGCAACTTCTGCGAAATGGTCGGCACCAACCGTTCTGACGGCGTGGTCGACTTTGGCATGCTGGAATTCAGCATCCGTGACGACCTCGATCACAGCGCCCCGCGTGCCATGTGCGTGCTGCGTCCGCTGAAAGTCGTGATCACCAACTACCCGGAAGGCCAGGTCGAGAACCTCGAACTGCCCTGCCACCCGAAAGAAGACATGGGCGTGCGCGTTCTGCCGTTCGCCCGTGAGATCTACATCGACCGTGAAGACTTCATGGAAGAGCCGCCAAAAGGCTACAAGCGCCTGGAGCCGAACGGCGAAGTCCGTCTGCGCGGCAGCTACGTGATCCGTGCCGACGAAGCGATCAAGGACGCCGATGGCAACATCGTCGAACTGCGTTGCTCGTATGACCCGCAAACCCTGGGCAAGAACCCTGAAGGCCGCAAGGTCAAAGGCGTGGTGCACTGGGTGCCGGCGGCTGCCAGCGTCGAATGTGAAGTGCGTCTGTACGATCGTCTGTTCCGTTCGCCGAACCCGGAGAAAGCTGAAGACAGCGCCGGTTTCCTGGACAATATCAACCCTGACTCGCTGCAGGTGCTTACCGGTTGTCGTGCCGAGCCTTCGCTGGGCAACGCACAGCCGGAAGACCGTTTCCAGTTCGAGCGCGAAGGTTACTTCTGCGCGGATATCAAGGACTCGAAACCGGGCGCTCCGGTATTCAACCGTACCGTGACCTTGCGTGATTCGTGGGGCCAGTGATTCAAGGAACATAAAGTGCTGACGATCTACAACACGCTCACCAAGAGCAAAGAAGTTTTCAAGCCGCTGGATGGCAACAAGGTGCGCATGTACGTCTGCGGGATGACCGTGTACGACTACTGCCACCTCGGCCACGGCCGCAGCATGGTCGCGTTCGACCTGGTGACCCGCTGGTTGCGGTTCAGCGGGTACGACCTGACCTACGTGCGCAACATTACCGACATTGATGACAAGATCATCAATCGGGCCAACGAAAACGGCGAGTCGTTCGAGGCGTTGACCGAGCGCATGATCGCGGCGATGCACGAAGACGAAGCGCGCCTGAACATCAAGAAGCCGGACATGGAACCGCGCGCCACCGGCCATATTCCCGGCATGCACGCGATGATCCAGACCCTGATCGACAAGGGTTACGCCTACGCCCCGGGTAATGGCGACGTGTACTACCGCGTCGCCAAGTTCATGGGCTACGGCAAGCTGTCGCGCAAGAAAATCGAAGACCTGCGCATCGGCGCGCGGATCGAAGTCGACGAGTCCAAGCAGGACCCGCTGGACTTCGTGCTGTGGAAAGGCGCCAAGCCGGGCGAGCCGAGCTGGCCTTCGCCTTGGGGCGACGGTCGCCCGGGCTGGCACATCGAGTGCTCGGTGATGTCCACCTGCTGCCTCGGCGAGACCTTCGACATTCATGGCGGCGGCAGTGACCTTGAGTTCCCGCACCACGAAAACGAAATCGCCCAGAGCGAAGCGGCCACCGGCAAGACCTACGCCAACGCGTGGATGCATTGCGGCATGATTCGCATCAATGGCGAGAAGATGTCCAAGTCCTTGAACAACTTCTTCACCATTCGCGATGTGCTGGAAAAGTACCACCCGGAAGTCGTGCGTTACTTGCTGGTGTCGAGCCACTACCGCAGTGCGATCAACTATTCGGAAGACAACCTCAAGGACGCCAAAGGCGCACTCGAGCGTTTCTACCACGCACTCAAAGGCTTGCCGAACGTGGCGCCGGCGGGTGGCGAAGCCTTTGTCGAGCGATTCACTCAGGTGATGAACGACGACTTCGGCACGCCGGAAGCGTGCGCGGTGCTGTTCGAGATGGTTCGCGAGATCAACCGTCTGCGCGAGAGCGATCTCGACGCGGCGGCCGGTTTGGCGGCACGCTTGAAAGAGCTGGCCAGTGTGTTGGGCGTGTTGCAGCTGGAAGCCGATGACTTCCTGCAGGCTGGCGCTGAAGGCCGGGTTGATGCAGCTGAAGTGGATGCGCTGATTGCTGCGCGTCTGGCGGCTCGTGCCGGCAAAGACTGGGCAGAATCGGACCGCATCCGTGACCAGCTCACCGCCATGGGCGTGGTGCTGGAAGACGGCAAGGGCGGCACGACCTGGCGTCTGGCTGACTGATCGCTTCTTTGGTTAAAAACAAAACCCGCCTGGTGCGGGTTTTGTTTTTTGGCTTGGCCCGAGGGTCTTTGGAGCTGGGTCAGCTCAAGAGGCCGGTACTGACGGCGACGATCAGAAAGATGCCCAGTAACGCTCGGTAAATGACAAAAGGCCAGGTGGAAAATTTTTCCAGGAACTTCATCAGTCCCCAGATTGCGAAAAACGCCGAGACACTGGCGACAATCAAGCCGAAAGCCAGGTGTGCCCATGCTTGCGCGGAGAGTTGGGCATGGTACAGCACCCACAGTTCTTTCAGGCCAGCCAAGGCGATAGCGGGCAGGCCCAGCAGGAAAGAAAAGCGTGCCGCTTCTTCGCGTTTGAAATTAAGGAAGAGCGCGGCCGTAAGGGTTGAACCGGAACGGGAAACCCCGGGAATCAGCGCGCCGATCTGAGCAATACCGACAATCAGGGCATCGCGCAGACGCATTTCGCCAACGGTGCGGCGGTGGCGGCAACTGAGCTCGGCGGCGGCCAGCAAAACGGCCATCACCACGCATGAAATCCCGATCACCATCAGGCCTCTCAATGGCGAGTTACAGGCGTTGAGTGTTGAAGATAAGGCCAGGCCTGCAATGCCAATCGGGATGGTCGCCAGCACGATGGCAACGGCCAGCTTGAACCACTGGTTGTTGTAGTCACCCTGCCGCACCGCGTCCACACTGCCGGTGACAACTTGTCTCACATCGCGCCAGAAATAGCTGACCACAGCCGCCAGCGCGGCCAGTTGCATGGCGGCGGAAAACGCCGAACCAGGATCGGGCCAGCCAAGCAGGGCGGGTACGATTCGCATATGAGCAGTGGAAGAAACGGGCAACAACTCAGTGATGCCTTGAATGATGCCCAGAATGCCTATTTGCAGGTAATCCAGAGATGCAAACCCTATATCAAGGCCGCTGGAACAGATATTTGTCAAAGCACTTATCCTGTGAGAATAAGAGGGGAGGGAGGTATTTGGTTCAAGACAAGCAGGTCTAGAAGCTGAAACATTTCGTCACGTTTAGCCAGCGCGGTCAATGGCTTCATTCAGCGGAGGCAGACTGGATGACATTTGATGAACACGGGATGAATCAGGATTGTCGGAAACGGGTGTCTGGGCTGAGATCTTCGTGAGCAGGCTCGCTCTCACATTTGGACTGTATTTGCAGGAGACTCCCTGTGTGAGCGAGCCTGCTCGCGAAAAGGCCAAACCTGGCACTAAACCTCTTCAGTCGAGCAAATACCTCACAGAAACACTGTTCACCTTTGCGTAGTCGACTTGTCAGGCCAAAACAGCTAAATCCGTGTACCTGGCAACCAAAGGGTCGGCGGTGAGGAGCTTCATCGGTTCGGTCATGGCCGTCGCAATAATGATTCGGTCGAACGGGTCACGATGGTGATGTTCGAGGTCTTTCACGGCAATGGCGTGTTCTGAGGTCACAGGTAACTCAATAAAACCGCTTTCGAGGCAGTACCGGCGGATTTCTTCCAGATCAACATTCAGCTTTCCCAGCCCGACCTTGATCGCCATTTCCCAGAATGTTGCTGCACTGATGTAAATGTCGGCGGCGCTCTCAATGAGCTTTCTGGCTTTGCCAGATAATCTGGGATCATCACTGAGTGTCCAAAGCAGGATGTGCGTGTCGAGCAGAAGCCTCATTCCTGAGTGCCTTCGAAAGCATCGAGCATGTCGTTCGGTAGTGGTGTGTCAAAGTCTTCGGGAATCACCAGTTTGCCTTTCATCGTTCCGATTCTCTGGCCGCTGGGTTTTCCTATCGGAACCAGGCGCGCAAGGGCCCGACCATGCTTTGCAATCGTGATGATCTGTCCTGCGGCTGCATCATCGACAAGTTTGGACAGATTGTTTTTTGCTTCGGCCAACGGGACGATGATCATCACTTCTCCCCTATATTCTGGACAAATATAGCCAGAATATTTTGGAGCTGCAAAGTTGTGTGGTTGCTCTGTACTGATCAGTGGCAGTTGGGGGAGGTTCGCTTTGTAGGGTAGCCGCGTGACATTGCCTTGGCGCTGAGCGGCCAAGGCGTCGAAGCTGTCTACTAAGTCAAAAAACAGGTCGCGTTTCATTTTTGGCTCTCGTCTCGATTGCTCCATCCAGTCGTCATCCAGGATAGAGCTAAATGCTCAATGTCGGCTGTAGGACGAAACGGACAATCCGGCGAGGGCATTCCGGGATTGGGGGAGGAGGCGAGTGCAGCGGTAACAATTCGCACAAACGCAAAAACGGCACCCGAAGGTGCCGTTTCTGTTTTCTACCTACAACTGCTTAAGCGATCAACCTGCCAGTACGGCCTGCTGAACCAAAACCAGCAACGGCTGCGGATACAGTCCCAGGAAGAACGCCAGTACGGCGATGGCCAGCAGCATCACGCCGCCAGCACGTTGCTCCCAGTGCAGTTGCGCATCGTGGCGACGCAGGTTCGGCTCGATCAGGTACAGGGTGACCATGACGCGCAGGTAGTAGAAGACGCCGATGGCGCTGCCCAGTACCAGGGAACCGACCAGCCACCATTGGTGCGACTCGACGCCGGTAGCAATGATGTAGAACTTGCCGATGAAGCCCGCGGTCAGCGGGATACCGGCCAGGGACAGCATCATCACGGTCAGTACGGCGGTCAGGTACGGACGGCGCCAGAACAGGCCGCGGTATTCGTACAGGGCATCGGCGTCACGACCGTTGTACGGCGAGGACATCAGTGTGATCACGCCGAACGCACCAAGGCTGGTGATCACATAGGTGACCAGATAAACGCCGATGGCTTCCACGGCCAGGCCTTTGCTCGCCACCAGGGCGATCAGCAGGTAACCGAAGTGAGCGATGGACGAGTAACCCAGCAGACGCTTGAGGTTGCTTTGGGTCAGTGCCAGCAGGTTACCGAACAGGATCGACGCGATGGCGATAATGGTCAGTACGTCGCTCAGTACACCGCTGCTCGCCGCTGGCGAGATCTGGAACAGGCGCACCATCACCGCGAACACAGCGACTTTCGACGCGGTCGCCAGGAACGCGGCCACCGGTGCCGGAGCACCTTCGTAAACGTCCGGGGTCCAGAGGTGGAATGGCACCAGCGACAGCTTGAACGCCAGACCGATCAGCATCATGCCCAGGCCCATCTGAGCCAGCGAGCTTGGCAGCCCGGTGGCCGCCAGGGCCTGGCCGATACCGACAAAGCTCAGGGAGCCTGCATCGGCGTAGAGCAGGGCCATACCGAACAACAGGAACGCGGAGCCGGCGGCCGACAGCACCATGTACTTGATGCCGGCTTCCAGCGAACGCTTGTTGAAGAAGGCGTAAGCCACCAGACCGTAAACCGGTACCGAGAGCAGTTCCAGACCGACGAACAACCCGGCCAGGTGCTGCGCGCTGACCAGTACCAGACCACCTGCGGCGGCCATCAGGATCAGCAGGTAAAGTTCTTCACGGTTGCCGGGGTAACCCGAACCGCCATCGCCGAGGTAGGCGTGGGCGAGGGTCACACAAGCGAGGGTGGCGACCAGGATCAGCGCCATGTACAGACACGCGAAGCTATCGATTTGCAGCAGCGGGGTCACCGCCAATGGCGCGACTTTCAGCGCAGGCAAGATCGACAGCAACGCCAGGTTCAGACCTGCCACGGAAATCAGGAAGGTCTGCGAGTGGTTGCGGCGCCAGGCGATCGCCATCATCACCACGATGATCGTGGCGCTGGTGATCAACAACGGCGCAAGCGCGATAAAGTGTTGAGTCGTGAATTCCATAGCGCTCTTACCGGGCCGAAGCGAGTTGAGTGAAGGCGGAGCCGAACCACTGCTGCACGCCATGCATCGTCGCGGCAGAGGTATCGAGGAACGGTTGCGGGTACACGCCGATGTAAATCAGCAGCGCCGCCAGCCCGACCACCATGATCAGTTCGCGACCATCCATGCCATGCAGCACCGCGTCCGATTTGGACGGGCCGAAGTAGGCACGGTGGATCATGATCAGCGAGTAGACCGAACCGAACACCAGGCCCGCCGTCGCGATCACGGTGACCCACGGTGCAGCGGCGAACGTGCCGATCAGGATCAGGAACTCGCCGACGAAGTTACCGGTAACCGGCAAGCCCAGGGACGCGGCCGCAAAGAACAGGCTGATGGCCGGCAGGTACGCGATCTTCGACCACAAACCACCCATCTCACGCATGTCGCGGGTGTGGGTGCGTTCGTACAGCTGACCACTCAGGATAAAGAGTGCCGCGGCCGACAGACCGTGAGCCAGCATCTGCATCACCGCGCCCTGCAGCGCCAGTTGGCTGCCGGAGTAGATGCCGATCAACACGAAACCCATGTGGGAAACGGAGGAGTAGGCGATCAAACGCTTGATGTCGGTTTGTGCGAAAGCCAGGAACGCACCGTAGAAGATCCCGATCAGACCGAGGGTCATGGCAAACGGCGCAAACTCGGCCGAGGCATTCGGGAACAGCGGCAGGGCGAATCGCAGCAGACCGTAAGCCGCTGTCTTCAACAAGATACCCGCCAGGTCGACGGAACCCGCGGTCGGTGCCTGGGCGTGAGCGTCAGGCAACCAGGAGTGGAACGGCACCACTGGCAGCTTCACCGCGAAAGCGATGAAGAAGCCGAGCATCAGGATGTACTCGGTAGTGAGCGACATCTTGGTTTTCAACAGGTCGGCGTAGTTGAAGGTAATCACGCCGGTGCTGTTGAAGTTGACCAGTACCAGACCCAGGATCGCCACCAACATGATCAGGCCGGAAGCCTGAGTGAAGATGAAGAACTTGGTCGCCGCGTAGATCCGGGTTTTCTTGCCGTCCGAAGAACTGTGACCCCAGAGCGCGATGAGGAAGTACATCGGCACCAGCATCATTTCCCAGAAGAAGAAGAACATGAACAGGTCGAGGGCGAGGAACACGCCGACGACGCCGCCCAGGATCCACATCAGGTTCAGGTGGAAGAAGCCAACGTGACGCTGGATCTCTTTCCACGAGCAGAGTACCGAGAGGACACCCAGCAGACCGGTCAGCAGGATCATCAACAGCGACAGGCCGTCGAGGGCCAGGTGCACGCTGATGCCGAAGCGCTCGATCCAGATGTGCTTGAACTCAAGCGCCCAGGTCGGATCGGCGCCAGGCGCCGGTGCAAATGAATAATTACCGTGGGCCCACAGCCAGAGGCCGAGTGCGAGTTCCAGGGTCATGGTCAACAGCGCAATCCAGCGGGGGAGGGTAGCGCCGAAGCGCTCACCCATCCAGCACAGCAGGCCGCCGATGAAGGGGATCAGGATTAGCCAAGGCAGAATCATGACGGGCTCAATTCCTTTCGCAAGTTCGCAAGGTTCATATCAGACCGCTACCAGCACGATGGCGCCGATGACCAGCACGGAGCCGGCTGCCATCGATGCGGCGTACCAACGCAGTTGACCGGTTTCGGTACGGCTCAGGGCGGTGTGACTGCCTTTGGCCATACGCGGGATCAGACCGATGGTCTGGTCGAGCGGGTCTCTGCGTAGTACGTGGCTGATCGCAAGGTATGGCTTGACGAACAGTTTGTCGTAGATCCAGTCGAAGCCCCAGGCAGCGAACCACCAGGCCGAAAGGAAACGGCCGATGCCGCTGTTGGCGATTGCAGTGACGAAACGACGCTTGCCGAGGAACAGCAGCGCGGCCAGCAGGATACCGGACAGGGCGATGGCGCCCGAGGCGATTTCCAGACTGTGCTTGGCTTCGCCACCGGCATGGCCGACGCTTTCCGGCAGCACACCGTGCAGTGGCGGAACGATCATGGCGCCGACGAAGGTCGACAGCACGATCAGCACCGACAATGGCAGCCAGTGAGCGATGCCGTGACCGGCGTGGGCTTCGGTCTTCACTTCACCGTGGAACGCGATGAAGATCAGGCGGAAGGTGTACAGCGACGTCATGAACGCACCGACCAGACCTGCATACAGCAGACCGTGATTGCCGCTGGCGAAAGCTTCCCAGAGGATTTCGTCCTTGGAGTAGAAGCCTGCGGTCACCAGTGGCAGGGCCGAAAGGGCCGCGCCGCCGACGATGAAGCTGGCGTAGGCCAGAGGCAGTTTTTTCCACAGGCCGCCCATCTTGAAGATGTTCTGCTCGTGGTGGCAGGCAACGATCACCGAACCGGACGCAAGGAACAGCAGCGCCTTGAAGAAGGCGTGGGTCATCAGGTGGAAGATCGCGCCATCCCAGGCACCTACGCCCAGCGCCAGGAACATGTAACCGATCTGGCTCATGGTCGAGTAGGCGAGGATACGTTTGATGTCGGTCTGCACCAGTGCGGCAAAACCTGCCAGCACCAGGGTCACGCCACCCACGACACCGACCAGGTGCAGGATATCCGGCGCCAGGGCGAACAGGCCGTGAGTACGGGCGATCAGGTAAACACCCGCGGTCACCATGGTCGCGGCGTGGATCAGTGCCGAAACCGGAGTAGGACCGGCCATCGCATCTGCCAGCCAGGTTTGCAGCGGCAATTGTGCGGATTTACCGACAGCGCCGCCCAGCAGCATCAGGGTCGCCAGAACGATCCAGAAGTCGCCGACCTTGAAGTGTTCAGGTGCCTTGACCAGCAGGTCCTGAATATTCAGCGTGCCCAATTGCGCAAACAGGATGAACAGGCCGATGGCCATGAACACGTCGCCGATGCGGGTGACGATAAAGGCTTTGAGCGCCGCGTTACCGTTGTTGCGGTTGCTGTAGTAGAAACCGATCAACAGGTACGAGCACAGGCCCACGCCTTCCCAGCCGAAGTACAGGAACAACAGGTTATCGCCCAGGACCAGGAACAGCATGCTGGCGATAAACAGGTTGGTGTAGGCGAAGAAGCGCGAGTAACCGGCTTCACCGCGCATGTACCACGACGCGAACAGGTGGATCAGGAAGCCGACGCCGACAACCACGCCGAGCATGGTCACGGACAGACCATCCAGGTACAGCGCGAAGTTTGGCGTAAAGCCTTCCACCGCCATCCACTGCCACAACACCTGGGTGTAGTGGCCATCTTCGGGGGGGGCGACGTTGAATTGCCAGATCACGTAAGTCGCGACGATGGCAGACAGGCCGATGGAACCGACGCCAATCAGCGCCGACAGGTTTTCCGAGAGACGGCCGCGAGAGAACGACAGCAGCAGGAAACCTAGTAGAGGGAATACGAAAGTCAGATAGAGAAGATTCATCCGCGCATCTCGCTGGCAGCGTCGATATCGAGAGTGTGGAAGCGGCGATACAGCTGCAACAGAATCGCCAGGCCAATACTGGCCTCGGCCGCTGCCAGGCTGATCACCAGGATGAACATGATCTGTCCATCCGGCTGCGCCCAGCGGCTACCGGCAACGATGAACGCCAAAGCGGAGGCATTCATCATGACCTCCAGGCTCATCAGCACGAAGAGAATGTTGCGGCGGACCATCAGGCCGACCAGACCGAGGCAGAACAGGATGCCGGCAACCGCCAGACCATGCTCCATAGGGATAGCAGGCATCGTCATTGCTCCTTGGCTTCGTTGCGGCCCAAGTGGAACGCCGTGATGGCTGCGGCGAGCAGCAGCATCGAGGCGAGTTCGACCACCAGCAGATACGGACCGAACAGGCTGATGCCCACGGCCTTGGCGTCTACGGTGGTGTGGCCGACGGCCTGACCGCTGGAGTGACTGAACAGCACATACAGCAATTCAGTCAGCAGCAGGGCACCCAGAATGACCGGGCCGAGCCAGATGCCGGGTTTGAGCCAGACGCGCTCTTGCTGAACCGAGGCCGGGCCCAGGTTCAGCATCATCACCACGAACACGAACAGCACCATGATGGCGCCGGCGTAGGCGATCACTTCCAGCACACCGGCAAACGGCGCACCGAGCGCGAAGAACGTCATCGCCACGGAGATCAACGAAATGATCAGGTAGAGCAGGGCGTGCACAGGGTTGGTGTTGGTGATCACGCGAAGCGTGGACACAACAGCGATACCCGATGCGAAATAGAAAGCGAATTCCATCTTTCTTCCTTAAGGCAGCAAGCTCTTCACGTTGATCGGTTCGGCTTCATTTTGCGCGGCGCCCTTAGGCTTACCGGCAATCGCCATACCTGCAACACGATAGAAGTTGTAATCAGGGTTTTTGCCGGGGCCGGAGATCAGCAGATCTTCTTTCTCGTAAACCAGGTCCTGACGTTTGAACTCGGCCATCTCGAAATCCGGTGTCAGCTGGATCGCGGTGGTCGGGCAGGCTTCCTCGCAGAGGCCGCAGAAAATGCAGCGCGAGAAGTTGATGCGGAAGAAGTCCGGGTACCAGCGACCGTCTTCGGTTTCAGCTTTCTGCAGCGAGATGCAACCGACTGGACATGCCACGGCGCACAGGTTGCAAGCTACACAACGCTCTTCGCCATCAGGGTCACGGGTCAGGACGATACGGCCACGGTAGCGCGGCGGCAGGTACACGGCTTCTTCCGGGTACTGCAGCGTGTCGCGCTTGCGGAAGGCGTGGCCGAAAATCATCACCAGGCTGCGAAGCTGGGTGAAGAAGCCATGCACGATGTCAAAAATGTACTTCATGATTCTCTATCCTCACTGAGCCGCGACGGCGGGCGTGTTGAGCAACACGATCGCAGCGGTCACCAGCATGTTGACGAGGGTCAGCGGCAGGCAGAACTTCCAGCTGAAATCCATCACTTGGTCATACCGTGGGCGCGGGATCGAGGCGCGCAGCAGGATGAAGATCATGATGAAGAACGCGGTTTTCAGCGCGAACCAGATGAACGGGATCTGCGGCAGAATATCGAACGGACCGTGCCAGCCACCGAAGAACAAGGTCACCAGCAGCGCCGAAATCAACACGATGCCGATGTACTCGCCGACGAAGAACATGCCCCATTTCATGCCGGCGTATTCAATGTGATAACCGTCGGCCAGTTCCTGCTCCGCTTCCGGCTGGTCGAACGGGTGACGGTGAGTCACGGCGACGCCGGCGATGAAGAAGGTCAGGAAACCGAAGATCTGCGGAATGATGAACCACAGGTGCTGGGCCTGGTAATCGACGATGTCGCGCATGTTGAACGAGCCGACCTGGATCACGATGCCCATCAACGACAGGCCCATGAACACTTCGTACGACACGGTTTGTGCCGAGGCCCGCAAACTGCCCAACAGGGCGAACTTGTTGTTACTCGACCAACCGGCGAACAACACCGCGTAGACCGACAGACCGGCCATGGCGAAGAAGAACAGGATGCCGATGTTCAGATCCGCCACGCCCCAGGTCGGGGTGATCGGGATGATCGCGAAGGCAACCAGCAAGGCGCTCATGGCCACGACCGGTGCCAACGTGAAGATCATCTTGTCGGCGAACGGTGGGGTCCAGTCTTCCTTGAAGAACATCTTGATCATGTCGGCGGCGATCTGGAACGCGCCGAACGGGCCGACGCGGTTCGGACCGTAACGGTCCTGCCAGAGGGCGAGCAAACGACGCTCGACCCAGCTCAGCAGGGCACCGCAGACCACCACGGCGAGCAGAATCACCACGGACTTGAGGACCGCGATGATGATGTCGATCACTTCAGGAGTGAACAAGGTCATTGAGCTGCCTCCTGCAGACCGTCAACGGTTTTGCCAAAGATCGCTGGCGGAATGCCGGCGATACCGGCCGGCAATGCGACCAGGCCGGCACCCAGCTCTTCGTTGATGCGTAGTGGCAGACGCAGGGTCTGGCCAGCGACGTTCAAGCTCAGCAGCGCGCCATCATTGACACCCAGGCGGTCGGCTTCGGACTTGGCCAAAGCGACGTAAGCGGCCGGGATGCGTTCCTGAACCGGTGCGGCTTTGGAAGAGGTCTCTTCGCTGCCGAACAGGTGGAAGAACGGCACAACCTGCCAGGTACCCGGAGCCGGGTTGAACGCACGCGGAACAGCGGCGAACCAGTTCAGCGAATCACCGTTGCTTTCGATCAGGCGGGTGCCTGGGTCGCCAGCGCGGATGTGACCACCGACTTCGTCCTGGAACTTGTTCCAGGCTTGCGGCGAGTTCCAGCCCGGAGACCAGGCGAATGGCACTTGCTGACGTGGTTCGACCGAGCCCGAGTAACCTTCCATCGAGAAATTGAACGCGGTGTCGTTGTCTTGCGGAGTACGCGGTTCGTGCACGCTGATGTCGGCGCGCATGGCGGTACGACCGGAGTAACGCAGCGGTTCGCGGGCCAGTTTCATGCCTTTGATGCGGAACGCGGCAGACGGTGCGGCATCAACGATACGCGCCAGTTGCGGCATGCTCGAAGCGACGGCAGCGGTCGCGTGGTCCAGTTGCGTCCAGTCGATCGGCTGGTTCAGCAGGGTGGAGCGCAAGGCATGCAGCCAGCGCCAGCCTTCGTGAACCAGGATGCTGGCGTCCATGTATTTCGGATCGAACACCTGGAAGAAGCGCTGGGCGCGGCCTTCCTGGCTGACTAGCGTACCGTCGCCTTCAGCGAAGCTGGCGGCTGGCAGAACCAGGTGCGCGCGATCGCTGGTGGCGGTCTTCTGATGGTCGGCAACGATCACCACTTTCGCGGCGCTCAGGGCAGCATCGACACGGGCTTTGTCGGTACGGGTGTACAGATCGTTTTCCAGCACGACGATGGCGTCGGCCTTGCCATCGATCACGGCTTGCAGCGCGGCGTCGACCGATTCGCCACCGAGCATGGCCAGGCCAAGGCTGTTGGCCTCTGGCACGATCAGGCTGATGGAACCGTTCTTCTCGCGCAGCTTCAACGCTTTGGCAATGTTCGCCGCCGCTTCGATCAGCGCCTTGGAACCCAACGAGGTGCCGGCAATGATCAGTGGACGCTTGGCCGCGAGCAGGGCGTCGGCAATGCGCTTGGCCAGTGCGAGGGCTTCGGCATCGAGGCCTTCAACTGCCGGGGCGCTGGCGTCGAGGGCGTGAGCCACGGCGAAACCGATGCGGGCCAGGTCGTCTGGCGCGGCGTGAACACATTCTTCAGCGATGTCGTCGAGCTTGGTTTCAGCCAGGCTGGCGATGAACAGCGGGTTCAGCGCGTGCTGACCGATGTTCTTCACCGCCGCGTCGAGCCAAGGCTGAACGCGCATGGCGTCGGCCATGTCTTCGGCTTTGCCTTTGACCGATTGACGCAGGGACAGCGCCATACGGGCAGCGGTCTGGGTCAGGTCTTCACCGAGGACGAAAATGGCGTCGTGGTCTTCGATGTCGCGCATGTTCGGGATCGGTAGAGGGCTGTCTTTCAGCACCTGCACGACCAGGCGAATGCGTTCCAGCTCAGCGGCTTCGATACCGGAGTAGAAGTGCTCGGCGCCGACCAGTTCGCGCAACGCGTGGTTGCTTTCAAGGCTGGCACGGGGCGAGCCGATACCGACGATGTTGCGACCGCGCAGCAGGTCAGCGGCTTTATCCAGCGCTTCGTCGAGGCTCAGCTTGGCACCGTTGGCCAGCAATGGCTGACGCGGGCGGTCTTCGCGGTTGACGTAGCCATAGCCGAAACGGCCACGGTCGCACAGGAAGTACTGGTTTACCGAACCGTTGAAACGGTTTTCGATACGGCGCAGTTCACCGTAGCGCTCGCCCGGAGAGATGTTGCAACCGCTGGAGCAGCCATGGCAGATGCTCGGCGAAAACTGCATGTCCCACTTACGGTTGTAGCGCTCGGAGTGAGTCTTGTCGGTGAACACACCGGTCGGGCAGACCTCGGTGAGGTTGCCGGAGAACTCGCTTTCCAGAGTGCCGTCTTCAACGCGACCGAAGTACACGTTGTCGTGGGCGCCGAACACACCGAGGTCAGTGCCGCCGGCGTAGTCCTTATAGAAGCGCACGCAACGATAGCAGGCGATGCAGCGGTTCATTTCGTGGGAAATGAACGGGCCCAGTTGCTGGTTCTGGTGGGTACGCTTGGTGAAGCGATAACGGCGCTCGTTGTGGCCGGTCATCACGGTCATGTCTTGCAGGTGGCAGTGACCGCCTTCCTCACAGACCGGGCAGTCGTGAGGGTGGTTGGTCATCAGCCATTCAACGACGCTGGCGCGAAATACTTTCGCTTCTTCGTCGTCGATGGAGATCCAGCTGCCGTCGGTGGCGGGGGTCATGCAGGACATGACGATCCGACCACGCTTGTCGTTTTCGTCGGTGTACTGCTTGACCGCGCACTGGCGGCAAGCGCCAACGCTGCCAAGGGCTGGGTGCCAGCAGAAATAAGGGATATCGAGGCCTAGCGACAGACATGCCTGTAACAGGTTGTCTGCCCCATCGACTTCGAGCTCTTTGCCGTCTACGTGGATAGTGGCCATGGTTCAAAGTTCTTCGTTGGCCCGGTGTCAGCGGGCGTGGCTAATGGAATCTTGTTATTCGCGTGAATCAACACAGCCGTTCAAGGCGTCATCACACGAAAAGCTGCGGGCACGGACCCTTCGCTCTTTTTAAGCGTTTACGCGCCGACTACGATCGGCCTTGCCAGAGGCGGGACGGTGGCGCGGGTGGGCGCGATACCGGCTTCGAACTCTGGACGGAAGTATTTGATTGCACTGCCCAACGGCTCCACGGCGCCCGGTGCGTGAGCACAGAAGGTTTTGCCTGGGCCGAGGAAACCGACCAGACCCAGCAGGGTCTCGATATCGCCGGCTTGTCCTTCACCGTTCTCGATTGCGCGCAGAAGCTTGACGCTCCACGGCAGACCGTCACGGCACGGGGTGCAGAAACCACAGGATTCGCGGGAGAAGAATTCTTCCATGTTGCGCAGCAAGGACACCATGCTGACGCTGTCGTCCACCGCCATGGCCAGGCCGGTACCCATCCGGGTGCCCACTTTGGCGATGCCGCCGGCGTACATTTGTGCGTCCAGGTGTTCCGGCAACAGGAAACCGGTACCGGCGCCGCCTGGCTGCCAGCACTTGAGCTTGAAGCCGTCGCGCATGCCACCGGCGTAGTCTTCGAACAGCTCGCGACCTGTGACGCCGAATGGCAGTTCCCACAGGCCCGGGTTCTTGACCTTGCCGGAGAAGCCCATGAGCTTGGTGCCCATGTCTTCGCTGCCTTCACGCGCCAACGATTTGTACCAGTCCACGCCGTCGGCAATGATCGCCGGCACGTTGCACAGGGTTTCAACGTTGTTCACGCAGGTCGGCTTGCCCCACACGCCAACGGCGGCAGGGAAGGGCGGCTTGGAGCGCGGGTTGGCGCGGCGGCCTTCGAGGGAGTTGATCAGTGCGGTTTCTTCACCGCAGATATAACGCCCGGCGCCGGTGTGGACGAACAGTTCGAAATCGAAGCCGCTGCCCAGGATGTTCTTGCCCAGCAGGCCGGCGGCCTTGGCTTCTTCCACGGCACGGTTCAGGTGCTTGGCGGCGGTGGTGTACTCGCCACGCAGGAAGATGTAGCCACGGTAGGTTTTCAGCGCGCGAGCACTGATCAGCATGCCTTCGATCAGCAGATGGGGCAGTTGCTCCATCAGCATGCGGTCTTTCCAGGTGTTCGGCTCCATTTCATCCGCGTTGCACAGCAGGTAGCGGATGTTGATGGATTCGTCCTTGGGCATCAGACCCCACTTAACGCCCGTGGGGAAGCCTGCACCGCCGCGACCTTTCAGGCCGGAGTCTTTCACGGTCTGGACGATGTCGTCCTGGGCCATGTCGGCAAAGGCTTTGCGCGCAGCGGCGTAACCGTTCTTGGCCTGGTACTCGTCGAGCCATACGGCTTCGCCGTCGTCACGCAGGCGCCAGGTCAGCGGGTGAGTCTCTGCGACACGCTTGATGCGGTTGGCAGGGCCGAAGGAAGTCAGGGTCATACGTAGCCCTCGAGCAGTTTGGCAACGCCGGCAGGCTGCACATCACCGAAAGTGTCATCGTCGATCATCAGCGCCGGCGCCTTGTCGCAGTTGCCGAGGCAGCAGACTGGCAGCAGGGTGAAACGACCGTCGGCGGTGGTTTGACCCAGGCCGATGCCGAGCTTGCTCTGGATTTCGCTGACCACGGACTCGTGCCCACCGATGTAGCAGACCATGCTGTCGCAGACGCGAATGATGTGGCGGCCGACTGGCTGACGGAAGATCTGGCTGTAGAACGTCGCCACCCCTTCAACGTCGCTCGCCGGAATGCCGAGGATCTCGCCGATGGCGTAGAGCGCGCCGTCAGGCACCCAGCCACGTTCCTTCTGGACGATCTTCAAGGCTTCGATCGACGCCGCGCGCGGGTCTTCGTAGTGATGCAACTCGTGCTCGATGGCCGAGCGCTCGGTTTCGCTCAAGGCGAAACGGTCTGTCTGGATAAGCGTGCTGTTCATGCTTAGCGGTCCACGTCGGCCATAACGAAATCGATACTACCCAGGTACGCGATCAAGTCCGCGACCATGCTGCCTTTGATCACCGAAGGGATCTGCTGCAAGTGCGGGAAGCTTGGAGTACGAATCCGGGTGCGGTAGCTCATGGTGCCGCCATCGCTCGTCAGGTAATAACTGTTGATGCCCTTGGTCGCTTCGATCATCTGGAAGGATTCGTTGGCCGGCATGACCGGGCCCCACGAAACTTGCAGGAAGTGCGTGATCAAGGTCTCGATGTGCTGCAGCGTGCGCTCTTTCGGCGGCGGCGTGGTCAGCGGGTGATCCGCCTTGTACGGGCCTTCCGGCATGTTGCGCATGCACTGCTCGATGATTTTCAGGCTCTGGCGCATTTCTTCGACGCGCACGATGCAACGGTCGTAGGCATCGCCATTGGCTGCCAGCGGTATTTCGAATTCGAAGTTCTCGTAGCCGGAGTACGGGCGAGCCTTGCGCAAGTCGAAGTCGCAACCGGTCGAACGCAAGCCTGCACCGGTGACGCCCCATTCCAGGGCTTCTTTGGTGTTGTAGGCGGCGACGCCGATGGTCCGGCCACGCAGGATGCTGTTGTCCAACGCCGCTTTCTGGTATTCGTCCAGACGCTTTGGCATCCATTCGACGAAGTCTTTCACCAGTTTTTCCCAGCCGCGTGGCAGGTCGTGTGCAACACCACCAATGCGGTACCAGGCCGGGTGCAGACGGAAACCGGTGATGGCTTCGATCACCGTGTACGCCTTCTGGCGGTCGGTGAAGGTGAAGAACACCGGGGTCATGGCGCCGACGTCCTGGATGTACGTTCCCAGGAACAGCAGGTGGCTGGTGATCCGGAAGAACTCGGCCATCATGATGCGGATGACGTCGACCTTCTCGGGCACCTTGATGCCGGCCAGCTTCTCGACCGAGAGCACGTACGGCAGGTTGTTCATCACGCCGCCGAGGTAGTCGATACGGTCGGTGTACGGAATGAAGCTGTGCCAGGACTGACGCTCGGCCATCTTCTCGGCACCACGGTGGTGGTAACCGACGTCAGGCACGCAATCGACGATCTCTTCACCGTCCAGCTGCAGGATGATGCGGAACGCACCGTGCGCGGAAGGGTGGTTCGGGCCGAGGTTGAGGAACATGTAGTCCTCGTTCGCACCGGAACGCTTCATGCCCCAGTCTTCAGGCTTGAAACGCGCGGCTTCTTCCTCAAGCTGTTGCTTGGCCAGGTTCAGGGTGAACGGGTCGAACTCGGTGGCACGGGCCGGGAAGTCCTTGCGCAACGGGTGACCTTCCCAGGTCGGCGGCATCATGATACGGGTCAGGTGCGGGTGACCGGCAAAGTTGATGCCGTACATGTCCCACACTTCACGCTCGTACCAGTTGGCGTTCGGCCAGATGCCGGTAACGGTTGGCACGCTGAGGTCGCTCTCGGACAAGGCGACCTTGATCATCACGTCACTATTACGTTCTATCGACATCAAGTGATAGAACACGGTGAAATCGGCGCCGCTTGGCAGTCCTTGACGCTTGGTGCGCAGACGCTCGTCCACGCCGTGCAGGTCATAGAGCATGACGTACGGCTTGGGCAGGTTGCGCAGGAAGGTCATCACTTCGACGAGTTTGGCACGGGCAACCCAAAGCACCGGCATGCCGGTGCGGGTAGGCTGGGCGGTAAACGCCTCGGGGCCAAAACGGTTATTCAGTTCGACGACCACATCCTGGTCGTCTGCCTTATAAGGCGGGATGTACAGAGCACTGCCTGTAGTCATGGTTATTTTATCGCTTTCGGTCAACGTAAAGAATGAAGCCAGTTTCTCGTTCTATAAAAGAAGCAGGGCTGGATCAGACTTCGTCGGGGCTGCGCAGGTTGGTGACTGCGATTCGCTGTTCGCGGCGCTTTTCCTTCTCGGATGGCATCTCGGCGCGGTATACGCCTTGATCACCAACGACCCAGGAAAGCGGACGACGCTCCTGGCCAATCGACTCTTGCAAGAGCATCAAGCCTTGCAGAAAAGCTTCAGGGCGGGGCGGGCAGCCAGGCACGTAGACGTCCACGGGCAGGAACTTGTCCACCCCTTGAACGACAGAGTAGATATCGTACATGCCACCGGAGTTGGCGCACGAACCCATGGAAATGACCCATTTAGGTTCGAGCATTTGCTCGTAGAGACGCTGAATGATCGGCGCCATCTTGATGAAGCAGGTACCGGCGATAACCATGAAATCCGCCTGACGCGGCGATGCCCGGATAACCTCGGCGCCAAAGCGCGCGATGTCGTGGGGCGCCGTGAAGGCGGTGGTCATTTCCACGTAGCAGCACGAAAGACCGAAGTTATACGGCCACAGGGAGTTCTTGCGCCCCCAGTTGATCGTGCCGTTAAGCACGTCTTCGAGCTTGCCCATGAAGATGTTTTTGTGGACTTGATCTTCTAACGGATCGGAAACGGTTTCCCGTTCGCCAATCGGATACTGCTCGTTAGGAGCATCGGGGTCGATCCTGGTGAGATTGTATTGCATTGCCAAAGCCTCATTGTTTCAGCTTCGCCTGCCGCTTGCGACGAGCTTCCGGAGCCCAGTCAAGGGCGCCCACTCGGAACAGGTAGACAAGACCTGCCAACAGAATTGCTATGAAAACGAGAGCTTCGACGAATCCGGTCCAGCCGCTTTCGCGGACGGACACAGACCAGGCAAAGAGAAAGAGGGCTTCGATATCGAAGATCACGAAGAGCATCGCGACCAGATAGAATTTGGCTGAGAGCCGCAAGCGGGCGCCACCTGTAGGTAGCATGCCGGACTCGAACGGTTCGTTTTTGCTGCGGCCCCAGGCTTTTGACCCAAGGAGGCTGGAAACGCCAAGCATGAAGGCGCAGAGGCCGACAACGCCCAGAAGGAAAATGGCAAAGCCCCAGTTGTGGGCCATGAGTCCTGTCGCTTCGGGCATGCTGGTAATCCTTAACAGAGAGCAAAGGTCTCTGAGCTTGAAAAAGAAACAACGCAGTGACGATATGTCGCAGCAATCAATCCCGCTGATTTTATGGCTAAACACCGTGCAAGTAAAATTCAGATAGCGAAATTATTTAGCTGAATAAGGACATAGCGAACCTTTAAGGTCCCGCAGCCCATGCGTTGCGGGCATTAGCAGGCATTTCATCAATATTGTTTTGTTGGGAATGTAACGAACATAGTTGCCTCTAAATGATAATCAATATTATTTGTAGTGGTTTTTAAACTGTTTAACGCAGTGAGCGTCGCGAAGTCGACTTATATGCACGTTACTGCAAGTAGCGGTGGTGCTCGTTTTAGCGGATTTTTATGAGAGCGATGGCGCTCTGGATCAATGTTTTTTGAGCTCGCATGCCCCTGTAGGAGCGAGGCTTGCCCGCGAAGAATGCGCCGCGGTACATCGGGCCCAACGCGTCATCGTTCTTCGCGGGCAAGCCTCGCTCCTACGGGGGGATGCAATTCCAGGCAAAAAAAAACGCCCCGAACCAGTCGGGGCGTCAGATGTGCAGCACTGCGGTTAGCTTTCTATTCGGTCCGCAACGGCCGTTTGCTCAGGCGAAGCCGATCAGTGGAACTGTTCTTCTTCGGTCGAACCGGTCAGCGCGGTCACCGAAGACGAGCCACCTTGAATCACGGTGGTCATGTCGTCGAAGTAGCCGGTGCCCACTTCCTGCTGGTGAGCCACGAAGGTGTAACCCTTGGCAGCGTCAGCAAACTCTTGCTCTTGCAGTTTCACGTAGGCAGTCATGTCGTTGCGGGCGTAGTCGTGCGCCAGGTTGAACATGCTGTGCCACATGTTGTGAATGCCGGCCAGGGTGATGAACTGGTGCTTGTAACCCATGGCGGACAGTTCGCGCTGGAACTTGGCGATGGTCGCGTCGTCCAGGTTTTTCTTCCAGTTGAAGGAAGGCGAGCAGTTGTACGAGAGCAGTTGGTCCGGGTATTCCTTTTTGATCGCTTCAGCGAAGCGACGAGCCTCGTCCAGATCCGGCTTGGCGGTTTCGCACCAGATCAGGTCGGCGTACGGAGCGTAAGCCAGGCCGCGAGCGATCGCCTGGTCCAGGCCGGCGCGCACTTTGTAGAAGCCTTCCTGGGTGCGTTCGCCAGTCACGAATGGCTGGTCATACGGGTCGCAGTCGGATGTCAGCAGGTCAGCCGCGTTGGCGTCGGTACGTGCCAGGATGATGGTCGGTGTACCGGCAACGTCAGCAGCCAGGCGAGCAGCGGTCAGCTTCTGTATCGCTTCCTGGGTAGGAACCAATACTTTGCCGCCCATGTGGCCGCATTTCTTCACGGAAGCCAGCTGGTCTTCGAAGTGAACGCCGGCGGCGCCTGCTTCGATCATGCTTTTCATCAGCTCGTAAGCATTCAGTACGCCGCCGAAACCGGCTTCAGCGTCAGCCACGATCGGTGCGAAGTAGTCGATGTAACCTTCGTCGCCCGGGCCTTTGCCGGCTTTCCACTGGATCTGGTCAGCACGACGGAACGAGTTGTTGATGCGCTTGACCACGGTCGGAACCGAGTCCACCGGGTACAGCGACTGGTCCGGGTACATCGATTCGGCGGAGTTGTTGTCCGCAGCAACCTGCCAGCCCGACAGGTAAATCGCCTGGATACCGGCTTTAACTTGTTGTACAGCCTGGCCGCCGGTCAGGGCGCCCATGCAGTTGACGAAATCTTTCTCGGGACGGAAGGACGGCTTGGCGCCCTGGGTTACCAGGTTCCACAGCTTCTCGGCGCCCAGTTTTGCAAAGGTGTGCTCAGGTTGAACCGAGCCACGCAGGCGGACGACGTCAGCAGCGGAGTAAGCGCGTGTCACGCCTTTCCAGCGTGGGTTTTCAGCCCAATCTTTTTCGAGGGCTGCAATTTGCTGTTCGCGTGTCAGTGCCATGGAGATAAACCTCGTCGCGTCTTGTATCGATAGTGGTTCTGGGGTGGAAAATTCCTGCGTGCCGGTTACGCAATTCAAAGGGGCGTAAAAGGCTGCTCGCTGACCAGAAGCTTAGGCGGTCAAGTCGGGTTTGACGGGGGTGGCGACGGGATGAGCGATGGGCTCGAGGGGAAGTGAGCAGGTAAGGGCGAACTGGCGAGCGCATTCGGGCGTCGTGGGCCTTGGTGCGAACATCAGTGTGGAGCCGGATTACCTGATTACGCTTCCGTCCCTCGGGACAACTTCGTTCCAGTCGGCAACCTCGTCAAACACACCTTGTGGGCGGTACAGACACGAAACGGCTCGCGGGGTAGGTGCGAGCATCGCCTCGAAGGCCCTTGCCAGGGCCCCTGATTAGCGGGAGCGAGGCCATCATGCCTTTGCTTTTTTCGATCGTCAAACGTTTTGTAGTGCTTTTTATGTGGCACTACATCTTTGGTCTAATACGACTAATCAGTCAGTTTTCGGTGGTTTAGTCCAAAGTATCGACTTTCACCCGCAGCGTCATGTCATCCCGGCCCTGAGTCGCGTAGTTGCGGGTCTGGCCCTGTTTGTCGGCCTGAGTCTGGTGGTTAACGCCCGCCAGAGTGATCCATTCGCCGAGACGCCCCGTGACAGTTGTGTCGGTACTTTGCACATTCACTACATCGAGACGCTCCTGGCTCATCCGGTCACGGTTGGTGCTGATCGACAGGTGAACGATCTCGCCGGTAATGCTGGCTGTGACGTAGAAACCCTGGGTGACGTTGCGGTATTCGGTCTGGCTGCGCAGATCGCCATAGGAGTCGGCCTGAGTGCTGGTCAGCGGAACACTCTGGCCGACCTGAATCAGCGCGGGTGCACCTTCGCTGGTTTGAACCTGCTGGATGCCGCCATCACGACTGTCGGTGCTGCGATTGATGATCCGGGTCTGGCTCGGTTTGGCGCCATTCACCGAGTAACCCTGGTCGCCCTGGAAGTTGTTTTCATTGGTGTCGACGGTGATCAGCAGGCGCTTGGGTTTTGTGTCGAGTTGCGCGATAAGTGCTTTAAGTTCGTCGATCTTGCGCTGATCGCTAGTAACGATCAGTTGATTTCCGTAGGCGCTGACCTGGCCATCCTTGCCGATGAAATCCTGTGCCGTCGGCAGCATGTCAGCGCTGGTGCGGTAGTTCAGTGGCACGATCTCGGTGGCGGCCATGACCGAAAAACTGCAGGTCAACAGCAGCGTGGTGAGCAGGGCGCGTAGGGACATATCCGTTATCTCCGACTTTTTGGTGTGTATGTAGGAGCAAGCTCTCTCCTACAGGTCTTGATATTGCCAGTTTGTCGGCCCGGCATGGGGCAAGTTGAATCGTAGACAGCAAAACGCCCCGGCATCGGTTGATGGCGGGGCGTTTTGTGGTGTTGTTTCGGGGTTCTTCGCGGGCAAGTCGAATCGTCGCACCGCTCGCTCCTACAGGTATTCGCGTACCGTAGGAGCGAGGCTTGCCCGCGAAGGCAGCACCTCGGTCTCAAGCCGAATGACGCACCATGTCCACATGCGGAATGCCTGCTTCCAGGAACTCCTCACTGACCAGGCTGAAGCCCAAGCGCTCATAGAACGCTGTGGCCTGCACTTGCGCACTTAGCATCTGTTGCTTCAGCCCGCACTTCTCGGCCTCGAAGATCACCGCTTGCATCAGTGCATCGCCGACCTTCAAGCCGCGCCAGTCTTTCAGTACCGATACCCGGCCGACTTGCCCGTCGGGCAGCAGGCGGGCGGTACCAATCGGGAAGTCGCCTTCGAAGGCCAGAAAGTGCAACGCTGTTGCGTCATCGGCATCCCATTCCAGCTCGGGCGGAACGGATTGCCCGGCGATGAACACCGTCTCACGAATGCGCCGGATCTCGGCGTTGTCCTTTTGCCAGTCTGCGACACGTACGTGAATTTTATTCATCAGCAAACCCCAGGCTTCCTTGCTTGATCAGCTCGCACAGCAGGCCCCGACCGTCTTCGTCGCTCAGCCAGTCGCCCAGATTGTCGACGTGCAGCGCGTCGGCGGCGCAGATCATTTTCAGCAGTTCGCGCAGTTTGCCCGGCAGGTAACGGCTCTGGCCGCTGGCGAACAACAGCAGGTCGTCATCGACTTCGGACCAGGCCAGGCGTGCGCTTGGGTTACGAATCAGCACAGCACCTTGCTCAAGGCTGGCGAGCAGATCGTCTTCTTCGATTTCTTCCGGGCCCACCACCAGTTCCGGGTAGCGCGGTTCGGTCATGAACTGGCCGAACCAGGTCAGCAGCAGGCGTTCGTCGCTCATGTGCTCGGCCAGCAAAGCTTTCAGGCGATCAAGAGCGTCGTGCTGAATCTGGTGCGGATCGACTGCCGGCAGCGCGTCGGCATCGGTGTAGCGCTCTTCGTCGGTCAGGAACTGGCTGAGGAAGTCAGTGAAGTGAGTCAACACTTCAGAGGCACTCGGGGCGCGAAAGCCGACCGAGTAGGTCATGCAGTCGTCAATCGCAACACCACAGTGAGCCAGTCGCGGCGGCAGATAGAGCATGTCGCCCGGTTCCAGGACCCACTCATCGGTGGCTTCGAATTCAGCCAGGATGCGCAAGTCTGCATGTTGCAGCAGCGGGCTCTCGGAATCGCACATCTGGCCGATTTTCCAGTTGCGCTTGCCGTGACCTTGCAGCAGGAATACATCGTAGTTGTCGTAGTGCGGGCCAACGCTTCCGCCTGGGGCGGCGAAGCTGATCATCACGTCATCGACGCGCCAGCTCGGCAGGAAGCGGAAGTGCTCCAGCAACTCGCTGACTTCCGGCACGAATTGGTCAACGGCCTGGACCAGCAGGGTCCACTCGCGCTCCGGCAATTTGCTGAATTCGTCCTCAGCGAACGGGCCGCGGCGCAATTCCCAAGGATGCTCGCCGTGCTCAATCACCAGGCGCGATTCAACTTCTTCTTCCAGCGCCAGGCCCGCCAGTTCGTCGGCGTCGATCGGGCTTTCGAAATCAGGAATCGCCTGACGGATCAGCAGTGGTTTTTTCTGCCAGTAGTCGCGCAGGAATTCGCGCGCTGTGATGCCGCCCAGAAGTTGAAGAGGAATGTCAGGATTCATGTGTAACCTATTGAAAAAAAGCACTTTTCAGACGGGAATAAAAACGCCCGGCGCTGCCGGGCGTCTCAAACGGGTAAAACGGTCGATCAAATGCGTTTGGCTTGCTCGCAAGCGTTGCCGATGTAGTTCGCCGGGGTAAGCAACTTCAGCTCAGCCTTGGCGGCGGCTGGCATGTCCAGGCCGTCGATGAAAGTTTGCAGCGCTTCAGGGCTGATGCCCTTGCCGCGGGTCAATTCTTTCAGCTTCTCGTACGGGTTTTCGATGTTGTAACGACGCATCACGGTCTGGATCGGCTCGGCCAGAACTTCCCAGCACGCGTCCAGGTCCGCAGCGATCTTCTGAGCATTCAGCTCAAGCTTGCTGATGCCTTTGAGGCTGGCTTCGTACGCGATCACGCTGTGGGCGAAGCCGACACCGAGGTTACGCAGAACGGTGGAGTCGGTCAGGTCACGCTGCCAGCGGGAGATCGGCAGCTTGCTCGCCAAATGCTGGAACAGTGCGTTGGCGATACCCAGGTTGCCTTCGGAGTTTTCGAAGTCGATCGGGTTGACCTTGTGCGGCATGGTCGACGAACCGATTTCGCCAGCGATGGTGCGCTGTTTGAAATAACCCAGGGAGATATAGCCCCAGATGTCACGGTCGAAGTCGATCAGGATGGTGTTGAAGCGTGCGATCGCGTCGAACAGCTCTGCGATGTAGTCGTGCGGTTCGATCTGCGTGGTGTACGGGTTGAAGCCCAGGCCCAGCTCGTCTTCGATGAAGGCGCGGGCGTTTTCTTCCCAGTCGATCTCAGGGTAGGCCGACAGGTGGGCGTTGTAGTTGCCAACAGCGCCGTTGATTTTGCCCAGCAGCGGAACGGCCGCGACTTGAGCGATTTGACGCTCCAGACGGTAAACCACGTTCGCCAGCTCTTTGCCCAGGGTGGTCGGCGAGGCCGGTTGACCGTGGGTGCGCGACAGCATCGGGACGTCGGCGAACCGGATGGCCAGTTCGCGGATGGCGTCGGCAGTCTGGCGCATCAGTGGCAGCATGACGTCATCACGGCCTTCGCGCAGCATCAGGGCGTGGGACAGGTTGTTGATGTCCTCGCTGGTGCAGGCAAAGTGGATGAATTCGCTGACCTTGGCCAGTTCCGGCAGCTTGGCCGCTTGCTCTTTGAGCAAGTATTCAATGGCCTTGACGTCGTGGTTGGTGGTGCGCTCGATCTCTTTCACACGCTCGGCGTGCTCCAGAGCGAAGTTTTCCGCCAGGGTGTTGAGCACAGCGTTGGCTTCGGCGGAGAACGCCGGCACTTCGCTGATGCCAGGGTGAGCGGCCAGGCGCTGGAGCCAGCGCACTTCAACCAGAACGCGAGCGCGGATCAAACCGTATTCGCTGAAAATTGGGCGCAGGGCCTGGGTTTTGCCGGCGTAGCGGCCGTCAACAGGGGAAACCGCAGTGAGCGAAGAAAGCTGCATGGGGTGTTCTCGGACAGTCGGGCAACGAAATGGGGCGCGTATCATACATGAAAAAATCCGCCGGTCCGTTGCCAACTGACCGGCGTACTACGCGTTATAGATCAAAAACGATGTTGCGGGCGCGGTTCAGCTGCTGCGCATCAGCGGGTAAAGCTCTTTCAGCAATTTGCGACGACTGACCACCAACTGCCAGCGATGGCCGCCCAACTGCCGCCACAAGCGTGCCGAACGAATCCCGGCCAGTAACAGCGCGCGGATTTTCGAGGCGTTGCTCGGTTGCTGCAGGTTGCGCATGTCGCCGTGGACCTGAATCCGTTGGCGCAGGGTACTCAGGGTATCCTGATACAGCGCACCGCAGGCGGCGATCACGTTTTCATGCACCGGGCCGAAGTGCTCGACCTGAGACTGGATTTGCGGCAATCGCTTGCCGATTATGTCGAGCATGTCGTTGCGTTTGGCCAGTTGTCGTTCAAGGCCGAGCATCGCCAGCGCATAACGCAGCGGTTCGCGTTGCAGGGTGCTGGGGTCGCGTTCCAGGGCGCCAATCAATGCGCGGTAGCCTTCACGCAGATTGATATCGTCGCCGCCATACACTTCCAGCGTGTCCTTGGGGTCGCGAATCAGCAGGCTGGCAAGCATGCAGCTCAAACCGGCTTCGGTGGTCTGGCCGGTCTTGGCAATCTTGTCGACCAGTACGGCGGCGAGAAAAACGCCGCCCAGCGCCGTCAGCTGCTCCTGGGTCGGGCTCATTGTGGCTGGCCTTTACTGGTCCACGGTTCGGCAATTTCGATGACGCCGCCGCCAAGGCAGATTTCACCGTCGTAGAACACCACGGACTGGCCCGGGGTCACCGCGCGTTGCGGGTCATCGAAGGTCACACGGTAACCGGTGGCGGTTTTTTCCAGCGTGCAAGGTTGGTCGCTTTGGCGGTAACGGACTTTGGCCGTCAGCTTGCGTGGCTCGGCAAGGTCGATCGGGTTAACCCAATAGATGTCCGAGGCGAGCAGGGCGCGGGAGAACAAATAAGGATGGTCGTTGCCCTGGCCAACGATCAGCTCGTTGTGTTCCAGGTCTTTGATCAGCACGTACCACGGCTCGTCGCTGGCGTCTTTCAGTCCGCCGATGCCCAGGCCCTGGCGCTGGCCGATGGTGTGGTACATCAAGCCGTGGTGGCGGCCAATGACTTCACCTTCGGTGGTCTTGATCTCGCCGGGTTGAGCCGGCAGGTACTGTTTGAGGAAGTCGCTGAAACGACGTTCGCCAATAAAGCAGATCCCGGTGGAATCCTTTTTCTTCGCGGTGGCCAGGTCGTGTTTCTCGGCAATCGCGCGCACTTCGGGTTTTTCCAGCTCGCCAACCGGGAACAGGGTCTTGGCGATCTGTTCGCCGCCGACGGCGTGCAGGAAGTAGCTCTGGTCCTTGTTCGGGTCCAGGCCCTTGAGCAGTTCGGTGCGCCCGTCGATGTCGCGGCGACGCACGTAGTGGCCGGTGGCAATCAGGTCGGCACCGAGCATCATGGCGTAGTCGAGGAACGCTTTGAACTTGATCTCGCGGTTGCAGAGGATGTCCGGGTTCGGCGTGCGACCGGCCTTGTATTCGGCCAGGAAATGCTCGAACACGTTGTCCCAGTACTCGGCAGCGAAGTTGGCGGTGTGCAGCTTGATGCCAATCTTGTCGCACACGGCCTGGGCATCCGCCAGGTCATCCATGGCGGTGCAGTATTCCGTTCCATCGTCTTCTTCCCAGTTCTTCATGAACAGGCCTTCCACCTCATAACCCTGCTCGATCAGCAGGAGAGCGGAAACGGAAGAGTCTACGCCGCCGGACATGCCGACAATGACGCGCTTCTTTTGTGTGTCAGAAGGGGCTGGATCACGCATAGGGATTCAATGAGTGTCTTGAAAAAGGACGCGATTCTAACAGGCCGAAGCCCGCAAGGCTAAAGAGAAGGGCGGATCAGTTCGAGATCGAAGTGTTGGCCGTCCAGATAATCATCGATACAGCGGATGATCAGCTCACTGCGCCAGTTTGCGCGCTGTGCCAGCAGTTCGTCACGCGTCAGCCACTTTGCGCCGACAATGCCGTCGTCCAGCTGATAGTCGGGGTGGTGTTTCAAGGGTTTTGCGATGAAGCAGACGCGCTGGTAAGTCACGCCGTTGCTCGGGGCGGTGTAAAGGTAAATACCCACGACACCTGTCGGCTCTACGTCCCAACCGGTTTCTTCAAGGGTTTCGCGCACGGCGGCGTCAATCAGGGTTTCGTTCGGGTCAAGGTGGCCGGCCGGCTGGTTGAGTACCGCTCGTCCGCCCTTGAGTTCTTCGACCATCAGGAAACGGCCATTGTCTTCGACGATAGTGGCGACGGTGATGTGGGGTAGCCAGGTCATGCAATATCCTCCGGTCGTCAATCTGTAGGAGCGAGGCTTGCCCGCGAAGGCGGAGTGTCAATAACAATGATGTCGACTGGCACACCGCCTTCGCGGGCAAGCCTCGCTCCTACAGGAATGGGTATTTGAAACAGAAACCCCGGCACTGGGCCGGGGCTTCTTTGCATCCTTACAACCTTAAACCAGCGCAGCGATCGCGGCGTTGAAAGTGTTGCTTGGGCGCATGGCCTTGCTGATCAGCTCGGCATTGGCGTGGTAGTAACCGCCGATGTCCACTGGCTTGCCCTGAACGGCATTGAGCTCGGCAACGATGGTCGCTTCGTTCTCGGCCAGGGTTTTGGCCAGCTGGCCGAACTGCGCCTGCAGTGCAGCGTCTTCAGTCTGGGCGGCCAGGGCTTGAGCCCAGTACAGCGCCAGGTAGAAGTGGCTGCCGCGGTTGTCGATGTTGCCGACTTTGCGCGATGGCGACTTGTTGTTGTCCAGGAACTGGCCGGTGGCCTGATCCAGGGTCTTGGCCAGCACCAGCGCCTTAGGGTTGTTGTAAGTCACACCCAAGTGCTCAAGGGAAGCGGCCAGGGCCAGGAACTCACCCAGGGAATCCCAGCGCAGGAAGTTCTCTTCCAGCAGCTGCTGAACGTGCTTCGGAGCCGAACCGCCAGCGCCGGTTTCGAACAGGCCACCGCCATTCATCAGCGGAACAATCGACAGCATCTTGGCACTGGTGCCCAGTTCCATGATCGGGAACAGGTCGGTCAGGTAGTCGCGCAGTACGTTGCCGGTCACCGAAATGGTGTCGAGGCCGGAGCGGGTGCGGCCCAGGGTGAAGGCCATCGCGTCGACGGGCGACATGATGCGGATGTCCAGGCCCGACGTGTCGTGATCCTTCAGGTAGGCCTGAACTTTCTCGATCACTACGCCGTCGTGGGCGCGCATTGGGTCCAGCCAGAAAATCGCTGGCGTGCTGCTGGCGCGAGCACGGTTGACGGCCAGTTTGACCCAGTCCTGGATCGGCGCGTCTTTGGTCTGGCACATGCGGAAGATGTCGCCGGCTTCAACCGACTGCTCCAGCAAGGTACGGCCAGCGCTGTCGGAAACCCGAACCACGCCGTTGGACTTGATCTGGAAGGTCTTGTCGTGGGAGCCGTACTCTTCGGCTTTTTTCGCCATCAGGCCAACGTTTGGCACGCTGCCCATGGTGGTCGGATCGAAAGCGCCGTGCAGCTTGCAGTCTTCGATCACCGCCTGGTAGATGGTGGCGTAGCAGCGATCCGGGATCACAGCCTTGGTGTCGTGCAGCTGACCGTCAGTGCCCCACATCTTGCCGGAGTCACGGATCATGGCGGGCATCGAGGCGTCGACGATGACGTCGCTCGGCACGTGCAGGTTGGTGATGCCTTTGTCGGAGTTGACCATGGCCAGCGACGGACGAACAGCGTAGACCGCCTGGATGTCCGCTTCGATCTGCGCTTGCTGCTCAGCCGGCAAGGCTTTGATGCGAGCATACAGGTCGCCGATGCCGTTGTTCAGGTTGAAGCCGATCTGTGCCAGCACGTCAGCGTGTTTGGTCAGTGCGTCTTTATAGAACTCGGCGACGATCTGGCCGAACATGATCGGGTCGGAGACCTTCATCATGGTGGCTTTCAGGTGAACCGACAGCAGCACGCCTTTGGCTTTGGCGTCTTCGATCTCGGCAGCGATGAAGCTGCGCAGAGCGTTTTTGCTCAAGACCGCGCAATCGAGGATCTCACCGGCTTGCACGGTGGTTTTTTCTTTCAGGACGGTGGTGGTGCCGTCTTGAGCGATCAGTTCGATTTTGACCGCGTCAGCGGCGTCGATCAGGGCCGCTTTCTCGCTGCCATAGAAATCGCCGGTGCTCATGTGCGCGACGTGGGACTTGGAGTCCGCAGCCCAGGCGCCCATTTTGTGCGGGTGCTTGCGCGCGTAGTTCTTGACCGACAGTGGTGCGCGACGATCAGAGTTGCCTTCGCGCAGAACCGGGTTTACGGCGCTGCCCTTGATTTTGTCGTAACGCGACTTGGCGAGCTTGTCGGCATCGCTGGTGACGGTTTCCGGGTAGTCCGGAATGGCGAAACCTTGCGCTTGCAGTTCTTTGATCGCGGCCTGCAGTTGCGGAACTGAAGCGCTGATGTTCGGCAATTTGATGATGTTGGCTTCAGGCGTAATGGCCAGGTCGCCCAGTTCGGCGAGGTGGTCGGCTACGGCTTTGTCGCCCAATTGCTCAGGGAAGCTGGCCAGGATGCGCCCTGCAAGGGAGATATCGCGGGTTTCCACGGCGATATCAGCCGAGGCGGTGAATGCCTCTACGATAGGCAACAGTGAATAGGTGGCGAGGGCTGGGGCTTCGTCGGTGAAGGTATAGATGATCTTCGAGCGGGTGGGCATATTCGGATTAACTCTCTCTTCTTTGCTAAAGAGTGCGCAGAAACTCGAGGGGCGCCGGGTAAGCGCGCGTTCGTTCAAAGTCATCCATGAGCCGAATGTCGAGATTTGTGCGCGGTGATGTTGGGTGCATCAGTCGAGCGTCAAGCGGGTGGACTGCGGTAACAATCCTGCTTTTTCGGGCTCGGAATCTCGTCATAGAGAAGTCGGCCGTCGTGACTCTGCGGTCAGCGGGCGGCATTATACATAGGTAGCTGGCAATCTGCCGATGGTTCATACACAACGAATATCGTCCATTGGTCTAAAGGTCGCAGGAGAGCGTGGGGCGTAGAGTCTTGCACCGTGCTTGAGTTTGGCGCTTTTCCCTTTGCTTTCAGGCTTGTACGTCGCGAACTGCGCAGCTTCGCGGCAGATGGATGGAACAGAGGGTTTGCGTGTCGATTTAACTGGGGTACGCTCGAACGAAGCCAGATGTTCAATCCAAACAATGGAGTTCAGCATGGGATACAAGAAGATTCAGGTTCCAGCCGTCGGCGAAAAAATCACCGTCAACGCGGACCATTCTCTCAATGTTCCTAACAACCCGATCATTCCCTTCATCGAAGGCGATGGTATTGGCGTTGATATCAGCCCGGTCATGATCAAGGTTGTCGATGCTGCTGTTAAGAAGGCTTACGGCGGCGAGCGCAAAATTTCCTGGATGGAAGTCTACGCCGGGGAGAAAGCGACTCAGGTTTACGATCAGGACACCTGGCTACCTCAGGAAACCCTGGACGCAGTCAAGGATTACGTGGTTTCCATCAAGGGCCCTCTGACCACGCCGGTCGGCGGCGGTATCCGTTCCCTCAACGTGGCCCTGCGTCAGCAACTTGACCTTTATGTCTGCCTGCGCCCGGTGCGCTGGTTCGAAGGCGTGCCAAGCCCGGTCAAAAAGCCAGGCGACGTCGACATGACGATCTTCCGCGAAAACTCGGAAGACATTTATGCCGGTATCGAATGGAAGGCCGGTTCGCCGGAAGCGACCAAGGTCATCAAGTTCCTTAAAGATGAAATGGGCGTCACCAAGATCCGTTTCGACGAAAATTGCGGTATCGGCATCAAGCCGGTTTCGCTGCAAGGCACCAAGCGTCTGGCACGCAAGGCATTGCAGTATGTGGTCGACAACGACCGCGACTCGCTGACCATCGTGCACAAAGGCAACATCATGAAGTTCACCGAAGGTGCCTTCAAGGAATGGGCCTACGAAGTGGCCGCTGAAGAATTCGGCGCGACCCTGCTCGATGGCGGTCCGTGGATGCAGTTCAAGAACCCGAAAACCGGCAAGAACATCATCGTCAAGGACGCTATCGCCGACGCCATGCTTCAGCAGATCCTGCTGCGCCCGGCTGAATACGATGTCATCGCGACCCTGAACCTGAACGGCGACTACCTCTCCGACGCTCTCGCGGCCGAAGTGGGCGGTATCGGTATCGCGCCGGGTGCCAACCTGTCCGACACCATTGCCATGTTCGAGGCGACCCACGGTACTGCGCCCAAATATGCCGGCAAGGACCAGGTCAACCCGGGTTCGCTGATCCTGTCCGCAGAGATGATGCTGCGTCACATGGGCTGGACCGAAGCGGCCGATCTGATCATCAAGGGCACCAACGGCGCGATTTCGGCCAAAACCGTGACCTATGACTTCGAGCGTCTGATGGAGGGGGCGAAGTTGCTGTCGTCTTCGGCGTTTGGTGATGCGCTGATTTCGCACATGTAAGCGGAACGCAGTCGTCAAAAAAACCGCCTGGCTCATCAATGAGTCAGGCGGTTTTTTTTATGACCGGGAGATTGCAGTGAGCTTAAGCTGTAACGGTTTGTTGCCCGGCGGGTGCGAGCGCCTTTGGAGTGTCCTGAGGTGAGCCGATGTTGACGGCGTGCAAGCCTTTTGGTCCTTGAATGATCTCAAAGACCACAGCCTGTCCGGCTTTCAGGGTTTTATAACCGTCCATCTGGATGGCCGAGAAGTGGGCGAACAGGTCTTCGCTCTTGCCATTCTCGTTGATGAATCCATAACCCTTGGCGTTGTTGAACCATTTGACCTTGCCGCTCACCTTGACACCTGACATACCCATATCCCTCTGCTACAGACTCCATCACTGGAGTATCATCCAGTTTATCCGCAGTCACTTCTTAAATAAGGTTGACTCCGCGGACCTTTTTTACCCACTGTGGGCTCTATTGGTTGTAACACCGTTTTGCCGATAGTCAAGGTGACCAGGCAGTCGGAGTTGAAATCGTTCATAGACGTCCCCACTACTGTATTCGCACAACTGACGAACCTTTCTTTCCATGCATGCAATCAGCCAGATTCGACTAACATTCAATCAGGATCGCCCGGCTCTCCAAAAAGATCACCCGGGGGCACACGAGGACGATTCCGCAGGCATTGCTGTTCAGGAAGCTAAGCCTGCTTTACAGGCGCCGCCGATGTACAAGGTGGTTTTGTTCAATGATGACTACACACCGATGGATTTCGTCGTCGAAGTGCTCGAGGTGTTTTTTAACCTGAATCGCGAGCTGGCGACCAAGGTCATGCTGGCCGTCCACACAGAAGGACGGGCAGTATGTGGAGTGTTTACCCGCGACATCGCCGAGACCAAGGCCATGCAGGTCAACCAGTACGCCAGGGAAAGCCAGCATCCGCTACTCTGTGAAATCGAGAAGGACGGTTAATCGCCGACCACTTGGGTATGAGGTGAAGCTATGTTAAACCGCGAGCTCGAAGTCACCCTCAATCTTGCCTTCAAGGAGGCTCGTTCGAAGCGTCATGAATTCATGACCGTCGAACACCTTTTGCTGGCCCTATTGGACAATGAGGCTGCCGCCACCGTTCTGCGTGCCTGCGGCGCAAACCTCGACAAACTCAAGCATGATCTGCAGGAGTTCATCGACTCCACCACGCCGTTGATCCCCCTCCATGATGAGGATCGCGAGACCCAACCGACCCTGGGCTTCCAGCGTGTTTTGCAGCGTGCTGTCTTTCACGTACAGAGCTCGGGTAAACGCGAAGTGACTGGCGCCAACGTGCTGGTTGCGATCTTCAGTGAGCAAGAGAGTCAGGCAGTGTTCCTGCTGAAACAGCAGAGCGTTGCGCGTATCGATGTCGTCAACTACATCGCTCACGGCATTTCCAAAGTGCCGGGGCATGGCGATCACTCTGAAGGTGAGCAAGATATGCAGGACGATGAGGGCGGTGAGTCTTCTTCCTCAGGCAATCCTCTGGATGCTTATGCCAGCAACCTCAACGAACTCGCGCGCCAGGGTCGAATCGATCCGTTGGTAGGCCGTGAACTCGAAGTCGAGCGTGTCGCGCAGATACTCGCGCGTCGTCGCAAAAACAATCCGCTGCTGGTGGGCGAAGCTGGCGTGGGTAAAACCGCGATTGCCGAAGGCCTGGCCAAACGGATTGTCGACAACCAGGTGCCAGACTTGCTGGCCAACAGCGTGGTGTATTCCCTCGATCTGGGCGCCTTGCTGGCCGGGACCAAATACCGTGGCGATTTCGAGAAACGCTTCAAGGCGTTACTCAATGAACTGAAAAAACGTCCGCAGGCGATCCTGTTCATCGACGAAATCCACACCATTATTGGTGCGGGTGCTGCGTCGGGTGGTGTCATGGATGCCTCGAACCTGCTGAAACCGCTGTTGTCGTCGGGTGATATCCGGTGCATCGGTTCCACCACGTTCCAGGAGTTCCGCGGGATCTTCGAGAAGGACCGTGCTCTGGCTCGGCGCTTCCAGAAGGTCGATGTGTCGGAGCCGTCGGTAGAAGACACCATCGGCATCCTGCGCGGCCTGAAAGGTCGTTTCGAAGCGCACCACAACATCGAATACAGCGATGAAGCGTTGCGTGCCGCTGCCGAACTGGCCTCGCGTTATATCAATGACCGGCATATGCCGGACAAAGCTATCGACGTGATTGACGAGGCGGGTGCCTACCAGCGCCTGCAACCGATCGAGAAACGTGTGAAACGCATCGAAGTGCCTCAGGTCGAGGACATCGTTGCGAAAATCGCGCGGATTCCGCCGAAGCACGTCACCAGCTCCGACAAAGAGCTGCTGCGTAACCTTGAGCGTGACCTGAAGCTGACGGTATTCGGTCAGGATGCGGCGATCGACTCGTTGTCGACCGCGATCAAGCTGTCCCGTGCCGGCCTCAAGTCGCCTGACAAGCCTGTCGGTTCGTTCCTGTTCGCAGGGCCGACCGGTGTCGGTAAAACCGAAGCGGCGCGTCAGTTGGCCAAGGCGTTGGGGATCGAGCTGGTTCGCTTCGACATGTCCGAGTATATGGAACGCCACACCGTATCGCGTCTGATCGGTGCGCCTCCAGGCTATGTCGGGTTCGATCAGGGCGGTCTGCTGACCGAAGCCATCACCAAGCAGCCTCATTGCGTGCTGCTGCTCGATGAAATCGAGAAGGCGCACCCGGAAGTCTTCAACCTGCTGTTGCAGGTCATGGACCACGGTACGCTGACCGATAACAACGGGCGCAAGGCGGATTTCCGAAACGTGATCGTCATCATGACGACCAACGCCGGTGCCGAAACGGCCGCGCGTGCTTCGATCGGTTTCACCCATCAGGACCACTCGTCCGATGCGATGGAAGTGATCAAGAAGAGCTTCACGCCGGAGTTCCGCAACCGTCTGGACACCATTATCCAGTTTGGTCGCCTCAGTCATGAGGTCATCAAAAGCGTGGTGGACAAGTTCCTTACCGAGCTTCAAGCGCAGCTGGAAGACAAGCGCGTGCAGCTGGAAGTGACAGACGCTGCGCGCAGCTGGCTGGCCGCGACTGGCTATGACACGGCAATGGGTGCCCGGCCGATGGCGCGTTTGATTCAGGACAAGATCAAGCGTCCGCTGGCGGAGGAGATTCTCTTTGGTGAACTGGCTGACCATGGTGGTGTGGTGCATATCGACCTCAAGGATGGCGAGTTGACCTTTGAGTTCGAGACCACGGCTGAAATGGCCTGATCGACTGTAATGCGAAAGGCGCCTTCGGGCGCCTTTTTTATTGTTTGAGATTTGGGTGTATATCCGGTTTTTTGGTAGCGGCCGCTACCGCAGAAATGGATATACACCCAATCTAACAACCCAAAAAACGCACACACAAAAACGCCCGGCAAAAGCCGGGCGTTTTGTATTGACTTGATTAGCGAGCGCGGTAAGTGATGCGCCCTTTGCTCAAGTCATAGGGCGTCAGCTCGACGCGCACTTTGTCACCGGTAAGAATACGGATGTAATTCTTGCGCATCTTGCCGGAGATATGCGCGGTTACGACGTGCCCATTTTCCAACTCCACACGAAACATGGTGTTGGGCAGGGTGTCGACGACAGTGCCTTCCATTTCGAAGCTGTCTTCTTTCGACATGCAGTAAAGCCCTCGGTGTCCAATGAATGGCCCGGTGCAACTGCGCCAGGCAAAAGCGGCGTGCATTGTGCCCGAAAAATGGGGTTTAAGCCAAGGGGTTTAGGGCTTGCTCTAGTTCAGGATGACCCAGCGTTGATTAATCAGCAGTTCGATAGGGCGATATTGCGTCTTGTAGCTCATCTTTTTGCAGTTTTTGATCCAGTAGCCCAGGTAGACCGCTTCCAGCCCCAGCCGCTGGGCCTCGGCGATTTGCCAGAGAATCGCGTAACGCCCCAGGCTGCGGCGTTCTTCGGCAGGTTCGTAGAAGGTATAAACCGCCGACAGGCCGTTGGGCAGCAGGTCCGTGACGGCAACAGCCAGCAACCGGCCTTCGAGGCGGAACTCGTAGAAACGGGAAAATGGCAGGTCACGTACAAGGAACGTCGAAAACTGATCGCGGCTGGGCGGGTACATATCGCCATCGGCGTGACGCTGTTCGATGTAGCGCTGATAAAGGTCGAAATATTCTTCGCTGTACTGCGGTTTGGCCGGGCGTACCTGTAGGTCGGCATTGCGTTTGAAAATACGCTTCTGCTGGCGGTTGGGTTCAAATCGCGCCACAGGGATACGCGCCGGGACGCACGCGTTGCAATTTTGGCAATGAGGCCGGTAAAGATGATCGCCACTGCGACGAAAACCCATTTCGGACAGGTCTGCGTAGACATGCACATCCATGGGCTGACTAGGGTCGAGGAACAGCGTGGTGGCCTGCTCCTCGGGCAGATAACTGCAAGAGTGGGGCTGAGTGGCATAAAACTTCAAACGCGCCAACTCGGTCATGATCAACCCTCGGGATAAGCTTTTGAATTAAGTGTAAGCCACTCGCGCAAAAGTCGCTCAGCAAACCCAGGTGGCGCTGTTGGGCTGGTCCAGATGCTGCGCAAGGTAGCCGGCAAACGTGCGGCGGGGAATCGCTCGGGCGCCGAGACTGTGCAGATGATCGGTAGGCATTTGGCAGTCGATCAGCACGAAACCCGATTCTTTCAGGTGTCGGACCAAAGTGGCAAAGCCATATTTCGAGGCGTTATCGGCACGGCTGAACATGGATTCGCCGAAAAACAGCTGACCCATCGCCAAGCCATAGAGCCCGCCAACCAGTTCGCCCTGGTCCCGGACTTCCACCGAATGCGCGTAACCGCGCCTGTGCAGGTCCAGGTAGGCATTCTGCATCGCTTCGGTGATCCAGGTGCCGTCGGCGTGCTCCCTGGGGGCGGCGCAGGCGCGGATGACCGAGGAAAAATCCTGATCAAAGGTCACTTGATAACGTTGTTGGCGCAACAACTTGTTCAGGCTGCGTGAAACATGCAGCTCATCGGGAAACAGAACGGTGCGCGGGTCCGGTGACCACCAGAGAATAGGCTGGCCTTCCGAGAACCATGGAAAGCAGCCGTGGCGATAGGCCTGAATCAGACGATCGGCGGATAGATCGCCGCCAGCAGCCAGCAGCCCGTTGGGATCGCGCATGGCTTTATCCAGCGGTGGGAACGTCAGCGTGTTGCGTTGTAACCAAGTCAGCATGGTATCCGGGCTTACAAAAGGGGAGGGCAGTGGCGGGCGGGTCGGCCCACCATGAAGTGTGCCGTCAAACGGCTGGAATGTCGTCGAGGTATTTTTCAGCGTCCAGCGCGGCCATGCAACCGGCGCCTGCAGACGTGACGGCCTGGCGGTAAACATGATCGGCCACATCGCCCGCGGCAAACACCCCCGGGATCTCGGTGGCGGTAGCATCGCCTTCGCTGCCGCTTTTGACCAGCAGGTAGCCGTCGCGCATGGGTAACTGGTCGATAAACAGATCGGTGTTGGGCTTGTGGCCGATGGCGATGAACACACCGGCCAGCGCCAAGTCACTGGTTTCGCCCGTGTGGCTGTCTCGCAGGTGGGCGCCGGTCACGCCACTGGCATCGCCGAGGACTTCGTCCAGATGCTGATTCCAGTGCAGGTGAATATTGCCGTTGGCGGCTTTTTCGAAGAGTTTGTCCTGAAGAATTTTCTCCGAGCGCAATTTGTCGCGACGGTGAATCAGGTGAACTTCCTTGGCGATGTTCGATAAATACAGGGCTTCTTCAACCGCTGTATTGCCGCCACCGACGACTGCCACCACTTGATTGCGATAGAAGAAGCCATCGCAAGTAGCGCAGGCTGAAACCCCTTTGCCGGCAAATGTTTCTTCCGATGGCAGCCCCAGGTATTGCGCCGAGGCGCCGGTGGCAATGATCAGCGCATCGCAAGTGTAAGTTCCACTGTCGCCGATAAGTTCGAAAGGGCGCTGTTGCAACTTGGCGGTGTGGATGTGGTCGTAAACGATCTCTGTGTCAAAGCGCTCGGCGTGTTTTTGCATGCGTTCCATCAGCACCGGGCCGGTGAGGCCTTCGACGTCGCCCGGCCAGTTGTCGACTTCGACGGTAGTGGTGAGCTGGCCACCTGCCTGTATGCCGGTGATGACAACCGGTTTGAGGTTGGCGCGGGCGGCATAAACGGCTGCGCTGTAACCGGCAGGGCCGGAACCCAGAATGATCAGGCGGGAATGCTTCGCTTCGCTCATAAAAACACCTCATAAGCCTTTGTCACAAAAGAGAATGCATGCTCAAATTGAGCCGTGCGTAATGTGCTGTTGGTTATGCTACGCCCAAGGCTTCAAGCATGGCATCCGACGAACAAACCCGTACAATGCCGCCTGTTATGCAATATTCAGTGCGCACCGTGTTTATAAAAACCGGGGAGCAGTGTTAAAAGTAGTCCCAGTTACGCCTGTTAACTTTTTTACCTGCCTGGATTGGGCAGTTTTTTATAGTCTTTCAACAGATGGACGCGCCACAGGCGCAGGAAAAGAAGCGTTTTGAAGAAATCCACCGCAGCACCTAAAACAGTCGTCGTTCCGCTCTGGCGTCAACAATTGCACTACCGACTCAAGGAAGGTGCATTGATCGCCATCGGCGGCTTGTGCCTGTTCCTGATGATGGCCTTGTTGACCTACGGCAAGGACGATCCGGGCTGGAGCCATAACAGCAAGATCGACGATGTGCAGAACTTCGGCGGGCCGGTCGGCTCCTACAGCGCTGATATTTTGTTCATGGTGCTGGGTTACTTCGCCTACATCTTCCCGCTGTTGCTGGCGATCAAGGCCTGGCAGATCTTCCGTCAACGCCACGAACAGTGGCAATGGAGCGGCTGGCTGTTCTCCTGGCGCCTGATCGGCCTGGTGTTCCTGGTGCTGTCGGGCGCGGCGCTGGCGCATATCCATTTTCATGCTGCCACGGGCCTGCCTGCCGGCGCGGGCGGCGCGCTGGGTGAAAGCCTTGGCGACCTGGCCAAGAACGCCCTGAATATTCAGGGCAGCACACTGCTGTTCATCGCTCTGTTCCTGTTCGGCCTGACGGTGTTCACCGACCTGTCATGGTTCAAGGTAATGGACGTCACCGGCAAGATCACCCTCGACCTGTTCGAACTGTTCCAGGGCGCGGCCAATCGCTGGTGGGCGGCCCGTGTCGAGCGCAAGCAACTTGTTGCACAGCTGCGTGAAGTCGACGACCGCGTCCATGACGTGGTGGCCCCGACCGTCACCGACAAACGGGAGCAGGCCAAGGTCAAGGAACGCCTGATCGAGCGTGAGCAAGCGCTGAGCAAGCACATGTCCGAGCGCGAAAAACAGGTGCCGCCAGTCATTGCGCCCGCGCCACCTGCGCCCGCGGCTCCCAGCAAGCGCGTGGAAAAAGAGAAACAGACGCCATTGTTTGTCGACAGCGCCGTCGAAGGCACCTTGCCGCCGATCTCGATTCTCGACCCGGCCGAAAAGAAACAACTCAACTATTCCCCTGAGTCGCTGGCTGCGGTTGGCCACTTGCTGGAAATCAAACTCAAGGAGTTCGGCGTTGAAGTCTCGGTGGATTCGATTCACCCGGGCCCGGTGATTACCCGCTACGAGATTCAACCCGCGGCGGGCGTCAAGGTCAGCCGTATTTCCAACCTGGCGAAAGACCTGGCGCGCTCCCTGGCCGTGACCAGCGTGCGGGTGGTGGAAGTGATTCCGGGCAAGACCACCGTCGGTATCGAAATCCCGAACGAAGACCGCCAGATCGTGCGCTTCTCTGAAGTGCTGTCGACGCCGGAGTACGACAACTTCAAATCCCCGGTCACCCTGGCCCTGGGCCACGACATCGGCGGCAAACCGGTCATCACCGACCTGGCGAAAATGCCTCACTTGCTGGTGGCCGGTACGACCGGTTCCGGTAAGTCGGTGGGTGTGAACGCGATGATCCTGTCGATCCTGTTCAAGTCCGGCCCGGAAGACGCCAAACTGATCATGATCGACCCGAAAATGCTTGAGCTGTCGATCTACGAAGGCATTCCGCACTTGCTGTGCCCCGTCGTGACCGACATGAAGGACGCGGCCAACGCCCTGCGCTGGAGCGTGGCGGAGATGGAGCGTCGCTACAAGCTGATGGCGAAAATGGGCGTGCGTAACCTGTCGGGCTTCAACGCCAAGGTCAAGGAAGCCCAGGACGCCGGCACGCCACTGACCGACCCGTTGTATAAGCGCGAAAGCATTCACGACGAAGCGCCGCTGCTGACCAAGCTGCCAACCATCGTTGTGGTGGTCGACGAATTCGCCGACATGATGATGATCGTCGGCAAGAAGGTTGAAGAACTGATCGCCCGTATCGCCCAGAAAGCCCGTGCCGCCGGTATCCACTTGATCCTCGCGACCCAGCGTCCGTCGGTGGACGTGATCACCGGTCTGATCAAGGCCAACATTCCGACGCGCATGGCGTTTCAGGTGTCGAGCAAGATCGACTCCCGGACCATCATCGACCAGGGCGGCGCCGAACAATTGCTGGGCCACGGTGACATGCTCTACATGCCACCGGGCACCAGCCTGCCGATTCGCGTTCACGGTGCCTTCGTTTCCGATGACGAGGTTCATCGGGTGGTTGAAGCCTGGAAACTACGCGGCGCGCCGGAATACAACGACGAAATCCTCGCCGGTGTCGAAGAGGCGGGCAGTGGCTTTGAGAATGGCGGCGGTGGTGGTGATGACGACGCTGAAACCGACGCGCTGTACGATGAAGCGGTGCAGTTCGTTCTGGAAAGCCGCCGTGCGTCCATCTCTGCGGTTCAGCGCAAACTGAAGATCGGCTACAACCGCGCCGCGCGCATGATCGAAGCCATGGAAATGGCCGGGGTCGTGACGTCCATGAATACCAACGGTTCGCGTGAAGTCCTGGCCCCTGGCCCGGTGCGCGACTGATTTGAATTGAAAAAGGGTAGTGCACATGCGCTACCCGCTCTCCCACGAATGTTATGAGGACTCCCATGCGTCTTATCCGCATGCTGTTGCTGCCGGTACTGGCTTTGACCACGCTCTCGGCCCACGCCGGTGACAAAGACGTGGCCCGTCTGACCCAACTGCTGGAAAAATCCCAGACCCTGACTGCCCGTTTCTCGCAGTTGACCCTCGATGGCAGCGGCACTCAGTTGCAGGAAACCGCCGGCGACATGTCGCTGCAGCGTCCGGGCCTGTTCTACTGGCACACCAATGCGCCGGCTGAACAAACCATGGTCTCCGATGGCAAGAAAGTGACCCTGTGGGACCCGGATCTGGAGCAGGTCACGATCAAGAACCTTGACCTGCGCCTGACCCAGACGCCGGCACTGCTGCTGTCCGGTGACGTGTCCAAGATCAGCCAGAGCTTCGATATCAGCGCCAAGGAAGCCGGCGGTGTGATCGACTTCACCTTGAAGCCGAAAACCAAGGACACCCTGTTCGACAGCCTGCGCCTGTCGTTCCGCAATGGCCTGGTCAATGACATGCAACTGATCGACAGCGTCGGCCAGCGCACCAATATCCTGTTCACCGGGGTCAAGGCCAACGAGCCGATTCCGGCGTCCAGGTTCAAGTTCGACATCCCCAAGGGTGCCGACGTGATCCAGGAATAAAACGCAAGTCCCTGTAGGAGCGAAGCTTGCTCGCGAAAGCGGTGTTTCAGACGACATTCACGGCGACTGACCTACCGCTTTCGCGAGCAAGCTTCGCTCCTACGGGGGATAGAGAACCAGTGAGGTTTCAACAGTTGTGATGGACCTGTTTCGCAGTGCCCCGATAGCTCAGCCCTTGGCCGCCCGTTTGCGTGCGGCCAATCTGGACGAGTACGTCGGTCAGGAACACCTGCTCGCTCGCGGCAAGCCTTTGCGCGAAGCGCTGGAGCAAGGCGCCCTGCACTCGATGATTTTCTGGGGGCCGCCGGGCGTGGGTAAAACCACCCTGGCGCGACTGTTGGCGGAAGTCTCGGACGCGCACTTCGAAACGGTGTCGGCGGTATTGGCCGGTGTGAAGGAAATCCGTCAGGCGGTGGAAATCGCCAAGCAACAGGCCGGTCAGTACGGTAAGCGCACCATCCTGTTCGTCGATGAAGTGCATCGCTTCAACAAGTCGCAGCAAGACGCGTTCCTGCCTTACGTTGAAGACGGCACGCTGATTTTCATCGGCGCGACCACTGAAAACCCGTCGTTCGAACTGAACAACGCCTTGCTGTCCCGGGCCCGGGTTTACGTGCTCAAAAGTCTCGACGAAGCGGCGCTGCGCAAGTTGGTGCATCGCGCGCTGACCGAAGAGCGCGGCCTGGGCAAGCGGCAACTGACCCTCAGCGATGAAGGCTTCCAGATGCTGCTGTCCGCCGCCGATGGCGATGGCCGGCGTTTGCTCAACCTGCTGGAAAACGCTTCGGATCTGGCGGATGACAACAGCGAGATTGGCGTCGATTTGCTGCAAAGCCTGCTCGGTGATACCCGTCGGCGTTTCGACAAGGGCGGGGAAGCGTTCTACGATCAGATTTCCGCGCTGCATAAATCGGTGCGCGGTTCCAATCCCGACGGCGCGTTGTACTGGTTCGCGCGGATGATCGACGGTGGCTGCGATCCGCTGTACCTGGCCCGGCGCGTGGTGCGCATGGCCAGCGAAGACATCGGCAATGCCGACCCGCGGGCCCTGAGCCTGTGCCTGGCCGCGTGGGAAGTGCAGGAGCGCCTCGGCAGCCCCGAAGGCGAACTGGCGGTGGCCCAGGCCATCACTTACCTGGCTTGTGCGCCGAAAAGCAACGCGGTGTACATGGGGTTCAAGGCGGCGCTGCGCAGCGCCACCGAACACGGTTCGCTGGAGGTGCCGCTGCACCTGCGCAATGCGCCGACCAAGTTGATGAAACAGCTGGGTTATGGCGACGAATACCGTTATGCCCATGATGAGCCGGATGCCTATGCTGCCGGCGAAGACTATTTCCCGGAAGAACTCGAGCCACAACCGTTTTATCAGCCCGTGCCCCGTGGCCTGGAGCTGAAGATTGGCGAGAAGCTCAACCACCTCGCACAACTTGACCGTTTAAGCCCCCGGCAGCGGAGAAAATAGTGATTCGAACTATTCTTGCGGTGTCCGTGGCCGGTATCGCTGGTACATTATTGCGTTTCGCCGCCAGCAACTGGGTCAGCGCCAACTGGCCCCGGCATTTTTATTTTGCGACGCTGGCTGTCAATCTGGTGGGCTGCCTGATCATCGGTTTGCTCTACGGGCTGTTTTTGACGCGCCCGGAAGTGCCGATCGAAATCCGCGCCGGTCTGATTGTCGGCTTTGTAGGCGGTCTGACGACCTTTTCATCCTTTTCACTGGATACGCTGCGCCTGTTGGAAAGCGGGCAGGCACCGGTAGCCTTCGGTTATCTGGCCATCAGCGTATTCGGCGGGCTGCTCGCCACCTGGGCTGGCCTATCCTTGACCAAACTTTGATAACGAGAGACCGACATGCTCGATTCCAAACTGTTGCGTAGCAACCTTCAGGACGTAGCGGACCGCCTGGCATCCCGTGGCTTTGCCCTGGATGTTGCGCGCATCGAAGCGCTGGAAGAACAGCGCAAGACCGTCCAGACCCGCACCGAGGCATTGCAGGCTGAACGTAATGCGCGCTCCAAAACCATCGGTCAGGCCAAGCAGCGCGGCGAAGACATTGCGCCGTTGATGGCTGACGTCGAGCGCATGGCGAACGAATTGAGCGCCGGTAAAGTCGAGCTGGACGCGATCCAGACCGAGCTGGATTCGATCCTGCTCGGCATTCCGAACCTGCCACACGAATCCGTGCCGGTCGGCAAGGATGAAGAAGACAACGTCGAAGTACGCCGTTGGGGCACCCCGACCACCTTCGATTTCCCGGTTCAGGATCATGTCGCCCTGGGCGAGAAGTTCGGCTGGCTGGACTTTGAAACCGCCGCCAAACTGTCCGGTGCACGCTTCTCGCTGCTGCGTGGGCCTATTGCCCGTCTGCACCGCGCCCTCGCGCAGTTCATGATCAACCTGCACACCAGCGAACACGGTTACGAAGAGGCTTACACGCCTTATCTGGTCCAGGCGCCAGCGCTGCAAGGCACCGGGCAGCTGCCGAAGTTCGAAGAAGACCTGTTCAAGATCGCTCGCGAAGGCGAAGCCGATCTGTACCTGATCCCGACGGCTGAAGTGTCGCTGACCAACATCGTGGCCGGCGAGATCGTCGATTCGAAGCTGCTGCCGATCAAGTTCGTTGCACACACGCCGTGCTTCCGCAGTGAAGCCGGTGCGTCGGGTCGCGATACGCGCGGCATGATCCGTCAGCACCAGTTCGACAAGGTCGAGATGGTCCAGATCGTTGAGCCATCGACGTCGATGGACGCGCTGGAAGGCCTGACCGCCAACGCCGAGAAAGTCCTGCAACTGCTGGAACTGCCTTATCGCACGATTGCACTGTGCACCGGCGACATGGGCTTCAGCGCAGTCAAGACTTACGACCTGGAAGTGTGGATCCCGAGCCAGGAGAAGTACCGCGAGATTTCGTCGTGCTCCAACTGCGGCGATTTCCAGGCCCGTCGTATGCAAGCGCGTTTCCGTAACCCGGAAACCGGTAAGCCGGAACTGGTTCACACCCTCAATGGTTCCGGCCTGGCCGTCGGTCGTACCTTGGTCGCCGTGCTGGAAAACTACCAGCAAGCCGACGGTTCGATCCGTGTGCCAGACGTGCTGAAACCGTACATGGGTGGCCTTGAGGTCATCGGCTAAATGGACTATCTGCCGCTGTTTCATAACCTTCGCGGCAGTCGTGTGTTGGTCGTCGGTGGGGGGGAGATTGCCTTGCGCAAATCCCGCCTGCTGGCCGAAGCCGGTGCGCTGCTGCGGGTGGTCGCACCTGAAATCGAACCGCAACTGCATGAGTTGGTTGTCGGCAGCGGTGGCGAGTGCCTGCTGCGTGGCTACCTCGAAGCGGATCTGGACGGTTGCGGGCTGATCATTGCCGCCACCGACGATGAACCGTTGAACGCTCGCGTTTCCGCCGATGCTCATCGGCGTTGCGTGCCGGTCAACGTGGTGGATGCGCCTGCGCTGTGCAGCGTGATCTTCCCGGCGATCGTCGATCGTTCGCCTCTGATTATCGCCGTTTCCAGTGGCGGCGATGCGCCGGTGCTGGCGCGGCTGATCCGCGCCAAACTGGAAACCTGGATTCCTTCTTCATACGGGCAACTGGCGGGTCTGGCAGCGCGTTTTCGCAATCAGGTCAAGCGTCTGTTTCCGGATGTGCAGCAGCGTCGGGCATTCTGGGAAGATGTGTTCCAGGGCCCGATTGCCGACCGACAACTGGCCGGGCAGGGCGCTGAAGCCGAGCGCTTGATGTTGGCAAAAATCAACGGCGAAGCCCCTGTCTCCACGGGCGAAGTCTATTTGGTGGGCGCCGGGCCGGGCGATCCGGATCTGCTGACCTTTCGCGCCTTGCGTCTGATGCAGCAAGCCGATGTGGTGCTCTACGACCGCTTGGTGGCGCCTGCGATTCTGGATTTGTGCCGTCGCGATGCCGAGCGGGTCTATGTCGGCAAGCGCCGCGCCGATCACGCGGTGCCTCAGGACCAGATCAACCAGCAACTGGTGGATCTGGCCAAACAGGGTAAGCGCGTCGTGCGGTTGAAGGGCGGTGATCCGTTCATTTTCGGCCGTGGCGGTGAAGAAATCGAAGAACTGGCGGCCCATGGCATCCCGTTCCAAGTCGTGCCGGGTATCACGGCGGCCAGCGGTTGCGCGGCGTATGCCGGGATTCCGCTGACGCATCGCGATTACGCACAGTCCGTACGTTTCGTCACCGGGCACTTGAAGGATGGCTCCACCGATTTGCCGTGGGCAGACCTCGTCGCGCCCGCGCAAACCCTGGTGTTTTACATGGGGCTGGTGGGCTTGCCGATTATTTGCGAACAGTTGATTAAACACGGTCGCGGGGCAGATACCCCGGCGGCGTTGATTCAGCAGGGCACTACCGTTAATCAGCGGGTGTTTACCGGCACCCTGGCTGATCTTCCACGGTTGGTGGCGGAGCATGAAGTGCATGCGCCGACGCTGGTGATTGTGGGGGAAGTGGTGCAGTTGCGCGAGAAACTGGCGTGGTTCGAAGGGGCTCAGGCGCAAGTCTAGAGACCGCATCGCTTCTTTCGCGGGCAAGCCTCGCTCCTACAGATCAATGCAGACCCGTAGGAGCGAGGCTTGCCCGCGAAGGGGCCCTCAAAACCTGCACACATCTCAGGCTCTGCGCCAAACCCCTTTCCCGCTCAACCGCGCCCGATCATGCGGTGCCGTAAAGTCCTGCGAAGGTCCTTTCGGCACAATCCCGGTCGGGTTGATGGTTTTGTGGCTGCCGTAGTAGTGATTCTTGATGTGGGTGAAGTCCACCGTCTCGGCAATCCCCGGCCACTGATAAATCTCCCGCAGCCAATTCGACAGATTCGGATAATCGGCAATCCGCCGCAGGTTGCATTTGAAGTGCCCGTGATACACCGCATCAAAGCGAATCAGCGTAGTGAATAACCGAATGTCCGCCTCGGTCAGGTATTCGCCCACCAGATAGCGATTGGCGCCGAGCAACGCTTCCAGTCGATCCAGTTCCGCAAACAACCCATCGAACGCCTCTTCATAAGCTGTCTGCGATGTCGCAAACCCGGCGCGATAGACACCGTTGTTCACTGCCGGATAAATCCGTTCGTTCAGCGCGTCGATTTCACCGCGCAGGGGGGCCGGGTAGAAGTCCAGGTCATTGCCGGTCAGGCCATCGAACGCGCTGTTGAACATGCGGATGATCTCCGCCGATTCATTGTTGACGATGCGATTCTGCTGTTGGTCCCAGAGCACCGGTACGGTGACACGGCCGGTGTAGTCGACGGTGTCGGCGGTGTAGCGCTGGTGCATGAAATTGAAGTGATCGAGCTTGTCGCCGGTCGAGCCGAGGTTCTGGTCGAAGGTCCAGCCGTTTTCCAGCATCAGCCAGCTGACCACCGAGACGTCGATCAGGCGTTCGAGGCCTTTGAGTTTGCGCAGGATCAGCGTGCGATGGGCCCACGGACAGGCGAGGGACACGTAGAGGTGATAGCGACCGGCCTCGGCGGCAAAGCCACCGACGCCGCTCGGGCCTGGCTTGCCGTCGACGGTCAGCCAATTACGACGCTGCGCCTGTTCACGCTGGAACGCGCCATCTTTGCTGCTTTCGTACCACTGGTCATGCCAGCGACCTTCAACTAACAAACCCATGTCCAGGACTCCTCAACCGATAAGCGTTGGAATGGAGTCTATGCGCATAGGTTCGAACAAAAAGCGCAAAGGTTGGGCGGTTATGATCGGTTAAATCGATCTGTCCCGGGCATCCCAATACTGCCGGGCGGTTTCGAAGGCTTGTTCACGCGTCTGGCCAAGGCCGCGCAAGGCCAGGGCGATGGTCGAAATCAGCGCCATTTGCGGGTAGCTGTCGACCACGTCGCCGCGCCACACGGCTTTCAAATGCTCGGGCTCAAGCGAGGCGGGTTTGACGTGGCGCTGGCTCGACAGCTGCGGCCATTCCTCATCCCAGCTTTCGCCGCCGGTGGTGCCGTACAAATGGCTGTCGGCGTCCGGATTGATTTCGATCTCGCCACCATCGCCTTTCACCACAATGGCGGTGTCGCCGAGCAAGCCGCTGGCATCGCGATGCACAGCCTGATAGCCGGGGTGAAAAATGCTTTGCAGGCCGCAGCGAGCGTTCAACGGATTGAGAATCCGCGTCAGCGAATGAATCGGCGAACGCAGGCCCAAGGTGTTGCGCAAGTCGATCATGCGCTGCAGTTGCGGCGCCCAATCCACCAGCGGCATGAACGCCAGCCCCCCGTTATCGAGTGCCGATCCGACCTGTTGCCAGCTACGGCACAACGGGATCTTCAATTCGTCCAGCAGTTGTTCGCTGTACAGCCGACCCGCCGTGTGCGCGCCGGCGCCGTGCATGAAAATCCGCACGCCGTTTTGCGCCAGGCACTTGGCGGCCAGCAGATACCACGGCAAGTGACGCTTCTTGCCAGCATACGTCGGCCAGTCCAGGTCGACATTTAACGTGGGTGCCTGCAAACGCTCACGCAAGGCTTCGGTGAACCCGGCCATTTCCTCGGCGCTTTCTTCCTTATGCCGCAACAGCATCAGAAACGCGCCGAGCTGGGTGTCCTCGACCTTGTGGTCGAGCACCATGCCCATGGCTTCGCGGGCTTCCTCGCGGGTCAGGTCGCGGGCGCCGCGCTTGCCTTTGCCGAGGATCCGCACGAACTGGGCGAACGGGTGCTCGGCGGGCGTTTCGAGGGTCAGTGCTGGAGAGTCGGTCATAAACAATTCGTCGGTTTGGGCAGGCCCGCCAGTTTCGCGGCGAGTTTGGCAGGGGTGCCTTTGAACAGTCGGTTCAGGTGCAGGCTGTTGCCTTTGAGCGGGCCCAGCTTCGTTGCCGTGTACTTGATCAGCGGGCGAGTGGCCGGGGACAGCTGGAATTCGGCGTAGAAGCTGCGCAGCAGTTCGAGGATTTCCCAGTGTTCGGGGCTCAACTCGATGCCTTCGGCAGCAGCCAGGGCTGTGGCCACGTCGTTAGACCAGTCGCTGAGTTCGACCAGGAATCCATCCTTGTCCAACGGGATGGCGCGAGCGCCGACCGTAAGGGAATTCATAGCCAACTGTTGACCTTGTCGTAGTGAATCGACAGTTCGACGAAGGCCGGATAATCAATGGCCTTGGCCGTGTCAGGAATATCCAGAGCGCGAGCCTGGGCGTCTTCGGCCAGCACGAACAGCGTCGGACGCCGGGCGGCCAGCGCATTGAATGGCGCGGTGCCCGGTTGCAAGGCATACACCGCGTCGCCCGTCAGCAATAGCGCATCGTTTGTGCCAATGACACGCAGGCAACTGGTCAGGCGATCGTCGCCGAACGGGGAATGAGACAACACATGCAAAGTCGACATCAGAGGGTGATCACCTGGTCGTAACGGTCAATAAGTGCAATGATTTCGAGGGCGGACAACACTTGAGCATCTTCGAGCGCTAAACCTTTCGGGTCCAGACCGCGTGCTGCAGCGCTGTCGCCACAGACAAACAGGTCTTCAACACCGAACATCGGCAAGGCTTGCAGATTGGCGCTCAGATCTTTCTGTTGCAGGGCCTTGGCGTCCTGTTTCGCGGCGAGCTGGAACACCCCGTCATCGAGAAACAGCAAGCCAATCGGCAAATCGAAGGCACCGCCGGCCAGTACGATGTCCAGCGCCTCCCGTGCGTTTGGCCCGGACCACGGCGCCTGACGGCTGATGATCAGCAAGGATTTAGGCATTTCACGCGCCTCCGAAACAAATCAGGCGGTCAGCGTCCTGCACCGCGTCATGTAGCTGGCCGAGGCCGGACAATTCCCACGGCGCGCCCACCGCAACGGCTTCACGCTGATAACGCCCGGCTTCTTCTTCATTCAATACGCCACGGCGCAGGGCGGCAGCGATGCAGACGACGCCGTCCAGTTGGTGTTCGATGACAAAGGCACGCCATTGCTTGGGCAGGTCCAGCTCATCCTGAGGCGTGACCACGCTACCGGAGGCGTTGTAGACGCCGTCCTGATAGAAAAACAGCCGGACAATCTCATGCCCGCCGGCCAGCGCGGCCTGGGCGAACAACAAGGCGCGGCGCGAGGAGGGCGCATGGGCGGCGGAAAACAGCGCGATGGCAAACTTCATGACGGACTCGGTCAGCAAAACTGCGGCCATGATAAAGCTTTATCGTCGGGGCGGTACACCGTCCCCTGTAGGAGCGAGCTCGCTCGCGAAAAACCTGAGAACGCCTGAGGGGTGTCAGGTTTTTCGCGTTATCGTTGACGACCATCGCGAGCGAGCTCGCTCCTACAGAAGGGGAACCCGCTTAGCGCGGCATGTAGCCCAACTGCCAACGCCGCGGAATCTTCAGCGACAGCACGCCCAGTGATCCGGCCAGCAGACCGCTGGCAAACAAAGCCTTGAGCCCAAGGTGATGTTCCAGCACAGCACCCAGCACCGCGCCGGCAAACATGCCTGTCCAGGGGATCAGCTGAACCCGCCAGCCATTGCGCCGCTCGCCGAGTATCCAGCGCCCCAGCCCACGACCGAAGCGCGACAGCGCGCCGGTGACGTACGTGAGGCCGACCGGCAGGCCGTTCACATCTTCCACCGCCGCATTGAGCATGCCCATGGCAATGATCGCCGCCAGCAACGCCGGCAGTTGTTCGTCATACGGCCAGGCTGCGGCGCCGCAGAGTAGCGTGGCGATGCACAGCAACAAGGGCAGCGCGCGACGCCCGCCGAGACGGCTGACGATGATGCCCACGGCATTGCCGATGATGAACGTGGCCACAAGGATCAGCAGGCGCAAGGACAGCCCGAAATTGCCGTCGCTGATCGCGACGGCAAGGCGCGTGGTGTTGCCGCTCATGAACGAAACGAAATCGCCACTGGCCATGAAACCGATGGCGTCGGTCATGCCGGCGAGCACCGAGAGGCTGGCGACCAGCGACAGGCCGATCCTTCCGCGCCATTTCTGAGTGTGCAGATGACCCGGGCTGGCGCGGTGACTGGAGGGTGAAGGCAGCATCGGTGTTGGCATCCTTGAGCGGCGACGGTTACTTGCTTAACCCATACAACTCGCAATACTCCAGCCAGGACATGCCGGCCATTTCGGCCACTTCCTTGTGCACTTCCAGGCGTTGGGCCTGATACTCCTCGTCCGAGGTCGACATCAGTTGCAGCGTCAGTTCCCAGGCATACAAACCCCGGCGCTCGGCTTCGGCTTCGAAGGCTTCGTGCAGGCGCTCGTCGCGGTACTGCTCCATCGTTTCGCCCTTGGCTTGAGCCAACAGCGGATTGAGGTTGTCGAGTTCAGCGCGCAGTTCAGGGCACGCATCGAGAAATTTCTTCAGCGCCTGCTCGTGTTGCTGTTCGGTTGCCGCCATGGTCGCTCCTTGAGGCCGGGGTTACGCAGATTGCTTCTTGGCTTTGGCTGCAGCGGCCAGGCACTCGAGCGCAAACTGCTCGGGGTAAGTCATCTGGATCGGCGTGGTTTCGCCTTTGACGGTTCTTTCGCCGTCGAGGATGTAACGAATCCGCTTGTCGGTAACACCGATTCGCTTGGCGATCCAGGAAGGCGTCTGACCGATTTGGCTGATCAGCTTGTCAGCGTATTCAGCAGTCGGTTTGTAAAACTCGGCGTTGGGTGTCATGGCCTTTCCAGAAAAATGAGCCCGGGAAAATGGGCGATGTGGCGTTAATGGCGCAACAGGGTGCGCGAATCGTCACGCGGTGTCGCGGTATAAATAAAGTAAAGCAGAACGATACGCCGTGCCACGGTGATACAGTCCGCTTTTTTATTGATGAGCGAATGCAATGCGAATTCTGATGGTGGCGCTGGCCGTCACGTTGCTGGCGGGATGTGCGGGTTCGGTGATGGATGATGCCCGCACTGGAACGCCGTACAAAGTCCTGCACTCGGACAAACCGGAAAAAGCCGTCGCCGAGTGCGTGCAGTTTTCCTGGCAGGACGAGGCCGTGTTTGGCGTCGATGCCGCCGCGTATTTGCAACCGGGCAAGAAGGGCGGTTCCACCGTTTACGCGCGTTCGGCAGAATCTTTTGTGGACGTGACCACCGATGCTTCAGGCACGGTGTTGAGTTACTACGCGCAGCACGATGACTTTGTCGCCAAGCGCCGATTGGCGGCATTGGCGACCTGCCTCTGACCTCAGGGCAGACGCACATCTCCC